>NZ_QXIJ01000010.1:0-118939 GCF_003665925.1 Halobellus sp. Atlit-38R
CTTCGCCGTGCGAGCGCGTTCTTGGTTCCGTGAGTTCCGAGAAATCGCTCTGATGTGTGTCGTCTATAACATCAAGCGGGCTGTGAAACAGTGAATTCCACTGCAGTATGGCGATTCAACACAGCCCAGTCAAGCGTGTCGTAGGCGCTGTCACCGACCATCCAGATCGGCTTGGCGACGGCGAGCGCGTCACGCGTGACGCGCATCGCCGTCTCCTCTGGCGCTTGCTTACTCTCTGTGAACTCCGCCGCGATCGGGATCTTTTGTCCGGTCGAGACGATCGTACAGCCGTAGCCGTGGTAGTACTCGTCGTCGGTTGGATCGTAGCACTTCGATGCGTCTTGATCGGCGGGCATCGCCCTCACATCAGTTGAATCAATGCAGTAGGTGACGTCGAGCAGGCCACGGCGGGCGGCCTGCTCGACGAGTCGGTCAAAGAGCTCGTCGACGACGTGTTCGAGGTCAGTGAGGAAGCGATCGACCGCGTCTCTTGACGGCGGTCGATCGAAGCCACAGCTCAGCCAGACCACCGTGTTCCGAAGCTCTCGTTCAACGGGACGAATGCCGTAGATGTCCTTGTAGTAGCAGTGGAGAAAGCCACGCATCAGCTCTGGTGGTTCGTGCTCTCGTGTTCGCCCCGTCTCCGCCGGGGCGAACACGTCGAACTCTTCGAGAAACTCGAAAGAGAGATGCTCAAACAACGCTAGCGTCTCGGTTTCCGCGACATTGAAGAACGACTCTACCGAAGGATCATCTTGCAGGGTCGCTGAACTCATCCACCTCAGCGTTCACCCTGCTCTTTGGTGTGCTACTCGTTCTATGACACCCTCGGACGAGTTAATCGAGAAACGAGAGTAACGGATGTACTACGCCTACAAGTACCGTCTCAAGCCGTCCGACGCCCACCGCGAGGAGTTGGACCGCCACCGAGACATTTGTAGGCAACTGTACAACCACACGCTCTGCCGCCTCAACGAGTACCAAGACGAACACGGCGAACTGCCGTCTATGACCACGCTTCGGGCGGAGCTCCCCGACCTGAAAACGTGGTGGGACGACCTCTCTGACGTGTACTCGAAGGTTCTCCAAACCGTCGTCGAACGCCTGTTCGACAACCTCAAAGGCCTCTCCAAGCTCAAGGAGAACGGCTACGGCGTCGGCCAACTCAAGTGGAAGCCACCACGGGAGTTCCGCAGTTTCACGTACAGTCAGTCTGGCTTCAAGCTCGACAAGAAGGGCGGTCAGACTGTACTGTCACTCTCGAAACTCGCAGACGTACCGATTCGGCTTCACCGCGCCATCCCCGACGACGCGACGATTAAACAGGTCACGGTCAAGAAGGAACCGACGGGCGAATGGTTCGCCACCTTCGGCGTCCAAATGGACCACGAACCGCCCGGACCGCCCGAGAACCCCGAGAAGTGTGTTGGTATCGACGTAGGGATTCTCAAGTACGCACACGACACCGACGGAACCGCAGTGGGGTCGCTCGACCTCTCCGCCGAGCGGGAGCGACTGGAACGCGAGCAACGGAAGCTCTCGCGGAAGCAACACGGTTCTGCGAACTACGAGAAGCAACGGCGACGGGTCGCGGAGTGTCACGCCGATCTCCGACGGAAGCGCCGCGACTTCCTCCACAAGCTCTCGAACTACTACGCTCGGGAGTACGACCTCGTGGCGGTCGAAGACCTGAACGTCAAGGGGATGCTGGAATCGCCATCGAACAGCCGCAACACCGCCTCCGCCGCGTGGCGGACGTTCCTCTCGTTACTCGAATACAAGTGCGAGCGTGAAGGAACACACTTCGCCGCGGTCAACCCGAGAGGGACGACCAAGGAGTGCGCGTCCTGCGGGGTTTCGACCGACAAGCCGCTGTGGGTACGCGAACACTCGTGTCCGTCGTGTGGGTTCGAGGCGGATAGGGACGCGAATGCGGCGTGGAACATTCTTTCTCGCGGTCTCGGAGACGTAGGAGTGGGACACTCCGAATCAACGTCCCCAGAAATCTTCGATTTCTGGTGTGCGAACGAATCGCGCAGCGATTCGTTAACGCCTGTGGAGACTGCGCTCCCTACGGACACCACTCAGGTGTCTGCAAAGCGCGTCGTGGAAGCAGGAAGCCCTACCCTCAAGGAGCGAACGGCGTCAGCCGTGAGCGAGTAGGGTAGGGTAGTTCACATGATATCGTCGGAACCGCTGATATTCATAAGCTCATTGCAGCCCACCGAAGTGGCGAAGATTGTCCTCTTAGCGGGCTTGAACTCTTAGACCCTCCCCATCATATCCCAGAGAGTAAATCTGTAGACGAACTACTCAGTGAAATGCAGACTTCTCGAACTCAGATGGCGGTCGTTATCGACGAATTCGGGACGACGGAAGGACTCGTGACGATAGAGGATCTGACAGAAGAAATCGTCGGGGAAATCCTCGAAGGAGCAGAAGATGCACCGATCACGCGACTTGACGAAACGACAGCGCTTGTTCGCGGTGATGTAGATATTGCTACGGTAAATGAGCAACTTGGCTTGGGCCTACCAGATGGGGAGGAATTCGAGACGCTCGCAGGACTCTTGTTCACCGGGCTGGCCGGCTCGTTGAGCAGGGAGAAAAATTTGGTGTAGAAGGTGTACAACTGCAGGTAGAGGCGATGGATCAAACTCGAATAATCCAGGTTCGAATCCACTATAGCCAATCTAAGAATTCCTCCCAGTCGAGCGTCAAGCCGGAGAGCCCGAACTCGGCTGAAGTCTCCGCCAAGTGATTTCAGTTGTCCAAGTCGAGGGACGTGTTTTTTCAGAAATACGACTGATTGCTACAGGACCCTCTGGTTCTAACAATTTAGATATTTTTTGAAACTAATAGTTGTAAATATAACTAATATGAAAATAAATTAGTAGAACAAGAGCTTCGGGATCTGGCTCGCAAGAAACATTCACGTTCGTGTTACGCCTTTTACTAAGAACTGTATGAGCAGCCATCTGGATCGTCTCCGGAATCTGATTGGTCAAGAATATCAATTACACTAGTGTATCGATTAGTTGAGTACTACAGCCAACTCAAGACTAACTAGGTCCACGAAAAATTCGTATCGCTAGATATGGTCAGATCCTGGGCACTCTCTTTCACCGTATTATCCCTCCAGCGGGTGAAGGGTGACTGTGAGTCGACGCCGCGTGAGCTACTTGCCGATTTACGGTGGTGTCGATACGGTGAATATCGCGGATACGACCATCAGCTGCCAGTCCCGAATTGTAACTGGTAGTGGACCTTCACCGCGGATGTAATAGGGGAATGTGAACGAGTTTCGATCCAAATACGCCAGAAATCTGTCGCCTCAGTGTTCGTCACTCCGCAGCCTCACAGACTCTTCCGGACCTCTACTTAAATATGTTATAAAGTTAAGATACAACTCAATGCGGGTACGGGTCGTCAACTGTGTCGCATGGTAGCGAGAACCCGCGCTGACGACCGAGACAGAGCGACCGAACTAGAACTCTACCTCCCCGCCAGGGCCACCTCGCCGGTCGAAGCCGGTCGATTCGAGCGTCTCTGGGGACAGCTGTTCAACAACGGCGTAGGACCACAGACATAGATAATAATGCCTGGAAATCAACACCATCCGAACTACCCCAGCGTCGACCAATCGGACCGCACCATTCCCAGAAATCTGCGTCAATCAGGCGACGCAGACATCGATCTCGTGATTTCGAACCGAGTCCGGAAGTCGCCATTCTGGCATCTTTCCGTCGAGGAAGGCTGTCACGAGGCGACGGTGTACAACCATATGTATCACCCTCGGGCGTTCATCGACCCCGAAGACGGAGGGTCGGAAGCCGAGTACGAACTGCTGGTCAACGACGTAGCGCTGTGGGACGTCGCAGTCGAACGCCAGATTCGTGTTAAAGGGCCCGACGCAGAGGCATTCGTCAACTACGTCATCACGCGGGATGCGACTGACATCGAGCCGATGCGTGGCAAGTACGCCATCTGTTGCAACGATGACGGTGGCATCCTCAACGATTTCGTCCTGTTGCGTCCCGACGACGACGAGTTCTGGTTTTCCATCGCCGATTCGGACCTACTGCAGTGGTTGCAAGGGGTCACAATTGGGAACGACTTCGAGGTTGACGTCGACGAGATCGACGTCTCGCCGATGCAGATTCAGGGCCCGAAATCGCCCGACGTGATCGAGTCGCTCATCGATGACGCGGTCGAAGACGTTCCGTACTACGGACTGTTGGAAGCGACTATCAACGACGTCCCGGTGTTGGTGAGCCAAACGGGCTTCTCCGGAGAGGCAGGGTTCGAGATATACGTCCGTGAAGCGACAACGAACGCCGAAGCAGTGTGGAACCCGGTACTCGAAACGGTCAAAGACCACGGTGGTGCCGCGGCGCCAGTAAACGGTCGTCGACGGATCGCTGCCGGAATCCTGTCGTTAGGGCAGGATATGGACCACGAGACGTCGCCTTTCCAGGTCAACCTCGGCTATCAGGTCCCCGACGATAAGGACGCGGACTACGTCGGCAAAGCCGAACTGGAACGTCAAAAGGAAGCCATCGAAAACGGCGAGTTCCCGTTCACGCACAAACTGGTTGGTCTGAAAATGGCAGGCGACCCGATTCTGGAATGGGCCTCGGACTACTGGCTCATCTCGGATCCAGAGACGGGCGACGAATGTGGCTACCTGACGTCGGCGGGGTGGAATCCGGATCTCGAGGCGAACCTCGGCCTCGGATTCGTGCCAGCAGAGAAACTACAGGCCGCGACCGACGTCCCGCTCGACGACTCGATATACGACGCAGATCTCGACCTGGAGTTCGAGGTACACCTCCCGGACGAGTACGCAGCGGAGCCCGGCGAACCTGTCTATGCGACGCTGGCGAAGGTCCCGTTCAAAGAGTCGGTCAATCCCAGTGCTCGCGAACAGGCCAAGATTCACGCCCGGGACGACGTGGACGAGTGAGGTCGTCTGCGCTGAACGACATCGCGCAAGAATGTTATTTTATTGTGAGGAATTAAGTTCGACCGCAGTGAAGTTCCGATATGGTTCTCGCCCTCCACCACGCTAAGCTTGAGCCTGTCAGCCGGTTCTTCGGCGCGCTATCGGTCTTCGCCGCTAGTGTCGCTGCGGGATGGCTCTGGAGTCCACATCCGTTCAGGGATGTATTCTTCAGCGGGATCGTGCTGCTTGCCGTCCTTTTCAGTCTCCTTGGAATGTTCGGAGTATGGACGAATCATACTCCGATCGCTTGGATGGCCTCACTCTTGTTACTCGGGTTCACGGTTTTCGGAATGTGGTCGGCCGGACTGCTGTTCGTTCCTGCGGCGATATTTTTGGTTATCGCGACGATCGCTTCCCATCGAACCGGACCTCGGAGAACAGTCCAGCACGCGATACGTGCCAACCCACCGACTGTCGCAGAACTCGTTTTGAAGGCAGTAGCCGGTGCCAGCGCCGGATTCGCCGGCGTGTGGATTACTTATTTTGGTGCCGTCAGACAGGAATTGTTTGGGGCGTGTGCGGACGAAACGTTGTCGTGTGCGCTCACGAAGATGCATTGGGGGGCGGTCGGTCTGACGCTGTTTGGATTGGCAACTATCGCTGTCGGCGGGTGGGCCCTCTGGAAGCAGATCTACATCGCTCGTGTGCTACGTCTCACTCGTTCAGGGTAGCAGAGTACGGCTCCAACTCGCGACACACCACATAACACCCGTCGCTTTTCTACGGTTCCTTTGCTAGCGCTAGAGAGGTATTTTTAGCATCGAAACGGCAGAGGCGTCGGAGCCAACCCACAATGATCCCTCAGACACCACCTTGCAAGTGTTCTGCAGTTGTGGAGGATCGGGGTACTCGGGACTCAAACCGTGTTGGTTCGCTCGATTCCAAAAGAACACTTGCAGAGAGGTGTTCCACAGCTCCTAGAGGCAGTACCAATCCCAACTCCCTGAACTCCGCTGAGGCTATCACAATCAGTTACAGGCCTCGAAAAGCCGATTGATCAAATATTTCGAGATCGTTCACACGGGATCCCTAGTACCTACACACACACACCACCTTGCAAGTGTTCTGAGCGTCGGCAATGAGATACCCGATAATATGGACAGAGACCAGTAGCATATAAATAAAATGGTCACTAGTTGTCTATATTCATATTATACTGATAGAGACGCTTCTACGTTTTCTTTCTCTAGCTACTATTCCATTATTTACTTTTTCAAAAAGATTTATATTATATTATAACGGGATATTCTAGTCAGTTGTAGCAGCAGTAGGCAGTAACTCTAGCTAGCGGAAAGGCCACTCCACGTTGGGAATGACGAGGAACTGCCCCTCACACGCGAAATCTAAGAACACTTGCAGGGTGGTGTGTGTGGGTCCGAAAAACCGAGAGACGCAAAACACTTGAAACACTTGCAGCCTGGTGCTGGGTTTTATAACGACAGACGCTAAAAACTGGGAGTAAGATGGTACAGACGGACGAGAATCCGTTCGATGGGCGGGACGAGATTTTCGCGGCCAAGCAACCGCTCAAGAAGGACAGCTTCGACCCCGAGACGATCTTCCACCGAGATGAAGAAATCGACCTCTATGTGAACGCCCTCCAAGACGTCGTGGTCGGCCACGAACCGAACAACGTCTTCGTGTATGGGCCAACGGGAGTCGGCAAGACAGCGGTGACCAAGTGGGTCCGGGATATGTTACTCGAGAAAGCAGACGAGCAGAACGTCGACCTTGACATCCTCGGCCCTGTCAACTGCCGGAACTACAAATCGTCCTACCGGCTCGTCAGCCGACTCGTAAACGAGTTCCGGAGTCCCGACAATCAACTCCCGAAGAGTGGATATAGCACGGACACTGTCTTCGAGTTCCTGTACGAAGAAATCGAAGATGTAGGTGGGAACGTCCTCATCATCCTCGACGAGATCGACAATATACCGCCGGACGCCCGCAACGACTTCCTCTACGACCTCCCGCGTGCAGAGGCGAGTGAGAACGCTGCGATCGACGAGGCGTGTATCGGCCTCATCGGTATCTCGAACGACCTGAAGTTCGTCGACTCGCTGGAGCCCAAGGTCAAAAGCACCCTCGGTGAGCGGGAGATCAAGTTCGGACCGTACGATGCCAACGAACTCCGTGACATTCTCGGGTATTATGCCGATCTCTCTTTCCGCGATGGCGTCTTGAGCGACGACGTGATCCCACTCGCTGCGGCATTCACCGCCCAAGAGCGGGGTGACGTTCGCCAGGGACTCAAGATCCTCGAAAAAGCCGGCGAATACGCGCGGATGGACGGAAAATCGTCGGTCACTGAGGACCACACTCGCCGGGCCACCGAAACGATAGAGACGGACGAGATTCTCGACTCGTTCGACAACGACCTCACTCGACAGCAGGCACTCGCATACATTGCGACAACGCTCGCGATCATCGAACCCGAGCACGAGGCTCGAACGAAGCGGATCTACACGCTGTACTCGTCGATCACCGAGGCCGTGGGTAGCGACCCGCGTTCCGAGCGCAAACTCTACGAATACCTCGATCAGCTTTCGATGCAGGGGTTCGTCAGATCTGAAGACCACAATCAGGGTCGCCGTGGCGGTCGACGATTCATCTACGAGGTTACCGACGATCCTATCGACATCATCAATGCTGTCGTAAAATCCGATTATCAGGAAGCGCTCCCGAACAATGTGTGGAATATCTTGGAACACTACAAAGAGGACGAGGCAACATCTTTCGAGGCCCCCAATCCTGACGACGAGACTCAACAGCAGATCTGGCACTTCACTTAATTCGAGGCGGAGGCCTTGGCACAAAGAGCGCGAACTCCCTGTTCAATCTCGTCACGTAGGGGGATCCTGCTTTTTCCTCCAACACTCACCACCTACACCGAACACTTGCAGGGTGGTGTGTCTGTGTATCGTCGATGGGCCGTTAAAACACTTGCAGGGTGGTGTGTGTGTGCGCCTCGTCGACAGACCGTATGGAACACTTGCAGGGTGGTGTGTCTGTGTATCGTCGATGGGCCATTAGAACACTTGCAGGGTGGTGTGTCTGTGTATCGTCGATGGGCCGTTAGAACACTTGCAGGGTGGTGTGTCTGTGTATCGTCGATGGGCCGTTAGAACACTTGCAGGGTGGTGTGTCTGGAGACGAGCCTTGTAATATAGGTCAACTGCTGTCCGCACTCGAGGACGAGGCGACGCGATCAGGAGCAGTCAGTGGTCGAACTGGACGGCAGCCTGGTTCAGTCGCGCTGCGGCGCGCGTGGCGGCAGCCCTCAGCCGCCCGCGGGCTTCGCCCCCGCTCTCGCGCAGCGCCATCGGAGGCAGGGACCCAGTTTGTTCGCGCTCCTCACGCGTGCGAGGTAACTGGAGCCGCCCGATCAGCGGCAGGTCGATGCCAGCTCCGGTGACTGCCTGATCTTCGCCCTCGTCGGGTGCGAGGGTCCCGACAGCGGGGTCGAGAGGTACGCGGCCGAGGACTGGCACCCCGTACTCTTCGGCGAGGAAGTCGCCGCCACCGGTCCCAAATATGTCGTGGACCTCGTCACAATCGGGGCATTCGAAGCCGGCCATATTCTCGATAACTCCGAGCACGGGGACGTCGTAGCGGGCGAATCCGACGAGGCCGCGACCGGCGTCGTCGACGGCAACCTCCTGGGGCGTCGTCACGATGATCGCGCCCGCGACGGGCAAGTGCTGGACGAGCGACAGCTGCACGTCACCGGTTCCTGGTGGCATATCGACGATGAGGTAGTCCAGTTCGCCCCAGTGGACGTCGCCGAACAGTTGCTTGATGAACTCGTCGACTAGCGGCCCCCGCCAGATGACCGGGTCGTCCTCGTCGGTGAGGAATCCCATACTCATCACACGGACGCCGTGGGCCTCTCGCGGGACCATCTCGTCAGCTGTCGTCGTGTCGGGTGTCCGCTCACTGAGGCCGAACAATGCTGGCGCGTTCGGGCCGTAGACATCGGCGTCGACCAGGCCGACGGAGGCGCCGGCGTCGGCCAGCGCGATTGCGACGTTCGCCGCGACAGTGCTCTTGCCGACGCCGCCCTTGCCGGAGGCGACGGCGACGACGTTCTTCACGTCCGGCACCATTTCGATCCGGTCGCCGGGGTCAGCGGGGTCTCCGCGGAACCCGACCTCGACGGAGTCGACGTCTTCGACCCCGGCCGCTGCGTCGGCGATGACGCTGGCGAGGTGCTCTCGGAGTCGTTCGCTCGGTACTGGGAGCGAGACCTCGACCGAGGCTACGCCATCACGCACGACGACCTCACCAACGCCATCGATTGCGACGAGGTCGGCGTGGAGCTCGGATTCGCCGACGCCCGCCGACGCAATGGCGTCGCGGACGGCCGCGGCACGGTCGGTCGGAGAGGCCTCGGACGTCATCGTTCGCGCCCCTCCGATCCCGCCGAGTTTCGGGCTATCGCGGAACTACGCCCCGGATCCGGCTCACTCATCGCGCTGCGGGCCGAATCTCTCGGCGTCCCAGCGGTTCTCACGGCCGATTGGGCCGTCGATAAACCAGGCGTCGTCCTCGCCGGGCTCGGTCGGGGGCGCGATGGGCCGCTTGAGCCACTTCGGGCGGCGCATCCCATCGGGGCCCGGTGCCGGGCTGGTCTTTTCGACCCACTCGCGGTAGATCTCCATCGACCGCTCGGTGTCGACGTAAACGTCGCCGTAGTAGTCGTCCTCGGTCGCGGGCCGGACGCGGACCTTCTGATGCCAGCAGTGCATCCCCGAGATGGGGTCGGGGTGGGGGGCGTGCGTGAGGTTCTGCGGGACGCCCCCGTCGGTCCACCAGACCCGCGCGGAGTCGGGGTCGTCACTGTCGAACGGGCCGATGCCCGATTGCTGGCGCATACCCCACGTGCTGTCCCCGTCCTGTAGGTCGACGGTGACTTTTCCATACGGATCGCCACCCTCGTCGTAGTCGCCGTCGGCGTCACCGTCACCGTCACGATCGATCTTCCACTGCCCCATATGGTGGCTCATCGCGGCGATGCCGGGCTTGATGGACTCGGTCACCCACACCTCGTTCACGTAGTAGCCGATGTCGGTCTCTACCCGGACAAGATCGCCCGTCTCGACACCCAGGCGCGCTGCGTCCTTGCTGTGGAGCCACACGGGGTTGTTGTGGGAGATCTCCTCTAGCCACTTCGAGTTCGAAGACCGGGAGTGTATCTGGGTCGGCAGCCGGAACGTCGGCACCAGCACCATCTCGCCGGCCTCGTAGTCGATGTTCTCGGGATGAACGTGGCTCTTGAGGTAGTGGGGGATGGTGTACTCGTCGTCGTCCCAGCCCCAGTCGGCGAGGGTCTTCGAGTAGAACTGTTGTTTGCCTGTCGGCGAGGGGAACCCGCGCTTGGGTTCGCCGTCGACGAGGACGCCCTCGACCGTCGTTTCGACGTCTTCGAGATCGCCCAGCGCGACCCGGTCGTGCTGGTAGACGCGGGATTCGAAGGCGTCGCCGTCGTAGTCGAGGGGCTCTGTCTCTGCGGCGCCGACATCGGCGTCAGCAGACAGCACCCGATGGATGGTGTCGTACTCGTCGACAAACACGGCTTCGTGCTCCAACAGGGCTGGATCGACCGGCTCCTCGTGGAGCTCGTAGTCGTTCTGGCTGGCCTCGAACGCCCCGTGGTGTTTCATATACTCAAGCGGCTCCATCCCCTTCTCTTCAGCCGCTTCGACGAGGTTGTCCTCGTGCTCGAAGATGTAGCGGTAGTACTCGTCGACGGTCATCTGTGGGGCGTCGGCAGTATCTACGCCCATCTCGTGCTCGTCAGCCGTGCCGTCGCTGGCCGACTCCTTATGCTCGTCAGTCGCGCCGCCGTTGACCGTCCCCTCACGCTCGTCAGCCGCGCCGCCACCGGCCGATTCCTCGCCCTCATCATCGCGGTACGGCGACTCGAAGTATTCGCGAATGCCGAGATCGCCGTCTTCGTCGACTCGCCAGGAGAGGTCCATCCAGAACTCGTCTTCCTCCCAGACCTCGCCGGGGTTGGCCTCGTAGGTGCGGTCTACGTCCTCGCCCTCGCGCTCTGCGTACTCCCGCTGGACCGGCTGGCGGTACGTGACCCACGTCGCGGCGTGGGTTTCCTGGCTCTGGATGTCGTGGCGCTCGGGGCTGTGGCCCATCGGCAACACGTAGTCGGCGAAATACGCCGTCTCGTTCCACGTCGGCGTGAGCGCGACGTGCATCCCGACCTTATCCTCGTCGGACAGTGCCTCTATCCAGGAGAAGCCGTCCGGATAGGTGTATACGGGGTTGAACACGCGGGTGAAGTACACCGACAACTCTCCGCGCCCCTCCTTGAGGAAGTACGGGAGTAACTGGCTCATCTCGTAGTGAGCGAACGGCCACTCCGGCGGGAGTTGCATCTCGTCCCAGGTCTGCTGGCGGGGCGGTTCGTTGGGCATCTCGGGCTCGAACTTGTGCCAGGCGTTGGGGGCGGTGCCACCTTTCGTGCCGACGCTGCCGGTGAGCACTGAGAGGAAGTGCAGCGTTCGTGAGACCTGCCAGCCGCCCTCGTTACCTGACGCCGCGGACCGCCAGATGTGGCTGGCGAATCGAGAGCCGGCGGTCCCGATCTTGCGGCCGACCTTCGCGATCATATCGGCATCGACGCCGCTTTCGGCCTCGGCGTAGGCGGGCGTGAAGTCTGCGTACGTCTCTTGGAGTACGTCGAGATACGTCTCGAACGTCCGCTCTCGGTGGGGATGTGCCTCGTCGAGGAACTGCTGCCAGTTGACCCATTTCCGGAGGAACTGTTCGTCGTAGAGCCCCTCCTCGAGAATGACGTTGGCCATCGCCAGCAGGACGGCCGCCTCGCTCCCTGGCTGTGTGGGGAGCCAGAAGTCCGACATTGCGGCCGTGTTCGAGAGCCGTGGATCGAGGACGGCTAGCTGGCCACCCTCCATAACGCCCTCGATGATGCGTTGGGCGTGAGGATTGAAGTAGTGACCTGACTCTAGGTGGGCCGACAGCAAGAGGATGAACTCGGCGTTCGCAAAGTCCGCGCTGGGGCGGTCGTACTTTTGCCAGAAGGCGTAGCCCGCTCGGGCGCCCGCTGAACAGATGTTCGTGTGAGAGTTGTGGCCGTCCAGCCCCCACGCGTTGATCACGCGGTCCATGAACCCTTCGTGGCCGGGACGCCCGACGTGGTAGGTGATCTCGTTCTCGCGGCCGTCCTTGATGGTCTGGCGCATCTCGCTGGCGATGTCCTCGAGCGCCTCGTCCCAGGAGACACGGGTCCACTGTCCGCTCCCTCGGGGTCCGTCACGCTTGAGTGGATACAGGATCCGCTGTGGGTCCTTGACCTGGTTGATGGTGGCCGGCCCCTTCGCACAGTTCCGGCCCCGGCTCCCGGGGTGCTCGGGGTTACCCTCGATCTTGCGTATCTCGCCCGTCCCCTTGTCGATGTACGTGAGCAATCCACACCCCGCCTCGCAGTTGAAGCAGGCGGTGGGCACGACGGAGTACTCCTTCGGGAGGCCTTCGGACTCGTACTCGACCCAGTCGTGCCACTGTTCGGGGTCGGGATACGAGCCAAGTTGGCCTTCGGGCGCGATGCGGTCCACGCCGTCGACGCCCCGGCGCTGTCGCTGTTTCTTCGTCTCTTCGGTTCGGTTCGAAATCACGCCGAGCCGCTCGGCGAACTTCTCGATACGGCTCGGATCGAATTCGTGTCCCATAATCAGGCGAGTGAAATGGTCTGCGGGGCAGTTATCCAGCAGTACTCGAAGGCGAACAGTCCGGCCAGCGCGAGTGCGCCGGCGGCCGCCGCGAGGGCAGGTGACCCGACGGCAAGCGCCGCCAGCGGCAGGACGATGCCGACGACGACACCGCCGGCCCAGAACGCTGTCCGGAACCGGCCACGGGTGATCCGGGCGGCAGCCTCCTCGGCGTCCTCGGTCTGGTGCGGCGTGAATATCTCGGAGGCGACGAGGACGGCGTGCAGGACCAATCCGGCGCCGAGTGCCAGCGCGGACGGCCCGACCATCTCACCGAAGCCGGGCACGCCCACGACACCGAGGATGACCAGCGTCCCGCCGCCGGCGATGACCGACTGGGCGAACATATGTAGCGGCATCGCGGGGCTCTGCCAGAGGTCTCGGCCCTTCGACTGGCTGAACAGGAACGCCGTGTAGACGGCGGTCGCTGCGCCGAGGACAGCGCCGACTCCCAGCGAGACGGGATGGACGACGGCTTCGACGCCGAGGAAGCCCCCGACGACGGCAAACCCGAGGTACGCGCCGGCCACTGTGATGATGTAGGCTCCCTTCACGAGCCAGGAGTTCCAGTTCGGCCGCAGCAGCACCCAGTGGAATCGGGTCGGCTGTTCGAGGTCCAGAATGAGGAGGACGCCCGTCGCAGCCAGGAACAGGCTGCTGACCAAAGCGCTCGCGGCGAAGGTAATCGGGTCGGGGTCGACCACGCCAAACAGCATAAACAGCGCCGATAGCAGCAGCGTCCCGGCGGAGATGCCCTTCGTCCACGTGTACGAATACACCTCCCAGCCCCACGACTGATAGTGGCTCTCGCCGACGTCGTAGACGCGCTTGGCCTCTTCGTGCAGGAGTTCGTAGGCCCGCTCGGTGCGACCCTTCGAGTCGTCGTCGTTCGACGTCGCCGCGGCCGCCGTCCCGTAGCCGCCGTCGGACAGCGGGTCCGCGTTGGCGGCCGATTCCGACTTCTCGCCCGTACCACAGGCACAGGAGTCGCAGCCGCAGTCTGGATTCCCGCCATCGGCGCGGGCCTCCGACTCGTCGTCGCCACCCCCGAGGGCGACATCGGACTCGGCCAACGACTCGGCGGCCTTCTGGAGGTCGAAGTCCGGAACTTCTGCGCCCTCCGTCTCCACCTGGTGTGGGGCGTCGCTCCACATATAGTGTTCCTCGCGCGCGGTCGTGCCTGGCGTGGTGCTGCCTTCGTCGCCGTCGACGTAGAACAGCTTCGGCTCCGTTCCCTTCTCGGGCTTGCGAGCCTGGACCTCCTCCCGAGAGATGGTGCGGCTGATCTCGGTGTCGGCGTTCTCCTGATCACCGGCGAGGATGGCGTCTTCGGGACAGACAGTCACGCACGCCGGTTCCCGGCCCGAGTCCACCCGATGCGAGCAGTAGTTGCACTTTGCGGCAGTCTCGGTGTTCGGGTCGATGTAGAGCGCGTCGTAAGGACAGCCCTGCATACAGGCTTTGCAGCCGATGCAACGCTCTGGGTCGAAATCCACGATGCCGTCTTCGCGCTCCCAGAGGGCCGTGACCGGGCACACATCCGTACAGGGGGAGTCGTCGCAGTGGTTACAGCGCATCACAGAGAAGTTCCGGTTCGTGTTCGGGAACTCCCCTTTCTCGATGTACTTTACCCACGTCTTGTTCACGCCGATGGGGTCGTCGTGTTCGCCCTTGCAGGCGACTGTGCAGGCGTGACAGCCGATGCACTTCCGGTTATCGATTACGAATCCGTAGTTTGTGATAGGGGCCACCTCCGTTACTATATGATAACAATTAACGTGTAGAATGATAACACTTATCTCTTTCGCGGGGGGTCGCAGCGGAAGTCACTCATTAGAAATCGAGCGGCACCGCCTGCTTGGGTTCGGGTGTCTTGTCGGTCCACAAAATCCAGAGCAATCTAGTCTGTGACCTCGACGAGGCGGCTGATCTCTGGCACAACTCCTCGAGAAATCACCGCCCGGGAACGAACGGGGCAGAACACTTGCAGGGTGGTGTCCGTGAGACCGGACCCCATACTATGTGCGACACCACAGTATCGTGGTTCCCACTGTCGAGAGCCAGCCTCCTAGAACACTTGCAGGGTGGTGTTCTGGTTGGTCCCCATACTGTTATTCCATTGTCCACTGATAGTACAGTATGGCCGTTCCCTTTGTCGGTTCCATCGTCGCGTTTGTCATCGCCTTGCTCATCGGCGGGCTGGCGATTTACGTCAGCGCTCGGCTCGTCGTCGACGTCGACGACTACGGACACGCAGTCATCACAGCGGTGCTCGGTGCGATCTGCTGGGCGCTCACTGCCTGGATCCCGCTCATCGGTCCGCTCATCGCGCTGGTCGTGTGGGTCGGAGTCATCAACTGGCGGTACCCGGGTGGTTGGGTCAAAGCCGCTCAGATCGGCGTCGTGGCTTGGCTTGCGGCTCTGATCATCCTCCTGCTCGTGAACTCGGTTCTCCGACTCGGCGTCGGAGCGTTCGGGATCCCCGGGGCATAGGGACACGTTTTCTCAACTTCGGGGCGAAAACCCTCGGCTTCCGTCACAGGAGGTGCTCACCGATTTCGACCCGATGTGAAGACGAACATATTCGTGCGTATTTTTCCACCTCCACTCCAACACAGATACGTCGACGATGCCCCGAGCGACGCTCTGTCTGGAACTCCCCGAACAGGTGTGGGTCTCGACGCTCTCGAAGCAGTATCCCGACGCCGAGTTCACGGTGCTCGCTGCGATGCCCACCGGGGAAACCGGGGTCGGACTCGTCGAGATTACCGCAGACGACATCAAACCGATAGTGACCACGGTCGACAGGTACGACTCCGTCGTTTCGGTGACGGTTCTCGAAGCGCAGGCCGACCGCGCGCTCGTGCAATTCGAGACGACGGAACCGCTCTTGATCCGCTCACTGAGCGAAGCGGGAGTGCCACTGGAACTTCCGATCACCATCGTCGACGGGGAGGTGACGCTCGAACTGACGGCCTCCCGAGAGAAGCTTTCGGAACTCGGCACGCTACTCGACCAGTTCGGTATTCCGTTCGAGTTACTGTCGATCACACGGTCGATTGACACCCAATCGCTCCTGACCGAGGCACAGTACGATCTCCTCGAGACAGCAATCGAGCGGGGCTATTACGACACGCCGCGGACCTGTACACTCACCGAACTGGCCGACGCTGTGGGCCTCGCGAAGTCGACGACCAGCGAGAAACTCCACCGTGCGGAAGAGAAGGTTGTCAAAGAGTTCGTCAGCAGTGGAGACCGAGATCTGGAGTGAGGGTCAGGGCTGGGTTTTCGTTCTCTGTCTGTTGATTTTTCAGCTCCCTCGAGCTGTAGGCATCCACCCCCAGCACCGCGGTCCATTTGCAAACACACTCGTTGAATTCATATAGGTCAATGAATAAAACGAATAGAACGAACAAAATGAATAAAACGAACGCATTTTGATCAATGAGGTCAACGAAAATGCTACTATCACCCCGGCTACGAGGATCTGTGTACTGCAGTCACCCCGGGACGTGATCGGTCGCGGTCAACAGTATGGGAACTTCCGACCGCCCAGTGGCTCAGTGACTTTCCGGTGAGACTCGACGCGCGTCCATACGGATCAATTCTGCGAGTCGTGAGACAAGAGCGCAGCCTCCGGGGAGCGCTCGACGGAGACGGACAGGGCAGAATCGTTCACCGAGACGCGATTTCGCGTTCGATCTTGATCACGGTCTCCCGCAACTCCGAGGCGATCTGGTCTTCGGAGAGTCGATACGGCGGTCCCGACACGTCCAGCGAGCCCAGCACGCTCCCGTCTGGGTTCGTGATGGCCATCCCGACGGCCATCAGCCCTTCTAGGGCTTCCTGGTCGTTGAGCGAATAGCCGCGTTCGCGGGTCCGCTCTAGCTCCTCGTAGAGTTCGGCCCTGCTCTGTATCGTGTTCTCGGTCTCCTTGGGGAGCCCCCACCGATCGAGCACCTCCTCGATGCGCTCGCGGGACCACTCTGCGAGCATCGCCTTGCCGCTCGCGGAGTTGTGCATATGGAAGTACCGTCCCACCTGAAAGCCCTCTTTCGTGGGGTCGTTGTTCTCGTCGAAAATGATGACTGACCGGCCGTGCTCAGTGATGGCGAACGCGACCTCCTCGTTGAGGCGATTGCTCAGTCTGTGCGCGTGCTGTCGCACGATTTCGTACTCGGGCTTTCTGTGCCGCGCCTGTTCGCCGAGGTGAAAGAGCTTGATTCCGAGGTGGAATTCGTTGCCCTCCTTCACGACGAGTTCGTGGTTGCGAAGCGTCGTCAGATGAGCGTGGACGGTGCTGTTGGCCAGATCCAACTCCGCAGCGATCTCGCTCATCTGGGCCCCCTCCAGTCGACTGATCACGTCGACGACCCGGAGCGAGGTGGCGGTCGTGGTTAGTTCGCGTCCATTTCTTGGCACGGTCGACTGTTGTCGAGGCAGTTTATAAATATTCACGAAATCCGAATTTGCTGGGCTCACCGGAGCGTGACTCCCGAGAGAGAATCGTTGTCGTCATCTCAGGCTTTGTTTTAGACACCAATTGTCGTATAAATACCAAATCAAACACCTTCTCTGAGTAATTGACCCGAATTGTCCACTACGGCTATCCCGCAGAGGCGAAAGCCGTCTCGGGGCCCCGCGAGATAGCTCACCGAACTGCTCCGATCGGATTTTCTGCTCTGCCGCTGAGACGCCACAGTACGCCGTCAACGCGGACCCAGCCCATCGGTCAGACAGATCCGTACTGATCGATATCGGTGACTCACTTCCTGAGCCCCCGACCCATTGCATTCACGTGTCGCGAAAAATTCTGGGACAGAATTCAACAAATACGTAATTATCCAAGTAAAAAACGCATAAATACCTGCAGTTGTGTAGTGTACGTTGTGTCATCCAACCAAACACCGCTGTACGACTCTCACTGTCAGGCTGGCGCTGACTTCACCGACTTCGGTGGGTGGGAGATGCCAGTCTCGTTCGACTCGATCCGGGAGGAGCATCGAGCCGTTCGGGACAGCGTCGGGCTGTTCGACGTGAGCCATATGGGACAGCTGGTGGTCGACGGGCCCGACGCGGAGACGCTGTTACACCGACTCGTTCCGAGTGACATCCGGAGCCTTCAAGCGGGTGCGGCCCAGTACTCGTGTTTCCTCCGGTCCGACGGCGTCATACTCGACGACATCGTCGTGTACGACCACCCGAGCAAGAGTGAATACGTCGTCGTGCCGAACGCCGGCCACGACGAGCCCCTGTACGATCGTTTGTGCGAGCACGCCGACCGCTGGGACCTCGACGTGACAGTCGAGAACCGGACCGCCGAGACAGGAATGATCGCGGTGCAGGGTCCCGAGGCGGTGGCTCGTGTCGAGACGGAAGCGGACGACCCAATCGACGAGTTGCAGCCGTTCACCGTCGCGGAGACCTCGATCGGTGACGTCGAGTGCCTCGTCGCCCGGACCGGATACACCGGTGAAGACGGCGTCGAGATCCTGTTCCCCGGCGACGATGCGACGGCGATCGACACCCTGTTCGACGATGTCCAGCGGTGTGGGCTCGGCGCCAGAGATACCCTTCGTCTCGAAGCCGGATTGCTACTCTCCGGACAGGACTTCGACCCCGAAGACGAACCGCACACTCCCTACGAGGCTGGCATCGGATTCGTCGTCGACCTCGATAGCGGGGACTTCGTCGGTCGGTCGGCCGTAGAACAGGCCCGAGACGGGACCGACGAACAGATCGTCGGACTGCGCATCGAGGAGCGAGCGATCGCTCGTCACGGCTACGAGATCCGCTCCGATGGCGACTCCGTCGGACGGGTGACGAGCGGGACGATGAGTCCCTCGATCGGGATCCCGATCGCGCTTGGATACGTCGACTCCAGTCTCGCCTCGCCCGGCACCGAACTCACCGTATTGATCCGCGATCGGTCCGTCGAGGCGACCGTCGTCGAAACCCCCTTCCTCGAATCGTGTGGCGAATAATCCGCACCGAACGCTCGACACAGAGACGATGACGAACGACGCATTACAGGAACCCGAGCACCAATGACGCACGAGACACCGGACGACGTACTGTACACCGACTCACACGAGTGGATCGACGACCGTGAGGACACCCTTCGAATCGGGATCACCGACTTCGCACAGGACGAACTCGGCGACGTCGTGTTCGTCGAACTCCCGGGCGAGGGTGACTCCCTGGAGAGCGGAGCAGCCTGTGCCGTCGTCGAGAGCATCAAGGCGGTCTCGGACATCTACACTCCGGTTTCGGGGACGGTGACCGCGACGAACGAGGCTGTTCTCGATCAGCCGGAACTGCTCAACACCGACCCGTACGGCGAGGGCTGGCTCTTCGAGATCGACGGACAGGTACCCGACGACGCACTCGACGCAGACGACTACCGCGAGCAGATCGAATAACGACAATGCAACGCATACAGCACGACGGAACGGAACACCCACACGAACCGGACGAATCGAGCCCCTTCGCCCCCCAGACGCCGCAGGAAGTGGACGCGATGCTCTCGGCGATTGGCGCCGACAGCGTCGAAGAGCTATTCGACGTCCCGGAGGCAGTCGCGTTCGACGGGGACTTTGACATCGAATCGAAATCCGAGTACGAGGTCGTGACCGAAATCGAGGAGCTCCTCGGACAGAACGCCGACCGGACGGAGTTCCTCGGTCGCGGGCATTACGACCACTACGTGCCATCGGTCGTCGACTACCTCTCGTTGCGCTCTGAGTTTCTGACCTCATACACACAGTACCAACCGGAGACGTCGCAGGGGTTCCTCCAGGCGCTCTTCGAGTTTCAGTCGATGATCGTCGAACTGACGGGGCTCGACGTCGCCAACTGTTCGATGTACGACGCGGCGACCGCACTCGGTGAGGCAGCGCTGCTTGCCGCACGCGTCCGAGAGACCAGCGGATCGCGCGTCCTCGTCCCCGAGACGATCCGCTCGGAGCGACGCAGCGTGTTGGAAAACTACGCTGACGGAGCGGAGTTGGCGGTAGAGACGTACCCCCTTACTGATGGAAACACAGACGTCGACGTCCTTGGGGAGTTGATCGACGAGGACGTCGTGATGGTGTACGCCGAATCTCCGACGGCCCGAGGGGCGATCGAGGAGCGACTGTCGGCGGTCGCAACCCTCGCGGACGACCACGAAGCGGCGTTCTGCCTCGGATCTGATCCCGTTGCACTCGCGCTCCTGAAAGAGCCGGCCGCCGTGGGCGCCGACATCGTCATCGGCGACGCGAGCGTCCTCGGCCTCTCGGCCAGCCACGGGATGGGACTCGGTCTGTTCGCCGTCAAAGAAGGATATCTGCGGCAGGTCCCTGGGCGACTCGTGGGAACGAGTGAGACGGCCGAGGGTCGGCGTGCGTACACCCTGACCCTCCAGACCCGAGAACAACACATCCGGAAGGAGCGAGCCACGTCGAACATCTGTACGAACCAGGCGTGGGTCGCGCTCCGAACGGCGATCCACATTGCCACGCTCGGAGCCTCAGGGCTGGCGGCGCTCGCCGAGGACTGCGTGGCGACGGCGTCTGAGGCCGCTGCTCGACTCGACGCCGTCGAGGGCGTTACGGCTCCGGTGGACGACCGGCACCACTTCCGTGAGTTCGTCGCGCGCACGGAGCGCCCCGCAAGCGAGGTCGCCTCCGAACTGGCGGATCGTGGGTTCCTCGTCCACGAAGTCGGGGAGTTCGAGATCCAGATCTGCGTGACTGAAACCAACAGCAACGACGTGGATGGCCTTGTCGCGGCCGTCCAGGAGGTACTCGAATGAACTACCAACAAGCCACGTGGACGCGCGAAACCGACAGCGGCGAACCGGTCAACGAACCGCTCCTGTCCGAAAAGCGGACGCAGACGGTCACCTACGACGACGTCGACCTCCCGGACGAGTTGGTTCGCGACGAACTGACGCTCCCGGAACCGGCCGAACCCGAGGTCGCGAGTCACTACACGCGGCTCTCACAGATGAACTACTCCGTCGAACACGGCCCCTACCCGCTGGGGAGTTGTACGATGAAGTACAACCCGAAGTTCATCGAGGACGTCGCGGCGCTGGAGGACGGTGCGATCCACCCCGACCGTCCCGACGAGTATGCCCAGGGGACCCTCGGGGTC
The DNA here is from genome assembly GCF_003665925.1 of Halobellus sp. Atlit-38R. NCBI lineage: Archaea > Methanobacteriati > Methanobacteriota > Halobacteria > Halobacteriales > Haloferacaceae > Halobellus > Halobellus sp. Atlit-38R. The sequence continues at coordinate 20,893 of NZ_QXIJ01000010.1, forward strand.
CTCCACGGACTCCAGGAGTATCTCGCGGAGATCGGCGGAATGGAGACCGCCACCCTCCAACCGCCCGCTGGAGCGGCAGGCGAGTTCACTGGTCTCCTCGTGGCCCGCGCCTACCACCAGTCGAACGACGAAGACGACAAGCGACGCGAAGTGATCGTGCCCGCGTCGGCCCACGGCACGAACTTCGCGAGCGCGGCGATGGCCGGCTACGACGTGGTGGAACTCCCGAGCGACGAGGACGGACGAGTCCCCGTTGACGCGCTCGAAGAGGCCGTGGGCGATTCGACGGCCGCACTGATGCTGACGAATCCGAACACGCTCGGGCTCTTCGAACGCGACATCGCCGATATCGCTGACATCGTCCACGACGCGGGTGGTCTGCTCTACTACGACGGCGCAAACCTCAACGCGCTGCTCGGTCGGGCCCGCCCCGGCGATATGGGCTTCGACATTATGCACTACAACGTGCACAAGACGTTCGCGTCGCCGCACGGTGGCGGTGGCCCGGGAGCCGGTCCGATCGGCGTCGTCGACGAACTCACGGAGTTCCTGCCCGACCCACACGTCCGGGAGACCGACGACGGATCGTTCGAGTTCTACGAGCCCGCCGAGAGCATCGGGAAAGTCCACGGCTTCTACGGCAACTGGCTGGTGCTGTTGAAGACCTACGCGTACATCTCCCGGCTCGGTGACGGCGGCCTGAAAGATACCTCGGCGATGGCCGTCCTGAACGCGAACTATCTGGCCTCTCAGATCGATCTGGACATCCCGTACGGGCCGTTCCACCACGAGTTCGTCGCCAGCGCCGGCGACGTCGACGCTGCGGAGTTCGCCAAGGGAATGCTCGACGAGGGCGTCCACCCGCCGACGACGAAGTGGCCGGAGATCGTCGACGAGGCGCTGATGACCGAGCCCACCGAGGCGTTGAGTAAGGACCAACTCGACGTGTTGGCAGCGGCGTTCACCGCGACGAATCGAAAGACGTCCGACGAACTCGCCGACGCACCGACGATGACTGCTGCGGCACGCATCGACCAGACGAGTGCTGCGCGGAATCCGCGGCTCTCGTGGCAGGATGTGGGGGAAAACGATGAGTGACGACTTCGACACGGAGGTCCTCGTCGTTGGCGGCGGACCAGCGGGATACGTCACCGCCATCCGAGCGGCGCAGTACGACCTCGACGTGACGCTCGTCGAGATGGACGCCCTGGGCGGGACCTGTCTCAACCGCGGCTGTATCCCCTCGAAGGCGCTGATCTCTGCGGCAAACGTCGTCCACGAGGCCCGAAATGGGTCGGCGATGGGGATCACGGCAGAGATTGACGTCGACTTCCAGCAGATGGTCGAGTGGAAAGACGACGTCGTTCGAAATATGAACCGGAGCGTCGAGAAGCTCTGTAAAGCTAACCGTGTCTCGTTCGTGGAAGGACGCGCGACGTTCGCGGACGAACACACGGTTCACATCGAGCAGTCGGTCGGCGAGTCGGACCGACTCACCTTCGAGCACGCCGTGTTGGCCACGGGGAGCCGCCCAATCGAACTGCCCGGGTTCGAGTTCGACCAGTCCGGCGTGCTCGACGCTAAGGGTGCGCTCGAACTCGACGAGCTCCCGGAGAGTCTCGTCGTCGTCGGTGCGGGCTACATCGGGATGGAACTCTCGATGCTGTTCGCGAAGCTCGGCGTCGACATCACAGTCGTGGAGGCGCTCGATACGATGATGCCCGCGTTCTCGTCCGATCTGGTCGCCCCGGTTTCCTCGGCAGCGTCGGAACTCGGCATCGAAACCAACTACGGCGAACTCGCCTCGGAGTGTCGATCCACCGATCAGGGTGTCGTGGTCAGTACGGAATCCGTCGACGGCGACGCTCGCCACCAGTACGAGGCCGAGGCGGTGCTCGTCGCGGTGGGTCGGAATCCGGTAACCGATACGATGGATCTCGACCAAATCGGTCTCGACCCCGACGAGGATGGGTTCATTCAAACGGACGAGTACGGACGCACGGACGTCGACCACGTGTTCGCTGTCGGCGACGTGGCTGGTGAACCGATGCTCGCGCACGCCGGTTCGACCGAGGGCGAGATTGCCGCCGCCGAGATTGCCGGTCGGAATCCCGTCTCGAAAGACCGGGCGACGCCCGCCGTCGCGTTCACGTCGCCAGAGATCGCAACCGTCGGAATGACCGAAGCGGAAGCCGAACAGACCGAGCACACGGTGTCAGTCGGGGAGTTCCCGATGCGTGCCAGCGGCCGTGCGCTCACGACGGGGCACGCAGAGGGGTTCGTCCGTCTCGTGAGCGGCGACGACGGCGTCGTCCTCGGCGGGCAAGTCGTCGGTCCGGAAGCATCCGAGTTGATCGCCGAAATCACGCTTGCGGTCGAGGAAGGGCTGACGACGAGCGAACTCGCCGAAGTGACACACTCTCACCCGACGCTGTCGGAAGCGATCTACGAAGCCGCCGCCAACGAACGGGGACTGGCTATTCACACGCTCAACCGTTGAGACGCTGGCCCACGCCATTACGGCACTGTCGAGCGGGTCGACAGCGGAGAAACAGCCGCTCATCGGTGCGATGGCTCGGGGTTGAGACACTCCGTGTCTACCTCCCGATCTTCAGTATTCACTCAGAAACCTCTCACTCGAGCGCTAATTCGATGTCCGACGACTCGATCAGCTGTTTGACCCCTCGGCGGAGGCGGCCGCTCGCTGCAGACGTCGAGATTCCGAGTTGCTCTGAGAGTTGTTCGAGTGTGATCTCCCGGGGCTTCTCGAAATATCCGTTCGCGTAGGCGGCCTCGAGCAGCTCTAGTTGTTTCTCCGTCAGACGAGACCCACTGTAACTTTTACAGTCTGAGATCCGATGGAGCTCACAGATCTCGAAGACGAACGACTTCTCCGCCGCAAAATCCCATATTCTTTGAAGCGAATCGCGACTGGGGAGTTGCCATCGTTCGACCCACCCACTGCTATGTCGATACGCGTTCAACGCGAACCCGTTCTCTTGTGCGACGACTGAACCAAGTAGAATCGTCTCGGGCGAAAATTCGACTCGATATACGGGCTGACTCTCGTAGCTCGGGACCCGTTCAGCGACTTCGACTGTGTGATCGGCGTCCACAAGCTCGTCGAATTTTTTGATGTCGTTCGTATTGATAACGAAGTAATGCATATTGTGGACCGGATCCGTACTGACTTCCTGAAGGACCCGGATGCCAATCTGTGGATCCGATCTTATCACGTGGGCTAATGCCATATTGGGGTGGGAAAAATGGACTCTCGTTATAATCGACATAGCCAACAATCGTTGATATACGCTACGCGTGCGAACATATTCCTTTGGGTGTGGGAAAGTCGTTTACGCACATTCTTTCGCTGACCGAATATACTGCTTTTTGTACCCGACCCTCGCTACGTGGCTGGAGAGTGGATGCCGACATCGATCATATACCGGCGGACTGTACTTGATGAGACGTCCACGTCGATTCGTTCGCTCATTTCTCGAAACGACTCACAAGAATCGTACAGGTGTTGGAGGTAGTCCGTATCCTTGTACGGTGGTATGGCACAATCCCGAACTGCGGCGAGTTCAGCCTCGATATCACTTTGTTCGTCATCCGACACCTGAGATGATTCGATTAACATCTCGAGCGTGAGCTGTATCCAGCCATCAGTAAAGTCGGCGTCGGTCGCGCGAAGTACTACTGCCTGTTCGGCGGAGACATCGACTGCACGTCGGCCGTCTGCCAAGGCTGGGCTGTGAAAGGTGAGATGAATGCAACCATCGTGTATTGCGGAGGCCCGCAGTTCCAGCGCTGGCTCGTCACTCTCCGGTGGCAGCTTGGGAAACGGCTTAGAAATCTCAATCTCAGCCAGTAGTGACTCTTCGTTGTGGTCATTTGCGACTGCTTCGATCTGGCAGACTGACCACCCCTCGGTAGACAACTTCTGGAGTATCTCTCCAAGGCTATCGAGCGATTCACAAACCTGTGATGGCATCTGCCCGTGAGGAAAATAGTTGATCAATCCAGTTAGACTCGCGCCCTCAATATTGGGTTTGTTTAAATGCCCGTGTCCTCATAGCGCGAGACGGTTCTCTGCCCGATCGTAACTTGGCCAGATATGAACTCAGTTGTTTGAATAATACAAACAGTATTTAAACTGGAGAGATGGCGTGGAGACAAACCATACGAAAGTATACAGATACCGTTTACACAGATCTCCGACATCGACAGCGAAGGAATCCCCATTACAGATATACATACGTAATGGCTGTTCCTATTGAGGCGTGCTATTGTACGGCACTTCAAGGCGAGCTGGAGAAACCTCCCTCTTCGTTGCGGGAGGGGAACTGCGTCACCTCCTGCTTTCGACTATTACGAACAAAACTGGAGTGAGTAGAGCTTTCGGATCGTATGATTCACTTCTCTTATCTCGGAAGGTCCGTTCCGAGGTTGGTATTCGTACGATTTTCCGATCGAGATGAGGGGGCTCATTCCGTTAAGATGCGCTCCGTGTGGAGTAAAAAAGTCGAATCACGTATTTGGATATCCCAAACAGTAGTCGCCGGATCCCCATTGGTTGGTGGGAGTGTTCTTGCAGTTCTCTTGGTCACCAGGGTAAAAATACTTGTAAAACACCATAGGCTTAAGTATAGTTAGATAATAACATGGGCGTGTATGACAATGGATGCCGAAGAAGTAGTCGAGGAGCGTCAAATCGATCCAGTAACGCTGCAGGTCATCGGTGGAGAACTGGATACGATCGCCCAAGAGATGGGTCACAAGCTCATTCGGTCAGCGTATTCGTCGATTATTCGTGAGAGCGAAGACATCGGGTCTGGAATCCTCACTGCGGAGGGCAAACAAATCGCGGAAGGCGATTTCACGCCGATGCAGGTGGGGACGCTGATCGCGTCCGTCGAAGGTATGTTCGAGACCTTCGAAGAACGCGGCCAGGATCCAGACGAAGTGATCAACGAAGGCGACGTGTTCATTCACAATCACCCGCACTACGGGGCGGCCCACTCTCCCGACATTGCGGTTATCACGCCCGTCTTCTACGAGGGCGAGCACATCGCGTGGACTGCGACGAACGCGCACCACCTCGACATCGGTGCAGCGACACCGGGGCTGGCTGTCGATCTCGAAGACGTCTACGCAGAAGGGACACTGTTCAAGGCGACGAAGATCTACGAGGAAGGAGAGCGGGTGGACGAAATCTGGAACCTGATCGAGGAGAACGTGCGGACGCCACGGGTGGTCTTAGGTGACCTGCAGGCACAGATCTCCTCGTGTGAGGTCGGTAAAGAACGGTTCCTCGGCCTGATCGAAGAGTACGGATACGAACGCATCCTGCAGGCCAGTGACGACCTGATGCAGTACGGTGAATCGCTGATGCGGAAGGAAATCGAGAAAGTCCCCGACGGCACGTACCACGAAACGGGATACCTCGATGACGACGGTCGGAACCGTGATGAGCGTCTGAAGGTGGACGTAAAGCTCACCGTCGACGGAGATGATCTCACGATCGACCTCAGTGGATCCGAAGACGAGGTGATGACCGGGTACAACATCCCGTTCAGGGGTTCGGCGGAACCGGCCTCGTACTTCATTGTTCGGGCGATCCTGACTGATACCTACACGCACGACGAGTATATCCCTCAAAACTCGGGGACGTTCGCGCCGATCAACGTCGAAGCGAGGGAAGGGAGCATATTCAACCCCAGTATGCCCCGCTCGGCGTTCGCCCGAATCAATCAGGTGGACCTCCTGGGCGACTTGATTTTGAAAGCGTTCAGCAACGCGATTCCGGAAAAGACCGCCGCCGGCTCCGGGCCCCACTGTTACTTCATCAGTTACTCTGGCGTGGACGAAAACGACGAGTACTGGGTGTACATCGAGGTCAACGAGAGTGCCTACGGTGGGCGTCCCGACTCGGACGGACTGGATGCCGTCGACGCACTGGTGCACAACACCCAGAATCGACCAGTCGAAGACATCGAACTCTCACATCCTCTCCGCATCGAACACTACCGGCTGCGTGAGGGGAGTCACGGAGCGGGCGAGCACCGTGGCGGCCACGGCCACGAGCGAATGGTGAAATTCCTCAGTGATTCGACGATCACTATCGAGGGCGACGGCAACAAATACGGCTCCTGGGGATACGACGGCGGTAAAGGAGCCCCATCCGGTGAACTCAAGCACATCAAATCCGACGGCGAAGAAATAATGCTGCCGTCGAAGGTGTCCGGGTACAAATTCGAGTCGGGAGATAAGTTCTCGATCAAGAGCATCAGTGGCGGCGGGTACGGAGACCCGTACGACCGACCCAAGCAGAAGGTCTACGAAGACTACCTCGACGACTTCCTGACCGAAGAAGGTGCTCGTGAGGACTACGGAGTCGTCATCGAGGACGGAGAGGTAGACGAGGAAGCGACGCGCCGTCTGCGAAGTTCCTGATCGGCTCCCGTCTGACCCCCCCATCTCCAGTTCTGTGCCAGTTCGACCTGGTGAGACGATGCAGGACCCTGTTGGTGGGCCTCTGCAGATCGGATAAGCCAGCAAGCACAACCCAGTCCCTCGTCTTCGCCAATTGAATCCAGTGGCTATCGTAGCATTTGCAACTGGTTGCGCACCCGATCGCCCGACAGCGTCTGATCGGATGCGTGAAGACGTGCAAAAGCTACTATAGAACGACAGCGGATCTCCGAAACAGAAAATCGGTCCTATCAGCGGCGGCCTCTGTCGACAGGTCGCGAAAGGGGGTTTCAGCGAAAATTTAATATGAGTAGTCTGGGTAGGTGTCACCGTATGTCAGTGGATAGCTGCGTATGCCAGATGGTAGTCTTTGAGAATCCTCTAATCACGGGAGAACAGCATGAGTGAGTTCGACGTCCTGCTCCACGGCGACGTCTGGGACGCCAAGCGTGGCCGACAATACGACAAGTGGGTCGCGGTCGAGGACAACCTCATTGAAGGCGTCTACGACGAGAAACCCGGAACTGCAGAGAAAACCAAAGACGTCGACCTTCTCACGCCGGGACTGATCGACCTCCACGTCCATCTCGTGTGGGACGGGACCGGAGATCCAGTCGAGACGCTGCGGCGGCAATCTGAACAGGAACAGACGATCCACGCAGTGGCGATGGCTCGTGAACAGGTCGAAGGAGGTGTGACGACCGTCAGAGACATCGGCAGCACACACGATATCGCGATCAGCGTCGCCGACGCCTCCCGGCAAGGATCGATCACGGGTCCGCGGATCTACGCGAGTGGGCAGACCATCATCATCAGTGGCGGACACGACCCATTCTGGGGGATGGAGAGCGACGGGGTCGACGCTGTTCGCTCCAGCGTTCGCAAACAACGTGACAAAGGCGCTCGAGTGATCAAAATCAGTGCCACTGGGGGCGTTTACGGGCAGGCAGTCGGCGAAGATCCTGGTATGTCGGAGCTCTCCCGGGAGGAAGTAATTGCGGCAGTCGATGAAGCTCATCGGTTCGACCTCCCTGTCGCCGTCCACGCTGTCGGGACTGAAGGGATAGAAAATTCCATCGAGGCCGGTGTCGACACTCTCGAACACGGGAACCTGATGACGAGCGAGAGTCTGCAGCGAATGGTGGAAAAAGACATCGCCTACGAACCGACGCTCTACATTTACAAGACGGTGGCCGAAGGGGAGGGCGACATTCCTCAATACGCCTACGAAAATGCGCAGCGGGTGTCCGACCGCCATTGGGAAGTCTTCGAGGAAGCCATCGAGAGCGACGTCCGAATTCTGGCGGGGAGCGACGCTGGTTCACCCAATATTCCACATCCCGCCCTGCATCACGAACTGCGGTGTCTGGTCGAGGGCGGGATGACTGAAGAGGAGGCGCTCACGGCTGCGACAAGTACGCCCGCCGAGGAACTTGGACGGCCCGAACTGGGCGTTCTCGAAGAAGGAACCCCCGCGGACGTCGTCGGGTTCAGTGACGATCCGCTCACCGATATCGACGTGACTGGGTCTCCTTCAGTGGTCGTCGCAGACGGTGACGTCGTGACCGAATAGCGAATCCGACTGTTTTCGGTTCTCTCACTTTTGTTGGTGCCAGTGCGTCGGTACCGACGCACCGTAGCATCGAGACTGGAGGCGTACTTTCGGGCGCCCGTAGCCAGATTGTCGGGCGTATCAACCGGAGCGAGAGCTGGGGGGACAGACAACTATGTGGCGTGTTTGTCAATCCGGTCAATAAACTTATTACCCTTGATGTGTCTTGTCATCACAAGATGGCGAATGCGTCATACTCAGAGACGAGTAGTGAGTCTTCAGTAAGCAAAATCCTCCGAAACGGATTTCGAGGGGTGTCGTCAATCGCGTCGTTACGAACGGTCTTGGTCGCGTATGCAGCGTTGATCGCGGTGTATATCTACACGCCGATACTGTCGCTCATCGCGTTTTCTTTCAACGAAGGTGGGCTGACGTTCCCGTTTGTAGCCGTCACAGCGTCGTGGTACGCGGAACTATTCGCGAACGAGGCGATCATTTCCGCGATAGTGCGGTCGCTCAAAGTGGCACTCGTCGTGACGATTATCACCACAGTATTGAGCACGGCGGCCGCCCTGGCGTATCGGTACGAGTTCCGTGGGCGCAAAACGATTCTTTACGTGCTGCTCTTGGGGATCATCACGCCGGGGATCACGTACGGTGTCGGAGCGACGCTGTTTTTCAACGAACTGCTCGGGTTAGAGAAGAGCCTGTGGCTGGCGGTCCCTGTACACGTCGTTTGGGCCCTCCCCTTTGCCGTCATCGTCCTCTTGGCCGGGATCCCACCCCACCTAGCCCGCAACGAACAGGCCGCCCGCGTGATGGGTGCGTCGAACTGGACCGTATTCCGTGACATCATTCTCCCGCAGATCGGGCCAACCGTGCTTGGGGCGGCCGTCTTCGCGTTCACGCTCTCGTACAACGAGGCGACTCGAAGCCTCCTCGTCGTCGGACAGGCGAACACGATGCCGATACAGATCTTCACCATCGCTGCATCAAAACGAGCGACGCCGGTACTCTTTGCACTCGGCAGCCTCACCACTGTCATTTCCACACTCCTGCTGATCGGAGCTAGCCTGCTGATCTTCTACGGAAGACGCAATTGAGTTGTTTCCGGCTCTCTCAGTAGCTTTTCTCCCTTGATCTCTCTACGAGCTGAACGGTTGTCCGAAAACTTTATTTTGCAGGTCATTGTGGCATAGGATGTCGCACACCTTGAGAAATTATGACAGAGAGTACTATTCGTATTGGCGCGGACGTCGGCGGTACTAATACCGACATTATCCTGGTCGACGGCACTGAAGAGCACAAATACAAGCTTCCCACGACTGACGATCCTTCGAAGTCGACGGCGGATGGGGTTTTCGAGGTCTGTAAACGGGCTGGAATCTCCCCCGACGACGTTGATACCGTTCTGCACGGGACGACGGTGGGCACGAATGCGGTGATCGAACACGAAGGTGCCAAGACGGGTATGATAACCACGGAAGGGTTCCGGGACACGATTCATATCGGTCGCCACCGCAAGTCTCACACCTTCTCGGTACAACACGTCTTGGCGCACCAGGAGAATCCGCTCGTCGAGCGCCGATACCGAAAAACAGTCGACGAACGCATCTATCCTCCGGGGAAGGTGGTCGAACCGCTGGACGAGTCCGAAGTTCGTGAGGCCGCAGCCGAATTAGTCGAGGAGGGCGTCGAATCGATCGCCGTTTGCTATCTCCACTCGTACCTCAACACGGCCCACGAAGACCGGACGAAGGAGATTATTCAGGAGGAGTTCCCCGAGGTCTTCGTGTCCACGTCCAACGAAGTCGTCGCTCAGTTCCGGGAGTACGAGCGCTTCTCGACGACGGCGATAAACGCCCGTATTGCGCCTGTGATGTCGAGTTATCTGGACCGACTCCAGGAACGGCTCAACGACCACGGCTTCGAGGACGCTGACGTGCTCATTATGCAATCCAACGGCGGTGTGGCGAGTATCCGCGAAGCCAGTCAGCGGCCGGTGACGACGCTCCTCTCTGGGCCGGCAGCAGGTGTTCTATCTGGGCAGTACACTGGGGAATCTGCGGGAGAAGAGAAGGTGATCACGTTCGATATGGGTGGGACGAGCGCGGACATTTCAGTCCTCCCCGGACGTCTCCTCGAGCGCGATCCACGGGACAGCGAGATCGGTGAGTACCCGGCGATCACGCCGATGCTGGACATCGAGGCCATCGGTAGCGGTGGCGGCTCCATCGCGTGGTTCGACCAGGCCCAAGGGTTCAACGTCGGGCCAAAAAGCGCCGGCGCGAATCCCGGTCCCGCCTGTTACGACCGTGGCAACACGGAACCAACCATCGCCGACGCCCAAGTCGTGCTCGGTCGGATCGACCCAGACACCTTCCTCGGTGGCGAACTCGACATCGACCCCAGCCTCTCTGAACAGTCGATTCAGGAGAAACTCGTTGATGCGGTCGACCAAGAGCGGTTCAGTAGCGTTGAGAAGGCAGCTCTCGCCGTGCTCGACGTCGCGAACAGCAATATGTACCAGTCGGTCCGCGAGCAGACGATGCAGCGCGGTTACGACCCGCGTCATTACTCCCTGGTTGGCTTCGGGGGCGCGGGCCCGATGCATACGGTCGATCTCGCTGAATCTCTCGACATCACTAAGGTCCTCATCCCGCCGTCTCCCGGTATTGGCTCCGCACGGGGACTGATGACCGGGGATATTCAGTACGACAATCAAGTCACGCTGAGTAAGCGCCTGGAGGATGTCGAGGCCGACGAACTCGAAGATCGAATCACTTCTCTGACCCAACGTGGTGCAGAGCAGTTGCGCTCTGATGGCATCGACATCGAGGAGGACGCGCAATTCCGGAAGTCGATCGACTGCCTCTACGAGGGACAGGGGTACGAATTGAACATCGAGTACACCGGGACAGACGGCGACTGGCGTTCCCGCATCCGAGAACAGTTCGAAGAGAAGCACGAGCAAGAGTACGGACACTACTTCGAGGACGACCCAGTCGAGGTTCTCAACCTTCGCGTCGCTGCGTCGGCCGACAGCGTACAGTACGACCCCGTCGAGATCGAGTCCGGAGGGACAGATCCTTCCCACGCCAAGACCAAATCTCACCCCGTGTACTTCGGGACGTCGCTCGAACCGGAACAGTACGAGACGCCGCGATACGATCGTGAGGAACTCCAAGCCGGCAACGTAATCGATGGTCCGGCGATCGTCGACGAGTTCGACAGCACGGTCGTGATCAACCCAGAGTGGGAGGCGGAGGTCCTCGCGAGTGGCGCACTTCGAATCACCCGGTGAGAGAAGGACGGACGATCTCTTCACGGTCTCGGGCTGACGAGGACGAAGCGGCATCGTGTGCGATGCAGAATATTTGTGTGAAGTAGAGACTCAGACGCGAGAAGTAAATCAGCGGATTACTCTCAGGACTGCGTATGCCTCGGTACCCAGATGACCAAAGGCAGTATACGTATCAGTGTGACAACTGTGGAACAGTCATTCCACCATTCCACGGCCTCTATTGGATTTGCGACCGGCATCAACGAGGAAGCGGGACCATCGATCTTCCGCGCTGTCCAGACTGTGGTTCACACGAAATCCGAGCGATTCGAGAGTGACTGACGAGTGCGGTCACCATCGAATATACCCCACTTCAGGTTGTCTCGCCGTCTCAAGGGCGTCCCGCGTCGGAGATGACCTCAGGCACGATCGCCAAGTCAATTCCAGAGCGCTGATCGCTATCTCCCCAAGCCTCACGGCTATCGTAGCACTTGCAACTGATTGCGCACTCGATCGCCCGACACCGTCTGATCTGCTGCGTGAAGGCGCGAAAATGATACTATATCTATGTTTAACACGCACATTTGCCCGCTGGGAAAGATTTATATTTGTATGGTGAACGTTGACAGTCGTATCTATGGAGCGTACGTCAGCCCAGACCCATCGAGAGACAAACGAGACGCCGAACTCGATCGTGTTTCCCCAAGCGAATATAACAGCGATCAACGCGATCGCGGATATATTCGAGCCGACGCTCGGTCCCCGCGCGATGGACGTATTATTATTGGATGCTCACGCGGACGACGCCAGCAACGGTGGAGCCCCTCCCGACTATATCGTCTCCGGGGATGGGACACGGCTCTTGCGCGCGCTCTCAGTCGAGCATCCTGTCGGCGAACTATTAGAGCGATCTATCGGCCCGACTCGTCCAGGAGATACTGACATCGATGGGAAGGATATCTTCGATGGAATCAGCTCACAGATCGTTTTCGCGGACGCACTACTCACGAATTCGACAGAGCTCTTGGAGAACGGACTTCACCCGCAACAGATCATCGCTGGGTTCAGATCGGGTCTCTCGATCGCAGACGAGACGCTCTCTGCATCGAGCATCAGCACAGCAGCCGACACTGACGTTTCTGCAGTCGACGCTGCACGCACAGCCCTGACGGGAAACAACTTCGGCAACATACGGACGCAGGTCGCACATCTCGCCGCAGAGGCCGCTACTACGGTCGGGATGCCAAACGAACGGACGTTCGACGTTACTACGATTCGGCACGGATCCATACGCGACAGTCGATTGATCGACGGCGTCGTTTTAGATCGAAATATAGTGGTCCACCAAGATATGCCGCGTCGAATCGAGGACGCGAGCGTGTTGCTGTTGGGTGGTCACGAGCGAGGCGGGCTACAGGACCCTGACGTCGTTGATTCCTTTACCGTGGACATCGAGTCTCCGGAGACCGTCGGAGAATTCGAGCGACAGGAAGCTCAAAAGCGGCGGGACGTAGTGGACCGAATAGCCGAGACCGGCGCAAACGTCGTGGTTACGCAGATGGGAATCAACAGCCATTACCAGCAGCTGTTGGCCGAGCACGGAATTATGGCGATTCGGAGCGTCCATCCGCGAAACTTACGACGGTTGTCGTTGGCGACTGGCGCAATGATCGTCAAGGGCCAGCAGGGAATTGCGGCGGCTCATCTTGGTCACTGCGACACCGTCGTGGAGGAAGAAATCGAACAGCGAAAGCACCGTCGGAAACACAGGCGGATGGTCGTCTTCGACGGTTGTCCTGCGCCGAATTCAGTAACGATGTTACTGCGAGGCACGTTCGGACAACTCGAATCACAAACCACGCGTGAAGTTCGGAAGGCCACGAACGCGGCCGCACAATCGATGAGCGAGACCAGCTCACTCGGAGGCGTCGTTCCAGGCGGGGGAGCGATCGAGATGGCTATCGCGCGTGCGGTCCGACGAGAAGCACACACTGTCGGAGCGAAGACACAGTTGGCGATGAATGCGTTCGCGACAGCTCTCGAGAGCGTCGTTCAAACTCTCGTTCGTAATGCTGGGGAAGACCCACTTGAAACGGTAACCGAACTCCGCGCGGCAAATAAGCGGCATTCGAGCACGGGGTTCGTTCTCCCCGATGGTGAGATCACCGACTCGCTTGCGGCGGGTGTCGTCGATCCCGCGGCGACGAAAAAGAACGTTTACACGAGTGCGACGGACCTTGCGATGTTAGTCCTCCGTGTGGACGATGCGCTGGATGCGACGCTCGATGAGAAATCCGTAGACGTTGGGGAGGCCGTTTACCAAGATCCAGCTGAGAGACATCAGGAGTACATCGACGAGACGGATTCATCGACAGTCTGGGACTGACTCTCAACGAGAAGGATATCCTATGACCGGCTGTGGGCGTACACAGCTACCCACGAGCCAATTCCGTAATATCAACCCGGCGAAGCGCGAGATACACGATCCCGAATATGACGACGAGGAGCGTGAGCGACAGTGCGGCCGCAGAGGGGTAATTCAGGCCCTGATTCACTGCTGTATAAATTAGCGTGGAAATGGTGCTGCTTCCCCCGCTGAGGAACTGCGGAACGGCAAAGTTGCCGATGGACAAGACGAATACGAAGATCGAGCCGATCACTACGCCTGGAATACTGAGTGGCCACGTGACGTTTCTGAACGTCGCTACTGGGTTCCCGCGAAGTGTCTCTGACGCGTCGAGGAGCCCTTCGTCGACTTGCGACAGCGCGATGTATATCGGCGCGGCCATAAACACCACGTAATTCTGCAGATATCCCAGTATCTGTGACACAGGCGAAAACAGTAGCCAAGAGAGGGGTTGATCGATGATCCCGACGAGAAGTAGCAACTGATTGATGACGCCTCCCCTTCCAAGGACTGGAAGCCATCCCAGCGTCCGGATCACACCAGACGTCCAAAAGGGGATGATCAGGAATAACAGCAGAACGAGCCCCCCGTTCTGGCTGGTGTGGAACCGGAGATAGTAGGCTAGTGGATAGCCGAACAGGAGGGTAATCAGCGTGACAACCACACCGGTCAGAAGCGTCTCGACGAATACCCGAAGCACAGTTGCATCAGTCAAGACGTCGATCCACGGGGTCAGTGTGAGCGTATGTTCTACAGAAAACGAGCTATATGTGAGAACGCTGTAGTAACTGATGACTCCCAGTGGAATCAGGAGAAAGACGCCGAACCAGAGGACCGACGGGCCAGCTAACAGGTACGATTCGTGTAACGAGAAGGTATCGCGTGATATTTTGCTCATAGCGTGCGTCAGTTGTCGCTGTGGTAGTCGTTTTTGAGTCTATGCGCTCTGGAAGTCCTGCCAGCGATCCAACATATATTGTGCGTTGTCGGGCCAGATCTGGAAGAATCCGATCCGATCGATCCGCTCTTCGATGGAACCACAGTCACGCTTTTGCCCGTTAGACGCGGGTGTTCCCTCCTCCGCAGACCAATCGTAGGACTGGGGATCGAACAAGGCCGGATTGTCAACCGCTTCGTAGGTTCGCTTCCCCTCGTAGGCCCAATCGTAATATTCGGGACCCATTCCTTCACCACTCGCGTCGGATCCGTCGCGAACTAACTCTTTGTTCGGATAATGCGGAACAGAGTAGCCCCAGTTTTGGATGTAGCCGGGGAACCACGCACCCAGATGGATATCGTTGTAGAGGTTGTGCACGCTCTCGAGGTTGTTCCGGTCCGACGCCCCCGGTTTAAGCGGCGCCATTCCAACGTACCAGAACCGGTAGCCCTGTGTGCCCTTACTCATCGTAGCATACTCGCACGGCGTGCCTGACCGACGAACGTCGAGCGCGGCCGGCTGCCAAAGGTCACCGATCACTGCCTCCTCGCCAGCCATCAAATTGACCGAGTTCCCGTAGGCAGTCCACGTTGATCTGAACTGGCCGTTCGATTTCTGCTCGACGAGATAGTCGATGACCGTGTCGAGTTGATCTTCAGTCGGATTGTTCAACTCACCAACTGACCCATCAATTTGGTCGTTATCGAGGAGGTGCATCATCGTCTGTGGGATCTGAATGGGTGCGGCACCGTTGACAAGTACTTCTCCTTCGTATTGATCATCGAACAACGCACTCCACTTTGAGACGTCGTCGACGTACTTCGGGTTGTACCCGATCGCGTCGAAGTTGTACGCGTACGGGGGCAGGCGAAGCGTGCCGTCGGATTTGGATTCCCACACCTCTTGATCGATTGTCTCAGTCTGCTCTTCCAACTGAGGAATCCGCTCGCTGGGATTTACGAAGAGGTCCGAGATTGCACTTTCCGACCAGTTGCTCAGGTCCTCTGTGTTCATTCCGTAGCTGGCGTCGTTGTCCACTGTCAGTGCCGACGCGGTGGACGTGTCCAGCGAGAACACGTCCATCGTGTTTCTGCCGCCGCTCAGGACCTGTTGCTGGACGGTCGAACCCGTAGCGGTAGTCGTCTCGACTTCTCTGCCCGTTACTTCTGTGTATCTTTCTCCTTGACCTTCTCTGACACCGTAGGCGGGCCCGATCCACTGAAGGGGAGTATTGCTGCTGCCCATATTCGTCTCACTACTACCGCCGTCAGTGGTACTCTGGTTCCCTCCACCCATACAACCAGTCAATCCGGCTGTCGCTGCAGCCGCGCTACCATACTTGACAAAGTTCCGTCTGCTGAGAGCCTCTTGCATGGCTTCTCTTAACAAGGTATTCTGAAGAAATATATAGGTATTGGTTAGATTCGTAGAATAAGATGTGAATAAAAAATTCGATCAGGAAATGGCCATCTGTGATGCCACGTAGGAGATTGAACCGTTTCCCAGAAACTCGCACTGGCGACAACAGACTCACTGCCCCAAAGGTTTTATATATTGTTGTCCGGAATGGTATGTTATGTCGGCCCAGACTGCGATCCATCTCAACTCCCTGAAAAAGACGTTTACCGATGAAGTCGTTCTGGGTGGTATCGACCTCTCGATCGACGACGGGGAGTTCTGCGTAGTGATCGGCCCAAGCGGGTGTGGAAAAAGTACGCTATTGAAATGTATCGCTGGCATCTCCGACCCAGATGACGGCGAGATCCAGTTGCGCGAAGAACGAACAGCAGACGTTCCCCCACAAGACCGGGATGTTGGGTTAGTGTTTCAAGAATTCGAGGAGACGCTTTTTCCTCACAAAACGGTCGAAGAGAACATCGCGTTCGGACTGAAACAGAAGTCCGAGCAGTTGTCCGACGAGCAAATTACGGACCGAATCGACGAGATGCTGGACCTCCTCGCTATTTCACATACCAAATCAAGCTACCCGGACGAGCTAAGTGGGGGACAACAGCAACGCGTCGAATTGGCGCGTCAGCTCGTTCGTGACTGTGATATCACTTTGTTCGACGATCCATTAGCAGATTTGGACTACAAGCTGCAAAAGCGAATGGAAATCGAGATGCGGCGATTCCACGAGGAGACAGGGGGTACGTATTTGTACGTAACTCACAATCAAGATCAAGCACTGGAACTCGCCGATAAGCTCGTTGTGATGAACGAGGGAATCATCGAGCAAGTCGGGACTCCCGACGAGGTCTACAACAACCCTACAAACGCTTTCGTCGGACGTTTTGTGGGTGATTCCAATATTCTGGTCGGTGAAGTAAGCGAACAGGAGGGTTCCAATCTACGGATAGACACAGCAATTGGAAGGGTCGTCACCTCTGATACTCTCGAACAGCCGTCGGACCAGTCCGAGGGCGTCGTGTTAATTCGGCCGGAGGACGTCGTCATTGGAGACGGCGCAGCGGAATGTCGCAACAGTGTGGATGCCGTCATCGAAGGCTGGACGTATACTGGTGAATTGACCGAGTATTCGATTTCAGTTGTCGACTTGGATACGGAGTTGCAGGTGGTCAAGCCCGGTCGGCCGGACACGACGAAGAACCGAACTGAGACGACGATCGGCTTCAGCCCGGACGATGCGCAGTTCTTCCAACAGATGAGTGGCACTGGCAATATGGACGTGACTGATGTATTGGAGGCGGAACAATGACCGACGCAAGTGAACTGGTGAGACAGTCCGAAATCTCTCAGAGCCACACGACTGAGACGATGCTCGATGTGAGCGACCTGACGAAGATATACCCCGATGGCACACTCGCTGTCGACGGTATCGATTTCACCGTCAATTCCGGAGACTTTTGCGTTATTATCGGGCCAAGTGGCTGTGGGAAGTCGACGACGCTTCACTCGTTGGTCGGAAATCTCGACGTGACGGCTGGAACGATCAGTTTGGACGGCGAAGACATCACTCACGAACCCACTCACAATCGGGATATCGGCTTGGTCTTTCAGGACTTCCAGCTCTTCCCGCATCTATCCGTCTCAGAGAATATCGTGTACGGGCTCAAACAGATGGATGTGGACCCTCAAGAACGACAGCGACGGATGGAACGACTGCTGGATATGATGCAGCTCGAGGATCTGGCAGACCGCGACACTGAGGAGTTATCTGCGGGCCAAAAACAACGAGTCGCTCTCGCACGGAGTCTCGTCCTCGAGCCCAAACTGCTACTATTAGACGAGCCGCTGGGTGATATGGATTACAAATTACAGAAACGAATGGAACGAGAACTGCTTCGAGTCCACAGGGAGTTCGATACGACGTTTATCTACGTGACTCACGACCAGACACAGGCAATGCGACTCGCCGATCAGATCATCGTTATGAACGACGGGCAAGTAGAACAGTCGGGTTCTGTGGCGGAGGTCTACAACTCCCCATACACTGCGTTTGTCTCGGCGTTCGTAGGCGATTCGAATACGTTCACCGGCCATCTCAGCGAAGCGAACGGAGACGGGACCGTCACTATCGACACGGATTTCGGCTCATTCGAGGCCGCGACCGACAACCTTCATTCGCCAGCTAACGAACTGGTTGGCTCTGCAATATCCTTCTCTGTGAGACCGCAGCATCTGGTTCTCTCGGGGGAACACGAAAATGCCCTCCAGTGTAGGGTGCAAGACGTTATCTCGAACCCGGGGTCGAGTACCAAAGTGCTGTTAGAGGCCCACAATGGGAGCACTAGCAAAGAGATCAGTCTGAAGGCCTGGCAGTTGTCGGACCAACCAGAAGGAGACGTAGAGATACGTTGGCGACCCGAGCACACAATTCTTCTCGAAAAGACCAGCGTCGTCGACGGTGTCGACCTGCAAAAAGACATCTTGGGGAGCTAGTGCACGCGCAAAGACTACTAGCGGAGCGAGAATGCGGTCGACTTTCCTCTGCGGCTGTACTTCAGCAGACACCGATTGCCAGTTGAGTCACGCCTGTTGTTGGTAACCAAGAGAATTGACGAACTACTGTGTTGCCCACCGAGGCAGAATCGACTGGAGATGGGTTTCCCTCGAATACCGTTGGGGGAGCAAATGTATCCTCACCGGTGATGGTTGATATCCTGATTTCTGATCGTCTGGATGTTGACTTCGATGACGTTTGCTGCGTTCTTGACTACCTCTGGGATCGTTCTGTTGAACTCCTCTCCTTGCATTCGACTCGTCGGCTTCGTGATACTAACTGCCCCGAGGACGGTGTTGTTCTTATCCAAAATTGGCGCGCCGACAGCTCGAGTGCCGAAGATCTCTTCTTCGTCGTTCTGAGCGAAGCCCTGTTCTCGAATCGTCTCTAATTCGTCGAAGAGTTCCGTTTTCGACGTGATGGTTTTCTCAGTTCGTTGTGGAAGGCCTGACTGGTCGACGATCTCCTCGACGTAGGACTCAGGCAGGTACGCGAGGATCGCTTTGCCATACGCTGAACTGTGTAAGTATCCGGGCTTCTCTAATTTCTTCTCAAAATAATTTTTCCCGACAGCGTTCTGTCCGCGAGCCTCGTGCAGATAGATCAGGTCGCCGTGTTCCTCAGTGACTAAATGAACGTACTCGTCGGTCTCGTCGGCTAATCGCTCGACTTCGGACCGGCCCGCATTGAAGAGAAAGTGGTTATTCTTCACAAACTCTCCGAGACTCAGAAAGTGAAGTGAAAGATGGTATTTGCCATCCCGCTTGACGACGTATTTTTGCTCTTTCAGCGTTGCGAGATGGGTGTACACTGTCCCCTTGGGCATCTCCAAGTGGTCCGCTAACTCAGTAACACCAGCGCCGCGTAGCTCCTCTAAGGCGTGAATAATCTCCCAACTCGTGGTGACTGTCCCCATCGTTCGAGGCGATTTTTTTTTTGGCATTTGAGAACAGATACCTTACATCAGCACTTAATGGTTTTGTATATACTGTCGGATGTGATTATACGCGATGACAATTCTATGTATTCTGCCTATTTCTTTTGAGAAAAATAGTAGAATCATAAGGAGAGACAGCACTCAGCCTTGAAGAGTAAACGCATACCTGGAAAAGACGAGATGTATGTTTGCATATCGCACACAAGCTGTTCGATCGAATTAGAAATTAGAATCGCGTGAGGATCTGGAGAGGACAGCAATCCAAAGCAAATCGATTGATGAATTATGACGTCTGTCCTGGCCGAATCTCGCTGCTCCCGAATAAAATTACACTATTACACTTGTAATGGCTATGTCTGTTCTCCCACTTCGCACGTTCTCAGTTACTCTACTCCGCGAGTTCGCGGTTTTGTTATTACAAACGCTCTCCGCCATACATCGACAATTTTGCAATCAAAAAACTGTATGCAAGCTAAAGCACAGACACAGTACGGCCAAAGGAGCCGCCGCTAATGGATCCTGGAGAAGGTGTCTTGTAATGGACCCGATAGGCCCGGGCACAAGCCTCGCTTTTTGAGCATCCTCAGCGACGAGACAGAGGCTTGTGACGGCACGTCATCGCGTTCGGTGACCTGTTACACAGTGTCTGGCCGGAGAGAAACGACCGGGCAGTCTGCATCTAAAATGACAGACTGAGCAACGCTTCCGAAGAGAACTTTTCCAGTTTGGGTTCTCTTTTGCGGGCTGACGACGATATAGCGGGTATCCTGTGTGTTCGCATAGTTCGTTATTGACGATGCTGGGTCACCAATCCGGCCGACCGGTACGACGTCGGCATCTATCGAACTCGTATTGACGAGTTCTGCCGCCACTCGTTTTGCCCGAGACCGGAGTTCGTCACCGGCCTGAACGTCCCCGGGATCGTCTATCTGTTCTCCGTCCGCCTCGAGCGCTTCCGGTCGGGTCATAACGTGGAGCACGTGGACGGTGTCGTCGAATTGCTTGGCGAGAACGTTTGCTTCGTTGAGGACGGCTGCCGCCTGTTCTGAATCGTCAACTGCTGCTACCACTACCATACCTGGTCAATCATCGTACATCTATTATAATTTTGTGGTGAAAAAATGAGTAACAACTGGTCGGGTAGTTCGTCGAGGACTACAACGGATTCTGTCGCGGGGCTTGTCACCGGGGGCCGCTACAGTGTACAGTACAGTAGCTTACACGCATCTCCGTAGTCGCAGTCGATTCAGGCTCTGTAGGGAGATATTTTGAGCACCCAAATCAGCTATAACAGGTCAGTCGGGGAAAGAATTATGTATCAATATAGTATCCCGTATGGTGTGGCAAGTCATATCTTGGCCCACAGCGGAGTAAAGGCCCAGATCAACACCGACAGTAAATTATGAAATTAGAGAGCATACGAGGGACGATAGCAGAGTTCGTAAACGAGCTGGACAATACAATTTTCGGGATCGGCATCACTGTAACCGCCCTGACTGTCATCGGATTCATTTTTTGGGAAGAAACGGCAACGACACTGACAGGGAATATTAACACCTTCCTCTGGACCGAGTTGAGTTGGGCGTACCTGCTGATAATGTTTTGTGCAGTCGTTTTCGTTCTCTTTCTCATCTTGGGTCCGTGGGGGAGCATCAGACTGGGCAAAGAAGACGAAGAGCCCGAATTTGGATATCTCACGTACTTCGTGATGTTGTACTCGGCTGGAACTGCAGCGGGAGTCGTCTTCTGGGGACCGGCAGAGGCAATTTTCCACTATCAGTCCCCATCTCCGTTCTTTAATGCCGGTGCCGCGAGTCAAGAAGCCGCTATTGGGGCGATACAGTACAGTTACTTCCACTGGGGGCTGTCGGCCTGGTCCGCATATATGACGATTGCGATTCCCATTGCATATCTGGCATACAAATTGGATGCGCCACTGCGTGTGTCGACTCTCATCGCGCCACTCGTCGGCTTAGATAATTTAGATAGCCTCTGGGCGAAACTCATCGATGTCACCGCCGTGTTCGCTACCATTGGTGGAGTGGCGACCACTCTCGGACTGGTTGGGAGTCAGTTCCTCGTTGGACTCGATTACGTGGCTGGCGTGCAGATGGGTGATGCGGGGACTGTGATGATGATTACGGGACTAACAGTCGCGTTCACGCTTTCAGTTTCGGCCGGTATCAAGAAAGGAATTGTTCGCATATCGTACTTCAATATGGCACTATTCTCTGTTTTGACCGCTGCCGCGTTCGTACTTGGCCCAACGTCGTACATCCTCACTGCGGGAACACAGGCCCTCGGGAATTATCTGGACCAATTTATCGCGATGAGTTTCTATACGAGTGCAGGATCTGACTCGAGCGCTTGGGTCGGAAATTGGACGATCTTCTTCTGGGCCTGGTGGTTCTCGTGGGCGCCCTTTGTCGGGCTCTTCATCGCGCGCATCTCGCGTGGACGAACGATTCGTGAAGTTTCGATCGTTGGTGTCTTCGCGTCTACCGGAATCACTGTCCCGTGGTACGCAACGATGGGCGGTTCAGCTATTTTCTTCCAGCAAACCGGCAGGGCCGATATCCTCGGCGTTATTAGCCAATACGGCGGGGAGGAAGCAGCGGCTGGATACCCGCTGTTCGACGCGCTGGCGTTCGGAGAGATATTGATGGTCCTCTTTTTGATTCTTGTCACGACGTTCTTTATTACCTCTGCCGACTCGTCCACACTGGCTCTTGGTATGCTCACCACTGGTGGGGAGGAATCGCCGTCGCTGATCAACCGCGTTATTTGGGGCGGAATCATCGGCCTCCTGGCTTCAGTGCTGATGGTTGCTGGAGGGGTCGGTGCGCTCCAAGCCGCGGCGATTATTACGGGAGGTCCGTTCGGCATCGTGGTGCTAGTCTCGATCTATTCGATGCTGAAGCTGTTCAGCAGCCGATATGATGTGATCGACGAACATCAGTTACCCTCACGCAAACAAGTATCTACACAGGACGACTAACAGACCAGTCCGAACGCTCGCCGCATTCTTTGATCACTCCTGTGTCGAGTGGTTCCCGGCGCGGTCAACGTTTCGCACTCGGAGAGCGGAGACACGAGTTGCAGGCAGAAGTGCCTGTTCACGACACACGGAACGTTTGAAGATTGGCGAGTGCCGCCTCGGTGCTCCTTGGTTGAACGTCGAATTACGATCGCTGGAAGTCAACCGTCGTGCGTTCGTCTCCCTGAAGCACCGTTGTTTCACTCGGGCGAGTCCGTGCCACGGGGGTTCCCTCTTTGAGGACTAACCGTCGAGGGGGACGCAACCGTAAGGTGTCGAACGCGCTGAAGCTATCGTACACGACGAGTGAGCCTTCACTCCCGGGTTCGAGTCCGTAGTTTTTGCAGCCAAAGATGTCCGAGTTAGCCGTCGTCAACATATCCCAGATGACGCTTACGTCGTCGTAGCCACTCATATGCGCATAGTGAATTAAGATGTACGCGGCATCAAGTGGATCTCCCTTGCCGTAATGATACCACGGGTCCACGATCGAGTCGTGACCGAGACCGACGGTGATGTTTGCATCCTGTAGCTGATCGATGCGAGTGTGTCCCCGTCGACGTGGATAATCGTCGTGTCGGCCCTGCAGAACGCTGTTGTCCGGAGGATTAGTGATCACGCTGACACCACTCTCTGCCAACAACGAGATGAGTTTGCTCGCATACGAGTTCGGATACGAGTGCAACGCCGCGACGTGACTCGCCGTGGTTCGGTCGCCCCAACTATGCCGTCGGGCTTCGTTTGCCAACACTTCAGTAAACCGAGAGCCAGGATCATCAGTCTCGTCGATGTGCATATCCACTTTCAGGTCAGACTTCCTCGCGAGATCGAAGACCGTTTTCACCGATTTGACTCCCGTCTCTCTGGTCGGTTCGGCGTGGGGAATAGCACCAATTCCGTCGACGTCCATCTCTACGGCTTCACGCAGCAACGCTTGATTGCCCTCGTCGGTAAAGATTCCATCCTGCGGGAACGCGATCACCTCGATATCGATGATATCCTGTAGCTCTCGACGCAGTTCGAGAAGGGCTTCGACGGTCGCGAGCGACTCCTCAGTCGCGTCCGCGTGTGTCCGAACCCTCGTGACCCCGTGTGCTACTAACCACTTCGCCGTTCGAGCAGCGCGTTGTTTGACGTCGTCTTTCGTCAGATTTTGTTTGTATTCCGCCCAGATGTCGATGCCTTCAGCTAACGTACCGGCTTCGTTCCAGCGCGGTTGACCAGCGGCGAGAGCATAATCGAGGTGAAGGTGTGGTTCGGTCAGTGAGGGCGTTACTAGGCGGCCCTCAGCGTCGAAGCGTCGCTCCTCCTCTAGTTCCCCGGCTGAGAGTGTTCCGGCTCTCTCGACACGGTCAA
Source organism: Halobellus sp. Atlit-38R (assembly GCF_003665925.1). Classification (NCBI taxonomy): domain Archaea; kingdom Methanobacteriati; phylum Methanobacteriota; class Halobacteria; order Halobacteriales; family Haloferacaceae; genus Halobellus; species Halobellus sp. Atlit-38R. The sequence goes on from NZ_QXIJ01000010.1 coordinate 44,840, forward strand.
TAACACCGTCTCGGATTCGAATGTCTACGCTTTGGCCATCAAGGGTCTTAGCGTCGCGGACGACAAAGTCACCCATAGTGACTCATTTCTGTCTATCCATCATAACCTTTTGTGGTTGTGGGAGTTACACCGATCTGCTTCTGCCTAGTCTATTGTCTAACTGTGCTCTTGGACGTTATCTTGGCTATTTCGGAAGGAATGCGACAGCCGCGGTCCCGACAATACACTAGTGAGAGCAAGCGAGACAATCCGCCGCCGCCCTAGTATATCGCCCGAAAGAACCGAATAATTGTATGCAAATAGCAGAGCCTTCGATATCTAAATTTTGTATAGCGATATATAATATATCACTGGGTGGGAGATATTCTCGGGTTAGCTGTGTTGTCTTGTTGTCGCACCCCGACAACACTACACCACAAATACTAAGAAAAACGACCGTATCTCTCTACGTACTCAAAACCGTGTCCTTAGAATCACTCTCTCGGAAAGCGAGGCGGCTTCACCCTGCAGGAACGATCTAACGATGCCAAACTACGCACGCTTCGACGGCCTCGACGACTTCGCCCAGTTCTACCGTGAGGAAGTCGCACCTACACTTCGCGCTGACGCAGATGCCGACATCGATCCCGAGCGTGAAACACCTACGTACGCGTGGCTGAAGCGTAACTACTCCGGATTCGTCGAGCGCCTACGCCGTGAGTACGACCTCTCACCCGGTGAGTTCTACGACGCCGTCGGCCTCCCACCGAACTCTGATGATGCCGACGACGAATGGGGAATCGACCACGAGCCAACGATCCGCGGGCTCGAAGACTACCTCGAAGAACTCGAACGGGACCGCGGGCGCGCCCCGACGACCGTGGGACCGCGCCGCTCTCGGTTGCGGACGTACGTCACGACCTACTATGAGGTCAACGAAACGGACGATTTGCTCTCGCCACTACTCGATGAAACCACGAAACCCGACGAAATAGCGCGCGTGCGCGACACGTTCCGCGTGCTCGACGACGAGCTGGGGACACTCGCCTCGAAAAAAAAGTACGTCTCCGCGGTGAAGAACTGGTACACGTTCCTCGAAGAGATGGGACGCAGCCTCTACAACCCGGCTGAGAACCTTCTGAACCGGTTTGGGTGGGACGAAGACCCGATCTACGATCATCCTGCACTTTCTCGGAGCGACCTCTCTGCACTCCTCGAAGCTGGCAATGCTGACGAACGGTTTCTCCTCCTCGCGCTTGCTGGCTGGGGTCTCCGTCCGATCGAGGCGTGTGAACTCCACGTCGATCAACTCGTTCTCGACCCGGAGGAAGGCGACGTCCCCTACATCGAATTCGAGGCTGGCCAACGGAAGAACGCCCGCCGGGCCCGGAACACCGTTGAACTCCTCGTCGGCGTTGAGGCTGTTTCTGACCGTATCGATACCCTCGCATACAACGACGAGTGGACTGGCTATCTCCTCCCGGGTCAATCGATCACGCGGCCGATGTCGACACAGACAGCGCGGCGTTGGTTCCGCGATCTCGGCGAACGGGCTGACGTGGACATCGACGGTACTCATCCGCTCCCAAAGATGGGACGCCGAACCTGGTACCGTCTGTACCGCCAGCAACGCCCCAATATCGAAGCGGGGACCGCGGCTGTCGCGGCTTCCCAAGGCAGTCGGGATGCGTCCGTTTCTGAACGAAACTACCTCGACGAACGCACCCGCCGACAGGCCCGTGCAGATGCAATGCGGGATCTCGTCCAAGACGAGTTTGCGGACATCTTCGACGAGTATCTGTAACTGTGGCTGGTGCCGAGTGTAAGTGTGATGCCTCTCAATCAGCATCGAGTCTTCTATAGTAGCGTTTGCAACTGATTACACAGCCAACCGCACGACTGCGTGGGATTCGGTGAGTGAAGAATTGCAAACGCTACTATAGTGCTCGCCTCTCGTGTTGGCACGGCTCAATGAGGTCCATTGCCCGCCTCTCAATACATTCCGTAGGCTGAGCGTAGCGATTGTCTCGTGAAGCCAATCTGGACAGACCCAGGCTTCGCGTGAACCACTTACCGCTATATACAGTTCCACTGTCCCTAAGTGGGACTGCTCTACGAGGCCTACGGCTTTCGCGGATCTTTCGATTTCGGCTCAGGTTCTGGGGGCTCTCCGCCGCCAACGAGGATCGAGCGTTCAATACCCCCTTTCATCCCGTCGGGGCTATCTGTCGGGAACTACTCCCGCGGGCGTCTGTCGTGGAGCCATTTGATGAGAGCGGAACTACCAGCGACCCCCCCGAGTGCCGTGCCGATACCAAAACCGGGGGCTTCACTGGATGTCGGATCACCGTTCTGGTCGCTTCTATCAGCGGACCCACCTTCTGACTGAGCTTGTATTGTCACACTGTCTGTGTACCGATTGACGTCATCCTCATCGTCACCACGATACCATATTGCGATCCCACCCACATCGAATTCGCCTGGCTCATTCGCCGCCAAGCGAATACTAATGCTCGATTGGCTTGCCGGGTCGATAGTTTCTACCGCATTGTACTGATTTGATCCTGAATCAGCACCTGCCACACTGGACACAGATATGCCACTCGGGGTGTTGATCACTAACTGTACAGTTACTTCTTTGTTTGAAAGATAGTTCACGATGCTAAGTGTAATGATAGCATCCTCATCAAGTGTGATTTCTGTTTGCGTCCCCGTGAATTCAAAATTCACTTGCTGTTGAACCACCGTAACTTGCTTTTCAGTACTGGCTTCGAGTCCGTCATTGTCGGTGACTCGCAATTTGACGTTTTTATCACCGGGGCTCTCAAAGGAGTATTCGACAACGTCCCCGTCAATATGATATCCTGAGCTGGGATCCTGGTCGATATCCCACTCAAATTTTTCAATCGTTCCATCCGGGTCAGATGACGCGGTTCCCTCAAAGGTCACTGAATCACCAACTTCTGGTTCATTTGGTGAATGTGAGATACGTGCCTCTGGGACCTGATTCGCTCGAACGACGTCTACGCTTTTTGAAATTGTTGCAGAAGTATCCTGATCATCGGTTACTGTTAATTCGACATCTTTCCTGCCTGGCGTCTCGAATACTTTTGATACAATTTCACCAGTACCGGGACCAAGATTTGAATTCCCGAACGTCCAATCATACTCCACGATCGACCGGTCATCAGTCGATTCACTTGCATCGAATGTCACCTCGGTATCAACACGGGGATTTCTAGGTGAATAACTGAAATCGGGGTCAGGTCGTTTATTCGGCTGATCAGTCAAAGCGTATATTGTCCCATCCTCCGTCCCAAAGTACACTTTATTATACGCGATTGCCGGCGATCCAACGATCTCGCTGTCCGTCTCAAACCGGTTTAATTCTTCACCCGTATGCAAATCTAACACATAAAAATTGCCGTCGCGCGCCCCGAAATACACTTTATCCCGTACGACTGCCACTCCACCAACCGGCGCCCAGTCCTCTTCGACTTGGAACTCCCAGTTTATACCCATATCCTGTGACAGACAAAAGACACCTTCACCAAGTGGACTGACTACATATTCATCAGTAACAGCAGGCGAACCGAAGTTGTCGTCGGGGGTGTTGAACTCCCACTTTTTGGTGCCCAGATTTGCACCGAAGGCCATCAAATCAGCATCAGAATTTGGAAGGTAGATCGTATTTCCCTGAACTGTGGGTGTTCCAACATCGAAACTGTTGACTTCGATGTCCCAGTTGGAGGTTCCATCATTCAGGTCAATACTGTGGAGCGAAATAGGGCCTGCATAGTCCGCGAAATATACGGATCCATCAGCAATTGCCATCCCCCCCACCGAGACTCGGTCGTGTACCCATTGTTGCCGTTGATCATCGATTGAAATTGAATGAAGACTCCCGGTTCGCTGGGACCCGTCTTCTTTCACAGCAACAATTATCGAATCACGATTTCCTATCAGTCTGCTCACGTACTCTGAGTTTCCTGTCTCGATAGTCTTTGACCACCGTATTTCACCATTGCTGGGATCGATTTGGTGAATAGTGTCACCATAGTATGAATTTTGGCCATATATGTATCCATTGTGGTACGTCTCTATTGGGCCACTCCAGATTCCCTCTCCAGTCTCCGCATTTAATGCTAATCCGTTGGCAGATCCTAATATCGTCGCAAATACTGTTCCATCCACGGCCATAATATCTCCGATAGGATTACCCAAATTACGAGACCACTCTGTTTCTAATTGGGGACCAGGTGCTTCTAGAACATCTGAACTGCTCGTTCGTTTTTTATTATGTTGGGCCATTGGCCAGCCCTCTGCCCTCGAATTTTCAGCCGCTTGAGCGACGTCTATTTGACTCCCAGCTCCAAGAACTACAGGGACATATTGAAGTAATCGTCGACGAGTTGGATCCAGAAAGGTCATACATATTATTTATCTATTGAATTTTATATCTTTCGGGTGCCACAAAATGTGTACTCCTAAAATATTAGTTTAGTGAGATGAAGTGTGAACAGCAAGTACTACTGATCGTCGGGAGTTGTTGCGGCCGTATTTCTGACGTACTCATCGGCATCGTCGAAGACCGATGTTCCCTCTCGTCCACTGGGTTCGGCATCACTTCCACCTGATGTGTCGCTAGACTGTTCGTCAACCAGCTTTTTCAACCGACGAGCAGCACTTGCGATCTCGTCAAGTTGTGCGTTTGCCGCATCGATCTGCTCGACAACGTCGGTAACCTCTCCCTGTAGTTCCTCACCGGCTGTGTTCTCGTCAGCTGCAAGTAGTTCGGTGATGACTGTCAGCGTCGTTTCGAGGTCACCAACTGTGCTGTCCACGTCGAGGAGTCGGCGGTGAAGTTCCGTGACTGTCTGAACAGTCACGCTTGGGTCGGTACGTTCGTTACTCGGCCGGACATCATCGTCATCCGACGACGGCACCTGATCTTCGACGGGATCCGCATCGGAGTGCTCGTTCTCTGTGCTGTTTTTCGGATCGTGCTCGGGTTCCTGCGTTGGGTCGGACATTTCAGTCACTCTCCGCTGTGATTTCGTCGATGGCTTCGCGAACTGTACGGACGGGCATTCCGGTATCGTCGGCGATCTCGCGGGCGGTCCCGCGTTCGAGATCTTCGACGAATCGGTTGTTGTGCAGCGCCCAGTGGCGAACCGCCTCGGTTGGTTCGAACGTGTATCTGACTGTCCGTCCGTCGCGGAACCGACCGATGAGGCCACGTTCGACGAGTTCGTTCAACTGCGTCGACATCCAGGGGCGGTGCTTCGCCGACTGGAACTCGTCTACGATCTCGGGGAATTCATGTCGTATGAGGTCGACGACTTCCTCGGCAGTACGGGGACTCCCCATCTCCTGCAGCGCGTCTGCAAGGCGGCGCTGAGCGTCTGGCAAATCAACCGACTTCTCCGCCGCCTGCGACTCTTGATTGACTGTCGGGAGATAGCCGAGGTCGCTGAGCGTCTCGCGGAGTAACTCGGGGTTATTCTCCGCGAGATCTTGGAGACCCTCAGCAGTCTCGGCGTCCAGCTGCTGAAGCGCCGCTGCGAGCTCCTCACTGTCGTCAGTCATCGGTCACCACTGCTTTCCGCGGGTTCTGGAACTTCGGTCCGAAGAGGGCCAGTTCGTGTCGATACTGCTCGCCCCGCCACGAGACCGAATTGCTGCGGGCCGTCGGCGAGTGCCGTTCCGAGGGCGAGGGGTTGCTGCCGTGGTCCTTGTAGGCGTGGATTCCTTGGAAGAACTCGAAGTCGCTCGTCCCGAAGGCGTCGGCGAAGTTGTCTCTGACCTGCGCAGCACTCTGTCTGTCGGCGTCGCTTGGGCGGGTCGAGCCGCCCGGGTGCGTGTGGAACCGGACGAGCAGTTTGGGCGCCTTGCCGTCGGGATAGAGTGCAGCGACCTTGTTGGCCATCTTCCGACCGTAGGAGACGACGCTCCGACGCGTCGCCGACTTGTAGTACGACGGATTGTCGAGTCGGAACAGATCTGTTGGCGTCGTATAAGAATTGCCTGCGAGGACGTACACTGTTTCGACGCGGTTGTGTGCCCCGTTGAGACCGCGTGCCTCGACCTTCTGCATAAAGTCGCGGTCATCTGGGAACACGAACGTCCCCCGGTCGTACGAACCGGATCCGGGGGATGGCCCTGTCGTAGGCTCGTCGGGTACCGCCGGCTGCGACGGCGACTGCGTGTCCGTCGACGCCGTCCCCTCACTTGCGTCCAAATCGAGGGAGATGGTGTGTGTCCGAAACCATCCACTACTGGTGCTGCTATCGTTGCTACTTGAGCTTCTGAACCCGGTGTGTCCCGATACTTCGATGTCCCATTCGCTATCGGCGCCGTTTCGCTGGACGTCGTTCTTGTCGTCGTCTTCGTCGTCTGAGCCGCCAAAAATATTGTCGAACATTGTGTTTTGCCGTTGGTTGGGTTGTACGTCGCTGCGCTTCGTATCTCCGTCGGCGAGACCCGCTGTCACTCCCCCAAGAGCGCGTCGATAGTGGCCCTGGATGGCTGGGGTGGGGGAGAGATGGTCGGTGCTTACTTGCCGAGGTTGATCCCGAGCTTGGGAGCGATATACATCATCCCGACGATGGCGAGTGCGGCGAGGAAGAACAGCAGAATCTCCGAATCGAGGTTCGAGAGACCCGACAGGATGCTGCTGCCATCGCTCCCGCCGCCGGTACCGCCAGTGGCCGTCTCCGTGGTCGGTTCGGTGACATCGAAGTAGAACCGCTGGCTGTCGAGGTTCTGACTCATCTCGGGGTGCCCCTTGGGCCAGTATTCGATTTCGGCGTCGACACGAGCTTCGCCGGTGTTTCGGCTGTAGACGTTCGCGGCGATGTCTTCAGCGTCAGAGCCGTCCGGCGTGATCGTGAACTCGGTGGAGACCATCCCGGCCGCGGTCGAGCCCCAGTCACTCCCGCCACTGATGCTCATCCCAGACTGGACCATCAGTCGCACCTCGACCACGACAGGACACTCTGCCTGATTGTCGAGGTCGAAACCGCCCTCGATGCGACCGGGCTGTCCGGCCTCGATCTGTTGGGTGGGCGCGTAGAGCCGAGCAGCGTCCATCTGCGGAAGGCTCGGGTCCTCACAGGCGGCTGCGGTCGTGGTGTCCGATGCAGTCGGCGTTGGCGTCGACGTCGCGGTCGCGGTGGTGTTCGTCTCTTGTGCGCTCGCAACTCCGGCTGCTAGTGGGAACCCGATCGTGCTCCCCACGAGCACGAGCGAGAGCACTAGCACAGTGACCATACGGAATTTCGTGTTCATTGGCTACACTCTAACCTGTTATTTACCAGTTACTTATATTTACTGGTATCCTTTACTCGTAATAGGTACGAGTTAGAATTATTGGGTCCCAGAAACCGAAACCAATCTGTCCGCCTGTCTCAGCGAAAGAGACAGACCGCGTTCTGGAAGACGAGAAAGTTTCATTGGGACTGTTACTTATTGTAGCGTGTGAAGCGCCGAAATCTCCTCCGTGGTGGGGCTGTCGCTGCTCTCACGACACTTTCTGGGTGTCTCTCGTCTAACCCACTCCAGGCAGAGGCAGCGTTCACCTATACGCCACCGAGTCCGGTGGTCGGTGAGAAGATCGTGTTCGACGCGAGTGAGTCGACCGCATCAAAGTGGGAATGGTTCTTCGATAAGTCACCGGGCCTCGTGAACTTCGATGCCGAAGGAGCGCAAGTCACACACGCGTTCGAAGAGAGTGGCGCACACACGGTTACGCTCCGCACGACAGCGCCGTTCGGAATCATCCCAGGGCTGAATATGGACCGGACGACGAAAACAGTCTACGTCGAAGAGCGAGAGGCTTCCCGTCCCGAAACAAAGAACCCGATTTCGACGTCGACAGACCGAATTTCGCTCCATCTCCGGGGCGTAGCCACACGGATCAGCACGGACGAAACCGCCGTGCTCCAATTTAGTGCGGTCAACCTCGACCCTGAAAAGGACCTTTCCATTCGGCTGGTGTTGAAAGTTCCCAGCGGGATGAGCCTTCGCGGCACGTCGTTGGCTGAGAGTGGCAATGGCCAGTATGCGGCGACATTCGAGCTTCCCCCCGGTGAGACCGCAGGCACGAGCATTCGACTCGCGGCCACGCGCACGGGACACTTCGAAATTGAGGGAATCGCCAACTACTCCTTCGACGAGGGGGACGAACAGACGCGACAAGGGACCATTCCGATCATCGTCACGGATAGCTAGTCCGGATGCCGCACACACGACAACCCACGAGACTGTTCAAACCGATGGTAGTCACCACTGCAAACCAGGAACGATGAGTAGAGGATCAACTTCGCGACGTTGGCGAACGGCCATTGTGTTGCTTGCGGTGGGCGTACTCGTACTCACGAGCGCTGCGGGCAGCGTACAGGCATCACTGAGCGATGATGCAACGCCATTCGGGGCGACGACAGATACAGCGTGCACCCAATCAGATGCGGCTTCGACGGGGATTAGTCACGTCCAAATTAAGGCGACAGATGAGACCATCACCACTGATACGCCTGCCGAAATCTCAGGGCAGGCGACCGCTCCACGTTCAAACCCCTGTCCACTCGTTGTGCAGATGGTACTGACGATTCCATCGGGGATGTACGTCTCAGGAACGGATAACGTCAACAGCGGTGGTCAGGGACAACTTACGTCGTCGTTTCGAGTCTCACCAGGTGAGGCGGTAACGATGTCGGCGAACGTCTTCTCTCGGGATCTCGGCTCAGAAGTCCTAATCGTCGATTTCGAGTACTTCCCGGTTGGATATCCAGAAGAGAGCAATCGGTTGAGTGGGTTCTCGATCGAGATCGACACCGAAACCCCGAATCCGGGACCACTCGGTGAGACACCGACCTCGGAACCTGACGACAACCGGACGCTTCTATACTCACTCGGTGGGCTCGTCGTCGGTGCGCTTCTCGTCCTCGTCTTTCGGTAAGGGCAGAAAACATCCGGTCCAGTGGTTCTTGGCCTCCTCTCGTTACGCGTCGGGTACGGTCACAGACCCGAAAACACCGCCAAGAACGCCATCGAACCACGATGAAAGCTGTTCAATGAAACTCGGCCCACGGATGCTGATCCTCTCGTTGGACTGTCGGATGTAGGTCAGGTCCTCTGGATGACCGGCGGGGTAGTATCGGATCGTGACATCGATCGGGACGTCGGAGCCGATCAGCGATTCATCTGCGATCCGAAGGCCGACGCGCATCGAGCGCTGCGACCCAGGGTCAATACGACCCTTCCCCGTGATCTGCGCCTTGTTTGCCGCATCGACGCCTCGCATTCGGACGACGTCGAGGCCGTCCGGCGTGTCGATAATGAAGTCGACGACGACAGTGCGGTCGTTCGAGCTGGGATTCTCCATCGAGACAGTGAGGAACGTCTTGGTGGTCCGCTCACTCTGTGGATCGATCTTGATGTTCGTCAGGTGCAGGCTCTGCGTCGGAGGTTCACTGAAGCTATCGACGTCCACGGACCACGATCGAGTGCTCGCACTCTCCCGCGGATCTGCCGCTTCAACGGTGAGGTTGTACGTCCCAGCCTCGTCGAACGTCCGTTCGAGTGACGGTCCCGTACCGACTGTACTCCCGTTTTGCGACCACTGATAGGTCACTCCTTCCTGTTCGGGATCACGCGCGTCCACCGAAAATGAGGTAGTCGACCCAGACATCAGCGAGAGCCGCTGCTGACTCGGCGACACGTCGATGAAGCGCGGTGGCCGACTCTGGATGTTCACGTCCCACGTGACTTCGTTCTCGGCCCCGTGTTGGTCACGAGCGACGAGCGTGACGGTCTTCTCACCGGGCGTGTCAAATGTGTGCTGGAACGCGACACGCTGTCTGTCGCTGTCGACATTACGTGTCTCGACTGTGGACTCACCAATTCGGAACGCCACGGTCGTCGTCGAGGTGTCGCGGTTCGTCACCCGGGCGGCGAACCGGACGGGATTCTGTGACAGGACGGATATGGATTTGTCGGTCGGCTGCTGTCGATCGACCGATGGTCGGTCATTGCGGACGCGAACCGTGTACATCCGGGTTGTCTTTGCCCCATAGGAGTTCGTGACCGTCAGTGTGAGTTTGTGCTGGCCGACCTCGTCGAAGCTCATCGCCGTCGATTGCTGCTCGCTGACTTCTTCGGTGCCTAGCTCCCACCGGTAATCAAAGGAGAGCGACCGCCCCTTCGGATCGGTCGCGTTAGCACTGACCTGGAGCGATTCACCCACTGCGACGACCGACTGTGTCGGGCCCGCACCCTGTACGTTCGGTGGTGTTGCCTCGATCGACACTTCTCTGGATTTGGTTGTGGTGATCCCAGCTTCGTTTGTCACGCTCACCTCTACGTCGACAGTACCGACTTGCTGGAACGTGTGTTCTACCGTCGTCCCGGAGAACTGTTGGCCGGCGAGTTCCCATTGTACGGTCGCGATACCCTTCCCGTTCGGATCACTCGCATCGACTGAGAACGAGACCGGTTCGCCGGGTGCCACTGACGAACGTGACGGCGAGATGCTGTGGATCTGTGGCTTCGAGAGGCCTTTAATCGTCCATTCTGCCCGTGCGTTGTCCGTGAGGCTTGTCCCATCGGAAACGGTTACGCTCACTGTGTGCTTGCCGGATCCAAGTGCGCTCCTGTCTATCTCGAACGACTGCCCAGACCCAGCTCGGTCGCCATCGACTTCCCACCACACGTCGATGTTCGAGTCAGGCGTATCAGCATCGTCGACCTCGACGTCGAATGAGGCCGACTCGCCCGGAGCGACATTCACTGAGGGCTGTTGCGGTGCTTTTCCATCTATCTTCGGTGGCACAACGACGCGAACGGACCACTCGCGGCTCACACTCTCGGTTTCGGCTTGGTTGTCGTCAACGGTCGCTCTAACCGTGTGCATCCCCGGCGAGAGGTCATCAGCGGAGACAGTGAGTTCGTCAGCAGTCCCGCGGCCAACACCGTCGACAGACCACTCGGTCGAGATGGCATCGTAATCTGAGTCGGGATCGGAAACGTCGACGCTGAATGTTTCGGAGTCACCCGTCTCGTGATTGAGTTTGACGTCTCCAGAGGGGTACGCAGACGTGATCGTCGGCGGTTGTGGTGGCTTGTCGATATAGAGATCCTTGTACCACGAGTCGTCGTCCGACTCAACGCCGTATTCGTACCGTCCGGGAGACAAATCGTCGGTATCGAACGAACAAGACAGATCTGTCTCGGACTCTGACGGCTCTAGTTCGATGAACTGGTCGCCGACGTGCGAGCTGGCGAGATAGCAGTTCGCGAACTGTCCGTCCCTCCCCTCGCCGTCATTGTAGAGTGCGTACTTGATTTCCGCCGACTCTCCCTTGTCTATCCGCGAGACTGTCTCGCCGTTTTGCTCAACCCGGAGGTTACCAACGAGGAAGTTTGGCTCACCTGCCTTGACGGTCAATGGCAGATCGTCAGTGTCCGATGGCGTCCGGAAATACTGCGTATATTCACCCGCCGAGAGCGGATCGCTGTCAACCGTCAGATACCACGTGTCTGTCTCACCCGGCGACAGCCTCATCTCCGTCTCGCGGTGAATCGATCCCACGTCGAAGGTCAACGTTCGCGTGCCCGTTTCATCGCCCGTATTGGTGACTTTCATCCTCGCATCGAACGTGTCCCCTTGCACCACGTCCGCTTTGGAAACGGCTTGGACAGTGAACTCTGCCGACCCGGTCTGTGCAAGCCCGACACCCGTTTTGATACTCTCGCTTCCTCTCGGCTGCTCCCCGGCCGAGACAGGGAATGCCACAGAGAGCCCACAGACGCAGACGAGAATGAGCACCACGAGTAAGCGTTGTCTAACATCTGGCCCCACCATTACAAACAACTAATCTGTCTACGTTATTGAACTTGTTCTTCGCTGGCTATAGTATGATGTACCTATAAGAATATAATATATAACTTCTTTTACAATTTATTGCTCAATTTTAATTTTAAATTATTCTCCTATATGACTTCTAACTGCGATATTCAACTCACTCCTGTGCGCGTCGCACGGAAGAGTAAATCGTCACAGCTGACTCTGGACGTCCAGAGAGTTCAGCTCGTCTACTTCCCGGCTCACTTCTTGAATTCGCGACGTCAGTTCTTCGTTCGCCGCGGCGATCGACTCGGCCTCATCGGTCACCCGTTCGAAGTCTTCGGCAGTCTCATCTACCAGACTGGCGATCTGCTCGGTGCTGATCGCCTGATCATCCGTGGCGTCCGCCACTTCGGTGATCCCGTCTGAGGCTTCCTCGACCACGTTGGCGATACTTTTGAACGTCTCACTGGAGCGTTGCACCTTCGCAGCGCCGTCCTGCACGACGTCGTTCGTCGCTTCGAGGTTGTCAACTGCCTCAGACGTCTGTGCTCGCACATCGGCGACGATGGCTTCGATCTCGGCAGCGCGTTCCTGTGAATCGTTCGCGAGGCTTTTGACCTCATCGGCGACAACCGCAAAGCCATCGCCAGCTTCGCCAGCGCGGGCTGCTTCGATCGAGGCGTTCAACGCCAGCAGGTTCGTCTGATCAGCGATATCGTTGATGACGTCGACGAGCTCGTCGATTTCTTGGATACTCTCGTTGAGCGCCCGAATGTCGCTCGTCACTTCATCGGCTGCAGTCTCGATGTCGTCCATCATCTCGACCGTTTCTTCAGCTTTTTCTTCACCCGCTTCGGCCTGAGTACGGGCCTGCTCGCTGATCGATTCGACTTCGTCAGCTGTCGCTGCGATTTCCTCGACTGTGGCGCTAAGCGATGACACCTCCTGGGAGACGTTCGTGATTGATTCCAGTTGTTGCATCGCCTGATCACTAATGTCCTGAGAGTTTTCAGCAATCTCCTCTGAGGAGACTTTGACCTCGTCGACAGCTGATTTGATGCTTCGGGTTGCCGACTTACGGTCGGAGATATCACGGAACGTCTCACTGATTGCGACGATGTCGCCGGCAGAATCATAGATAGGACGTACGACGAGTTCGGTCGGGATAATCTGCCCGTCGTAGCTTTCCTTTTCGACCTCGACGCGAATCTCGTCTTGGCCCTCGTCGACGACCTGTTTCAGCGTACAGTTACCCGTTCCACATACCTCTGGATTGCAGAACTGATCGAAGCATTTGAGCGTCTCACTCGATTCAGCCTCGACTCCACCCAGGTCTTTCATCAGCTGGTTTTCGACGACGACGTTGAAATCGAGGTCCACAACCCGCATCGCAGCACCCGTTGATTCCATTACCTGACGCAAATTACTGGTGAGGACATCCCAAAGTTCGTCTTCAGGGAGGGCGTTTCCGTTGACAATCTCTTGTGAGAAATCTTTGTCTGCGGTCGAACCGGCCTCTGCAGTTGCCATTGTACCCCTACTATCTGTCACCACTAATATATAATCTCTGATACCGATTTCGGCAAAAAGCCGACTGCTGTTTGACTTCTTCCCTACTGGTTGCATCCACAGCGACCAGCAACTCGTCGAGAGCGGCCCGGGGTTGCAGTCCGCCTTCGAGATTCTGCGCTACGTCGGGTGAATACGTCTTCTCCTACTGCGACACCTTAACCGCAGTAGATCAGGGTACAGCGGCCGCTCTGGTTCGCAAAACGGAAGTCCGACGAACTCGCCTCAAACGCTACTGCCACGGATTCGGGACGAGATCCGCCTGGATCTCCGCGCCGACTTCGATCCGGCAGTCGGATCGAGGTTCGGCCACACACAGCAGGACGTACCCGTCACGGCGGTGACGAGGTTTCAGCGCGCGGGCGCGTTCGATGTGGACTAGATCGCCCGACAGGAGTCGGCCGGTGCAGGTACCACAGGCGCCGTAGAGACACCCGAAGGGAACGCCGAGTCCTGCCCGCTCTGTCGCATCGATGACCGTCTCTCCGTCGGCGACGTCGATCGTCGCTTCGCGGCCGTCGCGCCACCGTAGCGTGACCTCGTGGGGCATCTACTGCCAGACGTCGCTGGTGCAGTCGCCACCGGGCCATCGGATCTCGTGAGCGCGGGCCGGGCCACCCGGAGCGTCGCCGAAGTCGACGAGGAAGTCCTCGTCGAGTTCCATCCGCCCCTCGTCGGGGTAGACGTCTGCCTTCAGCATCACCGACCCCTCTGATCCAATGTCGGGGTAGAACTGGTTGTCCCACGAGGAGAACAGCGACGTCGTCCAGTAGACGCGCTTGCCGTCCCGAGAGAGCTGTAGCATCTGGGGTGCGCCGCGGATCTCGGTGCCCTGCACCTCCTGGCGGTCGCCGAAGTTGCCGCCGGCCCAGATGCGGTCGACCAGCCGCGGATTGCCGAAGTCGCTCACGTCGTACATCCGCATATCGCCGTGGAGCCAGTTCGAGAAGAACAGATACTGGTCGTCCAGCGAGAGAACGATGTCCGTCACGAGGCCGGGGACGGGCATATCCCAGTCGGGATGTTCGCGGTCTTCGACGTCGATGACCGTCTCCCACTCCCAGACGCCGTCGCGGCCTTCCCAGAAGCGGAGAATGTTCGAAGAGAGCGCAGCACCCACGTAGCCCTGCGTCTCCTCGGGGTCGTGCGGCATTCGAATCTCGAGGGGGATCAGCCCCTCCTCGCCGAACGTCAGCGTCTGTTGGTGCTCTTTGGTCTCCCAGTTCCAGATGTGGATGCTGTCGCCGTATTGTCCCGCCTCGACGTCGTCGAGGTCGAAGCCGGGATAGTAGGTCCTCGGGGCTGCCCACTCCGTCGAGATCATCACGTTGTGGCGGGGCTGATACCAGTAGTCGTAGTTCATCTCCATCTCGCCGCGGTCGGCCTCCCAGTGACCGTCGATAGAGAAGTCGTCCTGATCGAGTTGGAGAAATCCACCGGGAAGGTCACCGTTTGCGTCGCCAAGCATACTGATGACGACTTTGCCGCCCGGAACACAGTGGACGGTATGAGGTGCCGAGAGGTCGTGCTCGAACACTTCCTCGGGTTCGATTACCTTCTCGATGCTCGGATCACGTGGATCTGTGGCGTCGAGAATGTGGATTCGAGAGGAGCGCTGGCCTGGGACGATCAGGTGATCGCGGGCGAGACCTTCAGCGTGACACGACGACGAACAGGCGTTCCAGCCGAAGTGGTGGAGTTCGTCGCCTTTGTTCGGCATTTCGATGGTGTCGATCAGCTCACTGTACGTCTCGGAATCTGGGTCGACGTCGACAACGCCGACGAAGTCGGGCGCGTCGACGTCCATACCGACGCGAGGCGCCATAACGAACGCCGTCTTCTCTCGTTCGGACTCCGTCCGCATCGCCGCCGGTGTCGGGTACCCCGGACCTGCTACCTCGTGGTGATCGTGACCGGGATCCTCCGTCGAATGACTTGGTTCATCGGTGCTCATAGCGAACACTAATACATAGACAACAATGATAAATAATAGTTAACTTTATTTTGGGCGTGAGTCGAATTGCTTCGGCTCTCGATTCAGCGCTAACGCGCCTCGGTCCGTAGGGGTAGCCTTGGGCAACGCAGACGTGGAAAAGCCCTCTACTGCAGGCCCCGATCACGCTATTAGCGTCGGCTAGAGCGGGCGCTTAGAGGCGGGAGACGGCAACGATACCACCAGTATCAAATCTAATAACTTTTCAAAAATAATAAGGCGGACGGATCGGCAGGTATGCCCATCGTAACCAAGAAACGTCCGCGGCGCTGTGGGGGGCGTCTTCCGGTCGGTCAGATTTGTTTGTACTCTTAGAACAATGATGTCACAACGGACCCAGCTCGAAGCCGATGTACAGTCTGTCGATATTGGGTCGGCCGAGACGACAATTACGGTGCTGTTCGTTGAGGACGACGACGCGTTCGCCGACATCGTCGCGACCTATCTCGAGCGGGAGTTCGGGTTCGAGGTGTACACCGAAACGAGCGCGAAAGACGCTCTCGGCCGGCTCGACAGCGAATCCAAGATAAGCTGTGTCGTCAGCGACTACGCGATGCCGGAGATGGACGGATTGGCGTTTTTGGAGGCGGTGAAGGGTCGGTATCCCGACCTTCCCTTCGTGATGTTCGCCGGGCAAGGGTCCGAGGAGGTTGCCAGCCGCGCGATCCAACTCGGGGCCGACGACTACCTAGAAAAAGACACCGGCGAGACCAGATACGAACTGCTGGCCACCCGGATCAATAGCTGTGTGACGATCGCCCGCCAGCAGCAGAAGTTGCAGGACCTCTACACGGCGATGGAGCACGCCGGTCACGCGATTCTCGTCACTGACGCGGATGGGACGATCACGTACGCCAATCCCACGATGGAGAGCATTTCAGGCTACAGTCTAGCGGAGCTCCGCGGGCAAACGCCCGCCGTCCTCGGTTCCGAAAAGCAGGACGAGGAATTCTACGAGGACCTCTGGGAGATCATCCTCGACGGCGAGGTCTGGACAGGCGAAATCGTGAACCAGCGCAAAGATGGCCAAGAGTACGTCATCGATCAAACCATCTCGCCGATCACAGAGGAGGGCGAGATCACTGGCTTCGTCGCCATCAACCGAGATATCACCGCGCGGAAACAGCGCGAGCGGAACCTCCAGTTCTTCGAGCAAGCGATCGAACAGGTGGGAACTGGAATCGCAGCCTACGACGAAACGGGGACCATCCTGTATGCGAACCAGGCGTACGCTGACATTCTCGGGACAACATCCGAGGAACTCAACGGCCGGCATATGGCGACCGCGAATCCCCGGTTCGACGTCACCCGGTTTGAGAGCTACTGGAACTCCTTCGAGAACGGAGAGTCACGACGTCGAGAAACGCTCCACGAGCGGTTCGACACCGGTTCGACGGTCCCGGTCGAGACCGTGACAACCCACGTCACTATCGAGGGCGACGAATACCACATCGGAACAGCACAAGACATCACAGAGCGGAAAGAGCGCGAGCGTCAGCTCCGGGTCTTCCGTGAGGCCGTCGAACAGGCCGGACACGCAGTCGTGATCGCTGACAGTGACGGGACAATCGAGTACGTCAATCCCGCGTTCGAGGAGATGACCGGTTACGCCCGCGAAGAAGCCATCGGCCAGACGCCAGCGATCCTCAAATCCGGGGAGCAGAGCGACGACTTCTACCGTGATCTCTGGGAGACGATCCTCGATGGCGAGGTCTGGACGGGGGAGATCACCAACGAGCGCAAGGACGGCAAGACGTATATCATCGATCAGACTATCTCGCCGCTCACAGACGACGGAGAGGTCACCGGGTTCGTGGCCATCAACCGCGACATCACAGAACTCAAACAGCAACGGGTCGAACTAGAGCGACAGAACGAGCGACTGGAGAAGTTCGGCCGCACTGTCGCCCACGACCTCCGCAATCCGCTCAACGTCATCGAGGGCTACCTCGACATGGCTCGCCTCGAAGACGATCCGAAAGAGGCACACGACGAGATTCAGCGGTGCACCGATCGGATGGCGGCTCTCATCGAAGAGTTGCTGGCGCTGGCCGAGCAGGGAAAGACCGTCCTTGACCCGGAACCGGCGTCGCTGGCGTCAGTCGCAACGGCCGCGTGGGAGAACGTCAATACCGGCGAGATGGAACTCCGAATCGTCGACGACGCCGAGTGTATGATGGACGACTCCCGAGTGACACAACTCTTTGAGAACCTCTTTCGGAACGCGCGGGAACACGCTGGCGACGACGTGACCGTGCAACTGGGAACGATCGATGGGGGATTCTATCTCGAAGACGATGGTCCCGGAATCCCGCCGTCAGATCGAGATGGCGTCTTCGATTCGGGCTTTACGACCTCCGAAGACGGAACAGGTTTCGGTCTCGCCATCGTTCGTCAGATCGTCGACGCCCACAACTGGCAAGTCGACGTGGCCGCGGGGACTGACGGTGGGGCCCGCTTCGAGTTCCGCGGGGTCGACCGCGTCTCCGACAGGGAGTGACTCGAAATTAGGTTATCAGGCCCGATAACCGATAGTGATGTTTATCCACTCTCTGTGACGATGGACGAATATGAATACCCCTGAACAATCCTTTACCCGGAGTTCGAGCGGAATCCCGGGACTGGATTCGCTTCTCGAAGGTGGGTTCGTAGACGGCCGTCTATATCTAGTTTTGGGGGTTCCTGGCACGGGCAAGACGTTGCTTGGGACGGAGTTCCTCTGCGAAGGTCTCTCGGCCGGTGAGACAGTGCTGTTCATTCACGGCGAAGAATCTGCCGACGACCTCCGCGCGAACGCGGCCGAACTCGGAATCGACATCCGCGGCGCTAACTTCCTCGATGTCGGGCCGGAGTCGGACTTTTTCAAGCGGGCGCAGTCCTACGACGTCGTCGATCCTCAGGACATCGAAGACGGGAACCTGATAGCCGAAGTCCGCGATGCGATCGAGGAACTGGATCCAGGTCGCGTACTGATCGACCCGATTACGCAGTTCCAGTATCTCGAACCGAGCGAGTATCAGTTTCGCAAGCGTATCATCTCGTTCGCAAGATACCTGAAGAACCGGGGAACGACCGTCCTCGCCACCAAGACGCCGCACGCGCAGATGGATATGCAACTCAGGTCGCTCAGCGACGGCGTCATCGTGCTCGAATACGAGGACGAAAAAGAAGGCCGTCGGATCCACGTCCCGAAGCACCGTGGCGTCGGCCAGCGGGACGGCAGGCACGGGCTAGAAATTCGGGGGGGCGGCCTGCAGGTGTATCCAGCGCTGCAACGTGAACGGCACGCACGGACCTTCGAGCCGGAACGGTTCACGTCCGGCATTTCCGAACTCGATTCCCTCCTCGGTGGCGGGCTCGAACGGGGGACGGTGACGATCATTAGTGGCCCCTCCGGCGTCGGCAAAACGACGACGGCCACCGAGTTCCTCGCGACAGCCGCGGCAAACGGCGAACGGGCGCTCACGTATCTGTTCGAAGAGTCAATCGAGACGTTTACCTACCGATCAGAGACGTTCGGGCATCCGATCACACGGTTGCGCGAGGAGGGATCGCTCCTCGTTAACGAGATTGACTCGCTCACCCAGTCGCCGGAAGAGTTCGCCGACCGAGTAGTTCGGGAGGTCCAGGATAACGCGGTTGAACTCGTCGTAATCGACGGGATCGAAGGGTACAAGACGGCAATCAAAGGCGCAGGCGATGCCGTCGAGTTGCGGCGACGGCTCCACGCGCTCACACAGCACCTCGTGGATATGAACGTCTCTGTTATCCTGATCGACCAACGAACGGCTGTGACGGGGCTCCCGGAAGCGACGAGCGAACACGTCAGTTACGTCGCCGATAACATCGTCTTCCAGAACTACATCGAACTCGAAGGGGAACTCCAGCGTATCGCCGGGGTTCTCAAAAAGCGTGTGGGCGGCTTCGAGACGGTTCCCCGCCGGTATACGATCACGGCCGATGGCTTGCAGATCGGCGAATCGGTGACGGGCATCCACGGCGTACTCAACGGAGTCCCAGAGCGCACGAGCGAAACTACAGACCGTTCACGCTGATCACGAAGATGGCCAAGATTCAGCTGTTACTCGCCGGAGCGGGAAATCGACAGGCGCTGGCGTCACTCGTATCCGAACCCCACACGCCTGTCACTGCCGAGGAGGTTCAGGAGGCCGACCTCCACCTCGTCGACGAGTCGTCGTTTCCGCAGTACCGCGACGAACTGGAATCGTATAAGCGCCGAAAAGAGCCGGTGTTTTGTCCGGTGGTTCTGATTCGTCGTGAGAACTCGCCGGTCTCGGTTACGCTCCCCGATATCGAGTCCAGCGACCGTCCACTCGTTGTCAACGACGTGGTGACGGCGCCGGTCGGCAAGCAGGCGCTGTTCCGGACGATCTCGAATCTCCTCGTCCGGCGGGCGCAGACGAAAGAGCTCGCTATGGACCTCAAAGAGCAGAACGAACAGCTCCGCGAGGAACGGCGGAAGTATCAGACGCTCGTTGAACAGAGTGAACACGGGATCGCCGTCGCACAGGACGGCGAGTTCGTGTTCGTCAACGAGCAGATGGCGACGATCGTCGAACGAGACTGTGAGGCTCTGGAGGGAATGACCCTCGAGTCGGTCATCGCACCGGAGTATCAACGGCTCGTTCGCAGACGTCACCAGCAGCGAACGAGGGGAGAATCTCCGCCAACCCAGTACGAAATCGCCGTCGTAACGCCACGGGGCGAGCAAAAAGACATCGGGCTGCGAGCGTCACGGATCACGTACGACGGCGAGCCGGCGGTGTTGGCTCTCTTTCGGGACATCACCGCACAAAAGGAGCGCGAACGGGACCTCCGGCAGTTCAAAAACGCCGTCTCCCACGCCGGCCACGCGATTATGATGACTGACACCAATGGCACGATCGAGTACGTCAACCCGGCGTTCGAGGAGATGTCAGGCTACACGGCCGCGGAGGCTATCGGTGAAACCCCGCGCATCCTCAAATCGGGCGATCACGACGAGGCGTTCTACCGCGACCTCTGGGAGACCATCCTCGAGGGCGAAGTCTGGACGAGCGAAACGGTCAACGAACGCAAGTCGGGCGAGCGGATAATCCTCAATCAGACTATCGCTCCGATCCAGAACGGCGATGACGAGATTCAGGGATTCGTTGCTATCCAAGACGACATCACTGACCACCGACTGCGGGAACAACAACTCGTCGTCTTCGATCGGGTGCTCAGACATAATCTCCGCAATAAGGGGACTGCAATCCAAGGATACGCCGACATTCTGGAACAGACGCTCAGTGACGAACAGTCGGTCGAACACCTGCGTACGATCCAGGACAATATCGACTCCCTGCTGGATATCAGCGAGAAAGTACACCACGCCAGACAGATCTTCGCAGACAACATCGAGGAAGCCGACTCCGTTTGCGGGCTAGAAGCCGGTCTCGAGCGGATCCGTGACCGTGTAGAGTCACAGTACACGGAGGGAAATGTCGTCATCCAGGAACTGCCTCCGGAGACAGTCGAAATCGACTCGCGCGTGCTGCCGGGCATTCGCGAGTTTGTCGAGAACGGCGTCAAGCACTCCGATGCCTCCTCGCCACAGGTCGAAATCGCCGCCTCAGTCGACGAGACGACGAGTACGATTTCGGTCGTCGATAACGGTTCCGGAATTCCCGAACAAGAGCAGCGCGTCATCGAGGCCGGAACCGAAGAACCGCTCGAACACGGATCGGGATTAGGACTGTGGTTCGCCTACTGGCTCGTCAGTTACGTCGGCGGAGACATCGACATCCGAACGAGTGACATCGGGACCATCGTCGCGATGACGATCCCCATCCGATAGGCCAGCGCTCCGGCCGAAGAGATGCCGTCTAGCAGATCTATAGCCGTTTCCAACTGATCGTGCACGTGATCGCCCGACGGCGTGCGGTCACGTGAGCGAAGGCGTGCACTCAGTAACTGACGTCGAACTGGACTGCAGCACTGTGCGTGCCCACGCACGAACGAGCGCGGTTTCCCAATACTATTTTACGGAGAATCCTGGGCCCTGATATGGCGGACACACCCGTCGGTGCAATCGACACTCTCCTGGCGGACGCGACAGCGGAAGTCGACGATCCAGAAGTCCGATACAAACTCAGAACCGCACGCCAGCTAACGGATGTTATCGAACAGCATCACGACGACCTCGTTGCGGTAGCCGTGGATGCGACCGGCAGTGACGAAGTCGAAAAGCATCTCCACGCGCGGAGACAGGGCGAGTAACTGTTTCTGGTGAGGGACGCCGGAGATCTCCAACACCCGAAGGACCCCGATAAGTGACGGTTGCGGACGTCACTCCGGGACAATAGCCACTGCCTCGACCTCGACGAGTAACTCCGGATCGATGAGTTGATCCACCTCAATCGTCTTCCAGAGTCGAGAGCCGATCCTGAATTTCATCAGCATCCGCCTTCGAGAGGGCCTCTACGCCGAACTGCACGAGGAGCGGGTAGAAGTGTCGGTTCTTTTTGAACTCGTCTTGACCCGCTTTTCGAAGCGTCAGCTGTGATTCGAGATAGGTGTCCTCCATCTCAGCAAGAATGTTGTCCGGAATGTAGATGGTCCGCCCGTTCCACTCGTCCTTGATATTCGTTTTCGTTGCACTCGTTTCGTTCGTTTCGTTCGAGTCGGATGATTCAGCCGAGGAACTCGTTCCCTCCGTTCCGTTCACTTCACTCGTTTCGCTTGCATCGGCTTCGTCGTCCTCGTCGTCGTAGTTGCCCTCGATACCGGAGGCATCACCCCAGCCGTCAGTCATACGTCAACCTCCGCAGGTGCCGTTTTCTCGAACGTCTCGTCGAACAGGTCGGCGATCTCGTTGAACAGACTCCGCGCGTCTTCGACCCGCTTGTTCTCTTTCCCGAAGCCGAAGACGGACACGCCGTCACCGATCGATTGCGAGAGGTCGGTGCGCTTTGGGATCTCGAAGACAGGGAGCGAGTACGCCGATTTGATCTCCTCGATTGTGTTCCGGTGTTCGGAGTTCTGCTCAACACGGTTACACACGATTGCAAGCCGGTTGATGTCACCGTACGCTGGTTCGAGCGAACCCAACTGCTTCGCGAATATCTGAAGACTGTTGGCGTTGAGTTTCTCGGGGATGACAGGAATCACGACGTTGCTGGTCGCGACGAGGGCGTTATCGGTGAGGACGTTCAGCGAGGGTGGCGTATCGACGATGATGTAGTCGTAGTTCTTGTCGAGTTCGTCGAGTGCCATTCCCAACCGTTCGCGGCTCTTCGGTGCTTCGAGCAGCGTCTGGATGTTTTTGTTGTTCGCGAGTTTCTCACTGGCTGGTAGGATGTCGAACTCCTCGTGTTCGACGATGATGTCGTTCACCGACTCCATCTGATCGAAGTCGAGGACGTCGAAGAGCGTGGTCCGATCGGTGTCGTAGTACAGACCACTGTAGCCGAGAGAGCACGTGAGACCGCCGTGATAGTCGATGTCGACAAGCAGGACGTCGTAGCCGCGTGCTGCGAGTGCGCCACCAGTGTGTATGACGTCGGTTGTCTTTCCCGCGCCACCTTTCTGATTCGCTACCGTGATTCGTGCCGTATTGGTTTCTGTCATTTCTTTTGTTTCTCTCAACTAGTTCGTTTGATTCGTTTCTTTCATTATGCTCGTTTAGTTCGGTGCGTTCAGTGAGGGATTTTCACTCGGTGAGACGGCGACGACGATGTTAAAACCACCCGTTCGTTGTACTCGTTGAATCGAAGTTATTCGTTGAGTTCGTTACACTCGTTTTATTTGTTTTTGATCGGCCTCTTCGTTCACTCTCCTCGTCTCATTCGTTACCTTCGTTTTTCTCAACGAACTCTTCCCATTCGATACGTCGACGAGAGTCCATTGCTGTAAATACATTCGTTCCGATCACTGTTCTCGTTTTATTCGGTGCCTTAGTTTTCATTCGTTCTTCTCATTCTATTCGTTACGTTCGTTTCTACATCCTCAGGCATCTCGACCGATAGCGATGGGGATTGTCCGACTCTTTCTCGAAGTCGATTGCGCTGTGCCGTGCAGCACCGCTGGATGCAGCCCCCCTGAGTTGATTCCTCCGCGATGAAGCCCGTCGAAGAGTAAGGCTGCCCAGTTCGACGAGAATTAGAACGTGTGCAGACCACTTATGCCGCTCTCTCAGAACGGTCGAGAACACTCCGAACAAGATCCGCGATCTCCGCTTCCGACATCGGTTCGACACCGACGCGGGACCCGTCAGCAGTATAGAAGACCCCTGCAGTCACTTCCCGGTCAGAGAACCACTCGTTCAGGACGTGGTAGTACAGGCTGAGTTGCTTCCGGTACTCATCCGCGGCGTGCCGTCCGAGGTCAGTCTTGAAGTCGATGATCTCCACGGTATCGGGACGAATGTGTACGAGGTCGACGACTCCTGAGATGGTGACCTGCTCCCCATCGATGGTGAGTGGGAGATACGCGTCCTCCTCGACCCGTAGTTCTCCGTCAAGCGAGTCCAGGAACGATTTGATATGACGCTCGTCCTCGTTCGAGGGCTCGACGCCGTCTTCCAACACGTACCGTTCGGCAAACTCGTGGGTCTCCGTCCCGAACGCGGTCCCTCTCCCGTCGTCGACGTCCTCGAACACGTCGTCGCGCATCAGCGTGTGTGGCGAGTGTCCGACCGGACCTTCCGGCGTCGGCACGGAAATCTGCAAGTGTGACTGCGCCGTCTCGCTGACGCCGTCTGCTCGAACGTCAGGCTCCAAATCCTCGAGGGCGACCGGGAGTTCCTCGATGAACGTGTTCGGGGACTCACCCGCAGCGAACACGAGATGGCTCTCTGCCCGCGTCATCGCGACGTAGAGCAAGCGGCGTTCCTCGTCGTACCCACGCGGGAGGCACTTCTGCAAGACATCGACCCGCCAGTTGTCGTGAATGTGAGGATACCCGTGGTCGTCGGCGTAGAGCTTCCGCTGGCGTAACCCGATCGGATCGTCGAACGTGATCGCGTTACTGTTCCCACCCGACGGTGGGAAGCGACGAGCGTTCATATTCGCGAGCACGACGATGGGGTGTTCGAGCCCCTTCGCCGCGTGGATGGTCTGGACAGTCACCGAGTTCAGACCAGCGCTCGCGTGGACCTCGTGGGTGCTTCCATCATCGATGCCGCGTTCGATGAACCGAATGAGGTCTCCTCGGGTCAACGTCGTCGCGTTGTGGACAGACTGTATCGTCGTCAGCAGCACGTCGGCATACGCCCCGTCGTAGTCGTACTGGGAGAACACGCGCTGGGCAACCCCACCGACCGTCTCCAGCGACGCAAGCTCCGACTTGAATGCCCGCATATTGTCGGGGTACTTCTCGCTCTCGAGGATGTGTTTGACCTCGTCGAGCGTGTACCCGGCTTCCTCGAGTACGACCGCCCAGCCTCGCTCGGCATCGGATTCGAGGATCCGCAGCCACGCTAAGAGGA
The DNA here is from genome assembly GCF_003665925.1 of Halobellus sp. Atlit-38R. Lineage (NCBI taxonomy): Archaea > Methanobacteriati > Methanobacteriota > Halobacteria > Halobacteriales > Haloferacaceae > Halobellus > Halobellus sp. Atlit-38R. Next base: position 69,698 of record NZ_QXIJ01000010.1, read on the forward strand.
GCTTTGCCGGATCGGAACGGAACAACTCGATGCCACCCTCGTACGCCATCGGCAACCCATACTCCTCGGCAACAGAGAGGAGTTCTCGGCCGAAGTCACGAGTCCGGGTGAGGACCGCGATGTCACCGTACTCCGGGCAGCGAAGGTCGCCGTCCTCCTCGATCTGATACGCGTCGTTCCCGACGATCTCCTGAATCTTGGTCAGGACGGTCTCGTGTTCGTCTTCGTGTTGGACCGCCTCGATGTGGGAGTTCTCGTGCGAGGCGTTCGAGGAAAGTGACACGATGCGGTCTCGGACGGCAGCCTCGTCGACGTCGTCCGTGCTCGCCGCGGGTGTCACCAGACTGTGTTCGGAGAAGTCGAGGATGTCCTGCGTCGACCGATAGTTCTCGACGAGCTCGATGTCGATGATCGGGCGTGTCGCCCACGACACGCGCTCGTGGTCTTCGTTGAGTTCGTCGACGAACCGGTCCAGTCGAGACTCGAATTCGGTGATGTTCTCCACGGCGGCGTACTGGAACGAGTAGATGCTCTGTTTCCAGTCGCCGACGATACAGACGTTGTTCGTATCCGCGAGCAAGAGTGCGAGTTTGAACTGGATCTCGCTGGAGTCCTGAAACTCGTCGATCATCACGTACTCGAAGGCGACGTCGTCGCGGAGTCGGTGATCTTCACAGAGTACGACGAACGCGAACAGTTGGAGGAAGCCGAAATTGAGGTAGTTGCGGCTGAGCGCGAACGCTACGTACTCGTGATAGACGTCGTGGACAAAGTTCTTGAGATCCTCTCGCTGTTCCTCGAACGCGAGCTGGGCGACGGCAGCAGGCACCTCCTTTTCTCCCCATCCACCGCGAATCGCCTCTTTCTCGGGTGCGTCCGGGAGATAGCACTTACCCTTCCCGTAGTCGCCGAGCTTCGAGCGCAGCGTGGACTGCTTGCTCCCGTCGTTTCGAGGTTGGTTCTGCTCGTCGAAGATCTCCCGGAACGACCCGAAGTCACCATCCAGATATCGCTCGCCGTTGCGATACCAGCCCTCGGCCGTCGGGAAGACACCTTTTGCGGCAAGCTGATTGATCAATCCGAGAAGTTCGACCGGGTCCTCGACGGCGCGGAAGAAGTCGTCGTACTCGGGGTGATCGTCGCTGAAGCGCCGGATGAACTCGCGGAACTGTGCCTTCTCGACGTTCTCGTCTTCGAGCACCCGCGTCGATCCGGTGATGCGGTCGTCGATGCCGAGACGCGTCGGTGCCTCGAAGCCGTGCTCCATCAGGATGTCGTGACAGAGGCTGTGGAACGTCTGTATCGGCGCCTCAGAGAGCTCACGCATTCCGTAGTCACAGTGGGCGACGATTCGGTCTTTCATCTCCGCGGCCGCGTTGTTGGTGAACGTTACGAGGAGGACGTCCTCGGGCTCGACGTTGTCTTGGTCGACGATTTCGGCGTAGCGGCGGGTGACCGTGAACGTCTTTCCGGTCCCGGCACCGGCGTCGACGACGTGGATTCCCTGTTTGCTGTCGATGAGGTCTTGCTGACGATCGTTCGGCGAGGTCATCGCGATCCGTCCTCCAGGATACAGTCCCGGTTGTCCACGTACCGGTAGTTCGGGTCGCCGGAGAGCCCCTGTACCGGGAAGCGCTCGTCGCCGGCACGGCGGGTGTTCAGTTCTGCAAGGCGATCCTGGACGAACTGTTCGAACGCGTCCACGTCGCCGGTGAAGTAGTTCTGGTTGCGAATTCGAAGCAAGTGTCTCAGTGCCTGCTTACAGCCGTTTTTCACGTACTTGTAGTCTCCAACGTCGGCAATCAATCGCGCAGTGAGTGCACCGGCGAACTCCGACTCGATGAGTTCGTCGCTGTCGCGGGTGTCTGGGAACTCCTGGCCGTCCAACACAGACCGATACACCTCGTACGACGATTTCGAGAAGGTCTTGTTACAGTCGTTCGCGGCGTCTTCCTGCAGCTCGGTGAAGACAGCGGGGCTCGCGATGTACTCCTCGTAGGTGACGGGATAGTAGGTCACCGTCGTGAGGCAGTCCTCCAGAGCGCCCTCTCCTCTCACGACGTCGTCGAGCGTCTCCAGGAAGTGGAAGAACGTGAACTGCAGTTCCTCATCTGGGTGCTCAGTCCGCTGGTGGGCGAGATAGAGGAGTGCTTGAAAGTTCGGTTTGTCGCTCGGGGGATCGGTCGCCGAGTGCTTGACGACCGAGTATGCCGACTTCTTCGAGCCGCTCTTGTAATCGAGGAGTCGGGTGGGACTGTGAACGAGGTCGATCTTCCCCTTCAGTCCGAGGCCGGTGTTCTCGAACCAGCGTTCGGTGTGTGAAGACTCGATGGGGCGGTCGTAGTATTCGGCGAAGAAGTTCTCGCTCCGGCCACTGTCGGGCGTCGCCAACTCATCGCCCTGCGGCGGGTTCGTATCGAGGTATTCGGCGATCGTCTGGAGGCCGACGCGGTATTTGGTGCGTCGGACCTCTCGGTCGACGCCGCGGAGGAACGGGTCGACTTCGTCGAGAATGAGTGTCGCGACCTCCTCAAGTGTCTCGGGCGTGACGACGCTTGGATGCGAGACGTAGAACTCTGCGAAGTCGTGGAACAGATTGCCCTCCCTGAAGTGGTCTTTGTCCGGATTGTCGAGGAGTCGACTGAAGAAGTAATCGCGGGGGGAGTTGACGTACGTATTCAGACTGGACTGGCTGAGTGCGCTGACGTCTTCGGGAGAGACATCGAGCGGTTCTTTCTCGAACCCATCCTGCGTCGGTCGCGATGTTCGTGAATGTCGCAGTGAGTCCAGGTCACTGAATCGGTCGAACTCAGCATCGAACAGTTCCTCGAAGTACAGACACGGAGTGACGGGCGTTCCACCGGCGGTGTCCTGCACGAGGTAGTACTGCTCGACACCGTTCTGTAGGAGTCGTTGGAACTGCCGGATGTTCCGCTCGAACTCTTGATCGTTATCGACCCACGGGCGGCGGGGCGACGAATGCGTCCATCCCTCGTCAAGCCCGAGATAGAACACGACGGTGCGGTCGACGTGCCCGGCTGATTTCGCATCGGCCAGCAGAACGCCCTCGTTTTCGCGATCGATCGGGACGTCGTAGGACTGTAGATAGAATTCGAGTCGGTCAACCGCCGGTTCGGTGACGGGATCGTCGAGGAGGCCGAGCGTCGAAAGTTCGTCTCTGAAGGCGTCGACATCGGCACCGATGACGGCCTCGAATGCGTCGGTGGCGTCCGCGAAGGTGCAGGAACGGACCTCTTCACGGAACTCGTGGAACCACTCGATTCCCGAGTGGTCGAGGTCGACGAGCCGCTTCTCGTCGTGCTCGATGTCGATTGGCATCCCGGGTTGGGAGAGGAGTGGTCGAACATCGCCAACTCGCGTATCTCGGCCAGCGCGTGCACTTCGGAGGAGTTGCAGAAATGCGCGGTGGCGAGTATCGTCGCTGAACCCCGGGCCGCCGTAGTAGGGGATGTCGACTGCGTCCAGCGCCGACTCGATGAGCGGGGAATACTGACTGGCAGCATCGAGGACGACGGCCACGTCGTCGGCGTTCTCGTGCGTTACGGTATCGAGGACAGCATCGACAATTGCGGCCGGCGAATCGAGGATTCGGAACGGTGGCTGATCGAACGGGTCCTCGGAGAACGGGTCGATCGTCTCGTAGGTTGGGGGAAGAATCGAGCGTTCGAGTTCGGTGAGTTGCTTTAATCCGATGACAGCGACCGACGTGTCGGCGTCGATCGTGTACTCGGTAAGCCGTTTGGACGTCGTATCCATCTCCGCGATGCAGTCGACCGCAGTGTGCGTCGGGTCCGTCGCGAACTGCCCGTAGTCGAGAACGGCTTCGGCCGTCCCCTGGTACTCCCAGCACTGGAGGATGTTCCCGACCGCGTAGGACGCCTCCTTCCAGTCGAGATCGGTCGCCTTGATGACTTCGAGAAACGCGAGCCGGTCCTCGGCCTCTTCTCGCCGTCTGGCAGCGAGTCGACGTGGTGTGATCGCGAAAGCTCCGAAGTGGGGGTGGTCGAGACGCCGGTTCAGGGCGCTTGCCATCGGCGCATCCGGCACGAGCACGAGGTCGAACTCCTTGCACTCCTCGTAGAGCGAATCGATAGACTTCGCTCGCGTAATTGACACGGACTATCGGACTCAGGTGGGTTTCAAAAATGTGTCGTCAAGACTGCTCGGATGGGTGCATCACGCGCTCATCAACACGCTGGCCACGACGTAGAGGTCTCGAGTAGAACCGTATTACGCAATCTGGAGTCGGATATAACAGTCTTTATCCCTCGCTAACCGCTCCGTAGTATTGTGGGAAATAAACAAAATCAATCGACAGGTCGGATCGGATCTCTTACCCAGGTCCAGTGGCTAGCAGTTGTGTTAGTCGTCATTACTGGCGTCCTCCACGTGTATGCTGGTATCGTCGAGGGGCGGGCTCCTGTTGCACTCGCAGGCGTCGGCTACGCTGGTGCACTTGTGCTCTTTTTCCTCGACTATCGCCGGCGACTGCTCTACCTGATCGGGATTCCGTATACGGCCGTGCAGTTCCCCCTCTGGATCGTGGCCAAGTCAGAGTACGGGATGATCGACTACGTTGACAAGGCGGTCCAGGTCGTCTTGATCCTCGTGTTGCTCTACCTCTATCTGAACACGCGGTCCGAGTCGACCGGGAACACGGCAACGACAGCGGACTGATACTGTCGGACAGCAATTCGTGAATTATGTTGGCACCCACGGGGTGCCGATGATTTTCACATCGTTCTGTCCGACAGTATGAGCGAGCGAATTTCCGGGGCGTCTGCCGCGCTCAGTTATCCCGAATCACCATTATCTTCACTCGGTTCACGCCGTCGAAGTCACGGAGGCGGTAGGTCAACTCTCGAACGCGGTCGCCGGCCCCCTGGCAGAATAAGGATTCGAGACACCACTCGCCCTGGTGTGTGTGACTCGTGTTGAGAATCACATCTTGATACTCGTGTTGGACCGCGTGGAGTTCTCCGATCACCTCGTGATGGCGGTAGTCGAAGGCGACGAGCGCGATAACGTCTCCGCTGAGGTCTTCGAGTCGAGAATGCGATTCGATGTACTCCTGCATCGCCTCGCGAACTGCTCGGGACCGATTATCCAGTCCCTCGTCTTGCCAGACCCGATCGAACTCCTCGAGGATCGCATCCGGGATATTGAAACTCGTTCGCATCGGGTGCTTTTCGGACTACCCGTACAAGAGTCCCGAGTATGCTCTCTCGGTGAGTCGACAGTCATAGCCGCTATCTCTCGATGGGTGCCTCCCAGAGCAAGATTCCAACCGAGCCGACGATCAGCACGACACCGGCCACAGCGAGTGCGAACAGAGGCGAGACAACGTCGGAGATGACGCCACTCCCGAGTTGGAACGGGACGACGGCGAGGCCACTGACCATCGCCATCGCACTGAGCACGGTCGCCCGGCCCATCGTCTCGATGCGGTCGTTGATGTACTGGCCAGCGAACGACCGCGTCACGTCCGAAAGCCCGCGGATCAGCAGGAACGTCGGCAGCGCGAGTACCGGCACGAAGTACATCCCCACCAGTGCGCCGCCGACGACGAAGGGCAGCCACAGAAACCACGTTCGGAGCCCGAGGCGCGCACGAATCGCACCAGTGTAGTAGCTCAGCCCTGCGCCGAAGAGACTGTACGCCGCGTAGAACCACCCGAGCAGTGACCTCACTCGCGACTGCGAGACGCCGAAGTCGAGGACAATCGTCTCGAAGATCGGTTGAAGAAACACGAACACCAGATACGTCACTGCCGCGTAGAGGACGTAATAATACAGCACGAACGCCCGTATATTCCGTTGTGAGATGGTCCGTCGGATGATCGAGAGCGTACGACGAAAGCTCAGTTTCGTGGAGTCCGTTCGTTCGTAGGTCGCGGGCTCGTCTATCGTCAGGAGGACACCCACGCCAGTTGCCGTGACCCCGGCAGCGACGAACCATGGATACGACAGATCGATACTGCCCAGGTAGCCCCCGACGATTGCCGCTCCAGCGCCGATCGCTAGGGCGACGGATTCGCCGCGGCCACGGACGTGCGCGAACTCGTCCTCGGAGAGGCCGTCGGTGAGCGTATCGTACAGCCACGCGTCTTCACTTCCCGAGCGGAAGTTGTAGCCCATCGACCAACAGACGTACAGTGCCGCGAGCGCCCAGAACGAACTGGATAGTCCGATTCCGAGCAATGTGACCGAGATGATCGCGGTTCCGGTCAGGAGGCTATTGCGTCGACCGACCCGGTCACCGATGTAGCCAGTCGGAATTTCACCTAGCAGCGTCGTCAGATTGTATATCGCTTCGAGGATGGCGATTTGCGTAAAATTGAGCCCCTGAGCGAGAAAGAAGAGATACATAATTGGCCGATAAAACTCGACGGCCTTCGTCGATTTGTAGAGATAGTACTTCAGAACGCTCGCTGGAGGAAGATCAGATGCACTCCAGAATAGAACAGCCATACTGGTGATGGATATTCTGGAGAAATGGATGTTGTGTTATGATTTATCTGAAATTTCGTAATACGGCTCCATCGAGTGAGTAGAGTCGGGATTCATTATCTGCTATTCCTGGTCTGACACACTCTGCGATACCGATGCTTCCTGCGCAGCATAGTGGGGGCGTGTTGGACCGTGTATGCCCTTGCTGCTGATCATCCGAACGTTGAAGAACACTGCCTATGCCTCGTGTGGTAACTGTGGTCGAGTACGAGCAGTGCAGATATACCCACGAAATTAGCGATGAGGGCACTGATGTCGAGATCTTCGAGCACACAGACGCCAGCGAGTGGTCGTGTCACCACCCATCAGGTGACGACTCGAAGTATTGCCTGTTTCAGATAGAGTTCTCGTTGTCTGGTCGGTTGCGGATCTGTCGTCGGGTTCTGTGGGCGAGAAACAGTTGCAGAGTGGTGTCACAACACGCGAGTGATACTGTCGGACAGAACGATGTGGAAATCATCGGCACCCCGTGGGTGCCAATATGATTCACGAACCTCTGTCCGACAGTATGAGACATCCGCGCTCAGGGGATGGCAGTACGGTTCCTTGGATGCTCACTCAGTGAGACGGGTGGTCCTCAAACAAGCCGGGCATCACCACCGCGACTGGAAGAATGAGCACCGCGATCCCCAACAGCAATAGCGGTCCGAGCTGTGGATCTAGCCCGATAAATGATGCAACTGCTGTTGCGATCGGGCGCGTTTCTTTCTCGAGGCCTTGGCCAGCGATCCCAGTCGATGCGATCGCGATGCCGGCCGTGATGAGGGCTGGTGGGCCACCCGCTTTCAGCGCCCGGACAGGTCGATTGGCGGGGCCTTGCTTAGACATCTGCGGTAATATCCTGGATAATTGTCAGGTTCATTGTGAGACTTAGTTGATGAACTCCCGGGCAAGCGGGTACTCCCAGGAGGTTCCGAAGATCGCTTTGATCGTTGCGACGAGCGTGAAGAGACTTGTCAGAAGCCACGCCAACCCGGCAGCGAACAGTAACACCGTCCCCAGCAGGCCGACAATATTGGCGAGTGGCCCGGGGAGTGGTGACCACGAGACCATCTCGCCGCCAACTGTCATCGTATCCGCACCCAAGAGGAACGTCAGGAACGCACCGAAACTGAGAAGCAACACCGAAAAGTGCCAGTTCAGCGCGTTTCGCGCGTTCGCTTTGGTGAACGGGTGATCAGAGACGAGGTAGACGAGTCCAGCTCCGATAACCCCTGTAAAGAGGGCTAATAGATGGACAGCGATACCACCGATGGAACGTTTAGTTAGCAGTTCGGGACCACGATCGGGCGTCATTGTGTCTGTATCCATATGTGTGATGGGGAGGATAGCTTCAGCTCTATTCACGTCGTCGGCAGGAGGTGTAACGGGCCAAACCGACTGCGGACCCGATGGACGATTCGTTCGGTGACCAGCAGAATGCCGCTGAACACGAGTACGTTGAACGCCGTCGCCCACAGTGCAATATCGCTCTCGAGGCCGGGATCGAGACCCAGGATGGTCAACAGGCTTCCAGCAGCCAACAGGGCGAGTGACAACTGAAAGCCAGCGAGAACGAGTGTTCGCACCCCGACTGTATCCTGTAGTGTCAGGAAGCCACGAGTGGAGAGCCGATCGAGCGGGGACTCGGCTGTGAGTGCACGTTTCCCTTCCGGCGAGAGTGGCCACTCCGAGTCGGGATACTTGATGTAGTAGAGGGTGACCGAATCAGGATACGCTTCGGTCGCCACTACATCGAGCTCCTGGAGTTCATTCAGTCGGTTCCGAACTGTGGCTTTACTCACATCGGGTTTCACGCGCGAGGCGAGTTGCCGACTCGAAAAGAACGGCCGATCGGCTTCGAGCATCGTCTCGACAACGTGTTCTTGTGTGAGCGTGTTATCGAGATTACTGTCGATACGCCTGTCGATCCAGTTCGGGGTGGGGACCACAGCGAACTGACGTATGACAGGGGGATAGAAAAAATGCCGTCCAGATTTCGCGGCCGCAAAACGGTGTTTGTAGCCCTTGAAACGGCTAAATCAGAGCTTAAGTGTGGGATACGACCGGCACCCAGGGCCACAGCACCTACTGAGACGAGCGGTGAAAAGATCTGTCCGTCTACTGGCTTTCGGCGAGTGCGTGTGCGACGTCGAGCAACTGGAACACAGCAGTATCGCCGATTCGGTAGTACGTCCACTTGCCTTGCCGGCGTGTCTTCACGAGGCCGACGTCTTTGAGCTCGCGTAGGTGACTAGCGACCGTCGATTGCGGGGCATCCAAGACGACCTGGAGTTCACACGCACAGAGTTCACCGTCTCGGAGTGCTTCAAGAATTCGGAGCCGGTGCTCGTTCGCTAACGCTTTGAAGACTGAACGTTGTGCATCGACGTGCTGATCGTCCGGAGCGAGCTCGAACAGTGATTTCAATCGGTTTTCGGGGTTCTCGTAGAGGCGATCGAGCGTCTGTCGCGTCGATTCGGGTACTGAATCACTCATTTTGTGGGTTGGTGCTTTACGGGCGTTCTCGATTGGGGGCGTCGCTGTCGGTACGGTTATTGGTTCCGTCGTGCTGAGATCGAAACGCCAACGGCCGTGTGTACTTTATAGATCGGTCGTCCTCGGTATGATACTGACGGTCAGGTAGTAGGCGATCTTCGAGTCGGGAGGTGGTGGCGACGCTGTACTACAGCAGGAGGTTGAACAGCAACCCAATCACCACGATCCCCGATGCGACTGTCACCGCGAACGACGCGATGAGCTCTTTCTTCATCACTTTCTTGAGAATCATAAACTGCGGGAGCGAGAGTGCGGCGACGGACATCATAAACGCGAGTCCAGTCCCGACCGGCAGCCCCTTTCCGATGAGCGATTCGACGACCGGGATCACACCAAGAATATTGGTGTAGATCGGCACGCCGACAGCGACGGCGCCGAAGACACCAAGAGGCCCAGACAGGTATTCGGTAACGATCGTCTGCGGCACGAAGCCGTGAATGACGGCCCCGATTCCGACACCGACCACGACGTACGGCACGATGTCGGTGATGATGTCTTTCGCCTCCACATACGCTTGCCGTGCGCGCTCCCGGTGCGTCGGCTCGTCGACGTCGACGTCAGAGTTGCCAAAGTCGAACTCCTTGATGTACCGATCGAGGCCGGCCTTGTTCAGGACGAACCCGCTCGTCATCCCGATCGTGATGCCGCTCACAGCGTACAGTGCGGTCAGCTCGAAGCCGACCACGCCAGGCAGCACGACGAGTGCGGCCTCGTTGATCATCGGCGAGACGGCAAGGAACGTCATCGTGACGCCGAATGGAAGCCCGGCTCCGACCATCCCGAGAAAGATCGGAATCGTCGAACACGAACAGAATGGCGAGACGATGCCGAGCAGTGCCGCGAGGACGTAGCCCGTAATCGCCCGCTTGCCAGAAAGATAGTCTCTGATCTTTTCGGGCGGGAAGTACGTCCGCAGGTAACCGACGCCGAAGATCACCGCCACGAGCAAGGCGAGGATCTTCAGCGTGTCGTAGACCCAGAAGTGGACTGCTGCTCTGGGTGCTCCGGTCAGACCGAGCGCGTCGACGACCCAGGTCGCGAACTGCTCGAAGACCATCCTGTTACAGGTGCTCCTCGATGTACGCTTTCAGCTCGGCTTCAGGCGGGTTCGAGCCGGTGAACACCATCTCATCGTCGATCTCGAATCCGGGCGTGGACATAATTCCCTTCTCAGCGAGCGCCACGGTGTCGCCAACTTTCTCGACGACGGCGTCGAATCCGTGTTCGTCGACGACGTTCTGCGTCTTGTCTCTCAGGTTTGCACAGTTGCTACAACCGTCTGGTCCGTAGATCGTGATTTGCATAAGTCACCTCTGACAGCCCGACACCGACCTAATGACTGCAGACAGACGTTCTCACCTGTCGATTGGACCGGCCTCTGGCTGCCATTCATATCGATAATTCTCGGTATGGCACAAGTACGTTTCGGTAATTTTCGATCTGTACGTGGCTGAGGGGCATCCGACAGCTGTGCTCGCAAGAGATGTGCTTCCGCTACCAAGGCGTTTCAACGATCTAGGCTCCGTGAAATCAGTATCTGCCGATCAAAGTGGATTCTGTTCTGGTGAGAACTGTTAGCGGATGTATCGACTAGAGACGATTCGTATACTGGAACGTTAGAAAGCTAATCGGTCTGTTCAGAATCGAGAGGTGGCCGGACCTGAAGAAATCGCTCGTTCGTCAACAGCGGTCAGCGACTGTCACACACCCGTCTGTGAGGGCTTCAGTCCGACACTCCGTGCTGCTGGTGCAGTCCTCGCTGGGGGTCGCACGCTCGGGCCGCTCTTTGAGTTCGACGAGCGATTCTAGCTGTTGCAGGTGTCCAGCAATTTCGGCCCCCTGATCAGTGAGTGCGTACGTCGTGGTCGGCGGCGTCGTGTCCGTGACAGTGCGCTCTACGAGACCGTGGCAGGCGAGCTCTTTGAGTCGCTGAGAGCACATTGGCGCTGTGAGACCATCGAGTGCGTCCACGATTGCGTTGAACCCGTGTGAGTCCTCGGACAGCAACCGGAGGATGTGAAACGTCCACTTTGGCCCGAGGATGTCCTGTAAGCCGTGCCACGTCTGTTGCCACCGCTCTGTCTCGGCCATCACCTCTATGCCAATACCTGCACTGGAATATACGTTCCCGATGATCGCCGATGCGTTGCGGGAGGCGGTTTCCATACGCTAACTGCCTTTGTATCTATTTACTGACCAATATTTGGCCGGCTGGGACGTACTGGTGAGTGCAATGGACACCCCAACTGACAGTGCTGCTATCTCGATCGTCGACTCGCCGGCCGAATCGTATGCGCGACGAACAGTGACAGTAGACTTTCTGTATCTCGATACCGAATCCTGTGATCGATGCATCGGCACCGAAGCAGCCCTCGAGACGGCGCTCGAACGGATTGCTCCGATTCTCGATGTCCTTGATGTGGAGGTCGTCGTCCGCGATCTCCACGTTTCGACGTTGGCCGCTGCCGAGGCGACACAGCTCGCGGTATCACCGACGATCCGCATCAACGGACAGGACATCCAGCCCGACTATCTCGAGAACACTTGTGAATCGTGTGGTGACCTCTGTGCGTGCTCGGATGACGTCGACTGCCGACTCTGGCGATACCGTGGCGAAGAACACACGACAGCGCCCGTCGGGCTACTCGTCGAGGCACTCACGGTAGCCATCGTGTCACCACAGCCGTCGGCGGTCGACGCCTCCGACAGACAGACTGACGGAGTCTCAGCAAATGTTCGAGCGTTCTTCGAGGACCCGGAGACTGACGACACGAGTTGTGGCTGCGAGTGTTGACCGCGTTTTCCACCGCGTGGTTGAGCCTCACGCACACGCAAAAGCTATTGGTCTGAAATTTCGTAATACGACTCTCCCGAGCGGGTCGATTACGTCGCCCGGGGTGGTCCAATCTCCTAGATGACGGCCGTGAGCGTTACCTCCAGACGCGAGCGACCAGCGCGGACCCGATGACGCCGACGAACGAAAACGCGAGAACGGTCGTGAGCACGTTCGGATCAGCAAACGCAGCCGTTGCGATAAAGAGCGCGATCGCCGCATTCCGAGCGGCCGACGTCGTCGCGAGTACCTCTCGTGCACTCCGTGCCGGGCCGCCAAGCACGTAGCCCAGCAGTAACCAGACACCCACTGCGACTGCGGAGATGCCGAGTGTCCCCGTTCCGACGAGTGAGACCATCTCTCCGCTATAGACGACGGCCAACAGTGCGAGCAGACCGACGAACGAGTAGTCTGAGACCTGTTGGACCGGCGGGCGCAGGCGGTCTTCGAGGCCGGGGAGATAAAACGCCACTCCGAGGCCCGCGATCAGGGGGACGAGTTGCATCCGGAACACGATGCTACCGATTGCGATTGGGTTCACGGCGACGTCTCCGGAGATGAGCAGGGACAGTGACGCCGGAATCGTGAGAACCGACACGATCCCCAAGACGGCCATCAGCCCGCTCGCGAACGCGATGTCACTGTCCGAGATCTCGGCGAGCTTGGGGCCGAAGGGAGCCCCAGGTGAGACAGCGAGGAGTATGATAGAGATACGAGCGCATACCCCCGCCTTCCCGTGAGTGACGTGTGTTCCGACGTCCTGTCGGAACTGAGGAACGAACAGGCGGGAGTCGAGCGGACAGTATTGTGGACCAATCCGTTCTAGCAGTGCTGGGTTTCCCACGGTTTCGCTTTTTCTTTCACTTTCACTCTGGACGGCTGAGCTATATATCGATGCCATCCGAGAAATAGAGTACGGCGACGATGGGCGAGGTCACGAAAACGCTCGAACTGAAGCTTGTGGACCCAAACGTCCACAAGCGTCAGAAGCTTCGTGAGACACGGGACGCTTACCAGCAGGCACTTCAAGCCGCCTTCGCCGCTGGCTGTGACACACAGTCAGCGGCCAACGACGTGGTTGTCGAGTACGACCTGAGTGGCTACGCGAAAAACGCCCTCAAGAAGTACGTCCCACAACTCCACACCAGCTACGACACCGACGAGATTCACGACGACCACCCAGTACGGTTCACAAACGAAGGGCTGCAACTCGACCATCAACCACAGAACGCTATCGAGTGGTACCTCAAAGTCCCGCACCACGAGGATTACCACCTCTGGATTCCGGCACGCGCCAATCCCGACCAGCGGGAGTGGCTCGAAGCGCTGTACGCAGACGACGCCGAAATGGGTGAGAGTCGGCTGTTCGAGCGGGACGGAACGTGGTATCTCCATATCACCGTTACCTGCGACGTGGCCGAGCAATCTGCGGCATTCGCCGACGAGCCAACGCCTCCAGACGAGTCTGGCGAGCCCTGTCTCGCTGGGCTCGACAGGACGCCGATCGGCGTGGACATTGGAGAAGCGAGTCTCGTTACGGTGTGTCACCGCGACGAGCGCGGTTCTCCTGTTCGCCCCCGACTGTGGGCCGACGACGGCAAGGCCGTTCGTCGGCTCCGCAAAACGTACTTCACCGCCACAAGACGCCTGCAGCAGCGCGGTAGTGAGCGAATCGCAGACTCGTTCGGTGACGCACTGTGGGGCCGGATTGACGATGTGTTCCACCGTGTAACCCGCGAGGTCGTGGAGTACGCCGAGTCTGTCGAGAACCCAGTGCTGGTGCTGGAAGACCTGACGTACATCCGCGAGAATATGGACTACGGCGAGTATATGAATCGACGGTTGCACGGATGGGGCTTTGCCAAGCTCCACGCACAGGTTCGCTACAAAGCCGCCGAGAAGGGGATTCCCGTCGAGACGGTGAATCCCCGGAACACGTCGAAGGCGTGCCACGCCTGCGGTGGACACGGCTACCGGCCACGACAGGCGACGTTCAGATGCTCGAACGACGGCTGTTGGGTCGGTGAGTATCAAGCCGACGTGAACGGGGCGATAAACATTGCAGACCGCTACCGTAGTGGAGAGAGTCACCGCCGAAGCGACCGGACTTCCCGGCAGAAGGCCGGTGACGATGACTCGGCTACGGATGGGGCCTCTTTGACTGGGCCACAAGACAGCCACGCGGATGCTGAAACCCAGCAAGTGACGCGTGGACCGTATGCGTCTTGAAACCAACAGGCCGCTTCGCTCGGCCTGAAATCCCGTGGCGGGATTCCTCCGCGTTCACGCGGAGGAGGAGGTCAACCACACGTGGGTACTCGACGACGATTCCGCACGGGAAGCAGGACGATTTGCTGCGGCCACGGCCGCTCTCAACTGCACGACGACGGGCGCACGCGACACTCTCCCATCCGAATCCGACGTTCGGGCGTTTCTGAACGATCAGTGAGATGCGGACTCGACGAGACGCTCGACGGCCGCTTCGTCCACGGGATTCGTCGTCTCGGTACCGTGTTTGAGCGCCGTCCCAACGATCGCGCCATCGGCGAGCGAGAGCAGGTCGGGTGCTGTCTCGGGTGTCACACCGCTTCCGATCAAGATCGGTGCGTCGAGGTCGCGAGCATCCCGGGCCTCGACCACTTGCTCGAGGACGGTCGTATCGACTGCTTCACCCGTGCCAGCCCCGCTCACGACGACGGCGTCGGCACCGCCGCGTTCGACGAGTTCGCTCACCACTTCCGCGTAGGACCGTTCGGCAAGTGGCGCAGAATGCTTCACATCGATGTCTGCAAGAACCGCGACGTCAGCATCGAGTCGGTCACGGAGTCGCAACGTTTCGTGGGCCATCCCCTCGATGAGACCCTGATCGGTCAGCCGGGCCCCGGTGTGGACGTTCACCCTGACGAATGAACCACCCGTCGCGGCGGCGATGCCGAGTGCACTTTGCACGTCGTTTCTGAGGATGTTCACACCAAACGGGATCGACACTTCCTCGCGGAGCGCGGTTGCGAGTGCTGTAACGTCGGCCACGACGTGGCGCGGCACGCGGTCCGGATAGAAGGGAGCGTCGCCGAAGTTCTCGAGCATTATCCCGTCGACGCCGCCCGACTCGAGTGCTGTCGCGTCTCGGTGGAGTCGCCTGCGGATGTCGCTTCGGTCGCCCTCGAAATTCGGCGATCCTGGCAAGGGTGGTAGGTGGACCATCCCGATAATCGGCGTTTCGGTACTGAAGACGTCCATACGCCTCCTTGACCGCCCCGTACGTTTAATCCTACAGATCTGCTCACACTTGGTGTCCACACGATGGATACCTGCTCGAGACGGTAGAATCGAATCGCACAATGACTGCTCGGGACTAAGTTTTTCAGCTGTGAGGGAAATGTCATTATTTAACCACAGCGCGTCCGAAACGCAGTACAGGTGTCTCACTGTGGTTCCCCCGACTTCCCCCGTCGTCCGATCGGCCCCGTCCGTCAGTGCTGTGTACTGTCGACAGATTGCGGCCGCCCACCTCCAATAAATGTTCGAACTCCTCCGCCGCTACCTCTCGGTCGTGGCCCGCTTTCTGCCCTTCGCGCTGGCGTTCCTCCGTGATCGTCATCGATTCCTCCTGCTTGGGCCCGGACGTCGCGTTGACGAGGTCACCCACCGCCAGCGAGCAGAGCGGATCCGGGACACGCTGTTGGATCTCGGGCCGGCGTTCATCAAGATCGGCCAGGTGCTCTCTACGCGACCGGATCTCGTTCCGCAGACGTACGCCGAGGTGTTCGGCACGCTGCAAGACGAGATTCCGGAGGACGCCGGCGGCGACCCACAGACCGTCCTTCGAGAGGAACTCGACGACGACGTCGACCTCTCGACCCTCGAACCGATCGCCGGTGGCTCACTCGCCTTCGTGTACACGGTCCACTACGAGGGCGAACGGATCGCACTCAAAGTGCGTCGTCCAGGTGTGAAACCGCTCATCGAACGCGACCTCCGCGTGATCCGGCGACTGTTGCCCCTCATTAGCCTCCTTGTCGACGAGCGGCAGCGCTACTCGCTCCGCAATGCCGCCGACGACTTCGAGGAAATCATCCTGGACGAACTCGATTTCGACAGGGAGGGGGCCATTATGTCCGAAATCCGCTCGAATTTCGCGGACGACGACCGAGTCGTCATTCCCGCGGTTCACGAGCACCTGTCGTCCGAACGCGTGCTCGCGATGGAGTATCTGACCGGCCGGAAACTGACCGACGACGAGGCGTTCGAGGGGACCGACGTCGCACCGCACGAGATGGCGACGCGAATTATGCAGGTCTACCTGCAGATGGGCGTCGTCGACGGCGTGTTTCACGCGGACCCCCATCCGGGGAACCTCGCTGTGACAGCAGACGGCCGGCTGTTGATCTTCGACTTTGGAATGAGCGAGCGCCTCCCACCGGCCGTCCAGGAGGACATCGTCGAACTCTACCGCGCACTCGTGCGACGGGACGTCGAGACGCTCGTCGACGCGCTCATCGCGCTGGACGTCCTCGACGCGAGCGCAGACCGGACGGAGGTGCGACGCGTGCTCGAACTCGTCATCGAGAACCTCGAAGGCCAGTCCGAGGTCTCCTGGCAGACGATCATCACCGAACTGACGACGCACCTCCGGGACTTTCCGTTCCGCATTCCGCCGGACGTGATGTTGCTCATCCGCGTCGGTACCGTCGGTGAGGGCGTCTGTCGCCAGCTCGACCCGGAGTTCGACTTCCTGGCCGCCGTGCAGTCGTTCCTCGTCGAACAGGGGCTTCTCGGGAGCGAATTGGAAGCTATCCTCACAGAGTCGTGGACGGACGTCCGGCAGTCGTTTCCCGCGTTGACGCGACTCCCCTCGCGCATCGACCGCACGCTCGATCGCGTCGAACGAGGCACGTTGACAGTCCGAACCGAACCCACCGACGCGAGTGCGACGGGAGATCGCTACCTTGGTTACGCGGCACTCGCTGGCTCGCTAATCATCGCCGCCGCGATCCTCACGTTTCACGAACAGCCCTACGAGGTCCCCGCGATAGTCTTCGCATCACTCTTCGTCGTCGTGTACCTCACACAGCGACGACGGTGAGACTGCGTCTCCGTGCGTGGCAGTACGAAAGACGCGAAGATGCCGTGTAAAGGGAGAGGTGATTCGTGATACGAGCGTCGGGTGGTTCTATAGCAAACACCTTTGACGCCGACCCGTTTGACTCTAAACTATCTATGAAGTCGAAGCTCGATTCGGATTCGGACCCACGCGCGGCGCTGCCTCGCACCGGCAGCACACTACAGACGCACAGCCCCGAGGCGGCCGAATAATCGTGTCTTCCACAGCCGTACTTGATTCGTCGACCGTCTTGCTTGTCGGGACGAGCGAGTGGCTCACGCGGTTCGCAGAGACGCTCGAAGCACGGACTGACGCGACCGTCGACTCGGTTGCATCCAAAACGGCGGCACTGCGTGCTGTCAAAGCACAGGCCATCGACTGTCTCGTTAGCGAGTATACGCTGCCGGAAAGCACCGGAATCGACCTCCTCGAGGAGATCCGCACCGAAACGACGACGCTTCCGGTCCTGCTCTGCGCCACCAACGGAAGCGAAGCGATCGCCAGCGAGGCCATCGGAGCCGGCGTCACCGACTACATCGCACTCACGGACCCTGCCGAGCAGATGACCGAGGGGCTCGTCGAACGCAGCGAACGGGCGATTCGATCCGCACGACGGTCGGCTACCCAGCGGGAGCGCGCTCGCCAATTCGATGCGAGCTTTCACGATGCGCGGACCGCGACGTGGGTTCTGGACGCGGATGGGACTCTCGTTCGGGTGAATCAGACCGCAAGAGAGATGATCGACGAGCAGATCGACGCGATCGTCGGCGAGCCATTCTGGACGCTCCCCTGGTGGTCCCAGTCGGGCGCGATCAACGCAGACGTCCAACAACTGGTGGAACGGGCCCTCGACGGGAGATTCGGCAAGGCGGTCGTCCTACAGCCCCCACACGGTGACGATCCGCGCGTTATCGACCTCTCGGTACGCCCCGTCAAGAACGAACGCGGGGACCTCGCCTCGGTTGTCGTCGAAGGCGTCGACATCTCCGAACGGGTCGATCTCGAACGTGATCTCCGGCAATCAGAAGAGCTCCACCGGGTCACGCTCAACAATATGACCGACACGGTCCTCATTACGGACGAGGCCGGTGAGTACACCTACGTCTGTCCCAACGTTCATTTCATATTCGGGTACACAGCCGAGGAGATCCGAGAACTCGGAACGATCGAGGAACTGCTCGGCGAGGACCTCTTCGACCGGGAGGAACTCGCGGACGACGGCGTCCTCAAGAACATCGAAACGACAGCGACTGACAAAGCCGGGCGCGAGCATACACTCCTCGTCAACGTTCGCGAGGTCTCGATTCAAGACGGGACAGTCCTCTTTAGCTGTCGGGACGTCACCAAACGCAAACAGCGCGAAGAAGCACTCGCCACGCTGCAGGAGACGGCCCGAGACTTCCTCTACGCCGAAACGCATCAGGAAATCGCCCAGCACGTCGTCGACGATACGTCCGGCGTCCTCAATCTCGACGCGAGTGCTGTCTATCTCTTCGACGCCGACGTCAACGACCTCCGACCCGCCGCACACTCGGCGACAATGGCCGAACTGAACGGGCCACTTCCCACCGTTCACGCCGACGGCGAAACGCTCCCGGGCTACAGTTTCGTCGAGGACGAAGTGCTGTTTTTCGACGATGTCCACGACGCACCTCGGCTGGAAAACCGCGCTACCGACCTCCGGAGTACGGCTTACATTCCTCTCGGCAACCACGGTGTGTTCGTCGTCGGCTCGAACCAGATCGGGATCTTCGACGACGTGACGCGGGAACTGGCCGACCTGCTCGCAGCAACTGCCGAGGCGGCTCTCGACCGCGTCACACGAGAATCTCGACTCCGGGAGCAAGACCGAACGCTGCAGGCGCAAAACGAGCAACTGACGGCGCTGAACCGCGTCAACGAGACGATTCGAGAGATCGATCAGGCGCTCGTGCAAGCTGAGACGCGCGAAGAAATCTACCACACAGTCTGTGAACTGTTAACTGCCGACGATCGGTTCCGGTTCGCTTGGATCGGGACAACCGAGCCCACGACTAACACACTCGAACCCCGTGCCTGGGCAGGAACCGAACGGGGGTACCTGGATAGTCAGTCGTTCGCCATCCAAGCGTCGGGTACAGAGCCAGCCGGCCAGGCCGCAGCGACTGGCGATGTCACGATGGTGGCCAACGTCGCTGCCGGTCTCCGCGAGGAAGTCTGGCGGAAGGACGCGCTCTCTCGCGACTACCTCTCCGTACTGAGCATCCCACTGGTGTACAACGACCTCACACACGGCGTGTTGACCGTCTACGCCCCGACCCAGGATGCGTTCGGTGAGACGACGAGGGCAGTCCTCGCCGAACTCGGCGACACGATCGCCTCTGCTCTCAGCGCGATCGAACGAAAGAACGCCTTGCTCACGACGTCGATGACGCGCGTCGAGTTCACCATCGACGACCCGACGTTCGTCCTCTCACGGCTCGCACGGGACGCGGGCTGTACTCTCTCGTATCAAGGTGGCGTCCAGCAATCTACAGAAGGGAGTTACGTGTTCGTGACCGTCGAAGACGGGGCGGTCACGAACGTGGCAAGCGCCGCCTCGCAGTCGGCCGGCATCGACGAAGTACAGCAGATCAGTACCGACGGTGCTGGAGGCGTCCTGCGACTTCGGCTCACACAACCGTTTCTCGCCTTGGACCTGGCCGACCACGGCGCCGTCTTCCGCGAAGCGACTGCGGACCCGACCACAACGACGCTCGTCATCGATATCCCGGACAGCATCGACGTCCGAACGGTGATGCAACTCGTCCGCGGGACGTTCAGCAACGTCGAACTCCGTGCCAAGCAGACGCTCGATCAAGCCACGGAACACACGCTCTACTCGAAGTTCTTGGATAAACTGACGGATCGACAACTGGAGGTGATTCAAATGGCGTACTACAGCGGCTTCTTCGAGTCGCCGCGCGAAAGCACGGGCGAAGAAATCGCGGAGAAACTCGGCATCTCTCCGCCCGCGTTCTATCAGCACGCCCGGACCGTACAGCGCAAACTGTTCACAACGCTCTTCGAGGAGAATAGTCTCCCCACAGCCCCCTCCACAGAGATGGTTGAATAACGAACCATATTTTTATCTATTGGTTTTATAATTAACCATCGAGTATACCGGCCTCCGTGTACTACGTCCGGGTAGAGTGCGCCACTTCACCGGCCGCACTCGTGAACTCACAATGAAAGACGTCGACATCAAACCGGCCGCAGAAGCCGTCTACGAGTGCTTCGAGTGTGGCAACATCCTTCTCACAGAGGAGAACCCCGGCACGTGCCCAGACTGTAGCGGACCAATGCGAAACCGCCAGATGCCGCTAGAGTAGATATTCGATCTGACTGTCGCTATTCCACCTGAATAGCGAAGAAGCCCGGGCTAGTAGCGAAATCGACCAATGTCAGGGACGGTGGTGCGTTAGCTTGTGTTCTGGGTCACGCTCGAGTCAGCCTCGACGGTGACGCTCACTTCTGACTCCCCGGCCGGAGTCCGAACGCCGTAGTTCAGTTCTCTCCCCGGATCGGCGTTTTTGCTGGTCGCCGAGACTGTTCCCTCCCCAGACTCCATCGGATCGAGTACGATATCGAACCCTTTCGGCTGGTACAGAGGGTATGAGAAGTTCACCGCGCCGCGGAACGTCCCGGGGCCATCGCCCACGTTCTCGGCGGACACCGTAATGTCGAAGGTTTTCTCAGGCGCAACTGTGTCGGGGGCGCTCGCAGTCCACTCCCACGCCGGTGGCGGCGTCGTCGCCTTCTCTGTGTCGAGTCTCCACTCCCAGGAGCCGGTACCGCGTTCCACTCGGAGCGACGGCGCTGTGTCGAGTTGGGCCGGGGTTGCGAATACGAGCCACCCCCGAGATTCGCCACCCCTTTGTTCGGATGGGTACGGTTCGCCGGGCACGTCGAGGCCGACCGGATAGCGCTCTTGGATGTCTACGGGGTCGTGGCTCTCGTCAGCGGTGACAAGCGTGAATGCGTCTCGATCCGGGGCGGGATCCGCTTCACGGGCGTCCACAGTGACGAACACGAACTGGCCGTCCGCTGTCCGGATCGCGTTCCAATCGACGTTTTCGATGTGGCGGTACGCGTACTGGACAGCCGCAGCTTCGATAGTCATCGCGGGGCGAGCAGGCGTGCCGGGCATCGTCGTAGCCGTGTCAGCCGAAGACTCGGTCCTCGTACTGGGTGTGTTGCCGACACAGCCGACGAGGCCGGTGGTTGTCAGACTCACGAGAAACGCGCGTCTGGAGGGCATCACCCGTGGATTCGGCCGTTCGCCGTAAATGTTTTCTGCGCGGTCTATTTGGTCGAGGTCGCATCCGAACTACGGACTGCGAGGATAATACGCTAGACGAGCGAGAGGATCCAAAACAGTACTGCGATGGTTCCGGCCGTGAGCGTCGCCGACCCATTGTCCAACCCCTGGCTGTGTACGAGCCCGGACCGCCAGATGATCGCACTCCAGAGCGTCGTCGCGCCGGTGAAAAACGGCTGCCACGTCAGTAGCGGTGCCAACTCCGTTCGGATCCACTCGGCCATCACCGCCGGATCGTCGCCCGTCGTTACCGTGAGCGGGTCGAGGATTACGAAGAGGACGGCCACCCCGACGACCAGACCGACGAGTGACGGGAACAGCCCCCACAGCGCGACGGCGAAGGAGGTCCCGACTCCATTCTCGCCGTTGAACGCCCAGGCGCCGACGTGAAGTGCGCCTCCAACAAGCACGAGTACGATCCCCACACCGAGAAGCGCGGGACCGATGAGCTGACCGATGGCGTCGGCGAGGATCGCGTCGATGTTTCGTTCGATCTGCGCTGGCGCATCACACCCGACGTCCATCGAGGCTGCTGCGTGCTCGCAGAACTGCTCGGATGGTCGGTTCGGGTTGTCGACCATCACGGTGCCGTCGATCCGCGCTTTGAGGACCTGTCCGACGCCCCAGACCGCGAGTGGGACCGAGATCAGGTGGAGCAGTATGAGGACCAGCGCGTGCCCGGCGTCGGGATCCCGTTCGGTGAAGAACTGCCCCGGTCGGAGGAGTGGCGTCACAGGAGGCATACGCCCAGTTTGGCGGTCGCCTGCGGAAATACTACTGGTAATTGCAACGCGCGTTTGAGTGTTAGAATTGAGGCGCTAAGTCCTCTTTCTCAGATCGAGAAAATGCCCAGTAGCGCGAGCACAGCGACACCAAATCCGGGGATGCCGAGCAGTCCGAGGTATTTCAGTTTCTCCCATCGGTAGCCGAAGAACGAGAAGAACCCAGCGAAGGCAAACCAGAACAAAAACAGCGAATTGTGCTGCTCGATTCCTCGGATCCCGATCAGGGAGAGGAAGCCGAGAAAGCCGAGCGGCCACACCGGCGGGTCATCGTTCAGGGGGGACGTATCCGTCGTCATATCGTCGAGAACGTTGTTCGTGTATAATAAATGACGGGTCGTACCGTTCTGGGGCTCCGCTTCTTCGGGTGCTCTGGACTTCTTGGTACCTACTGTCGTGACCCGTCCGAGTCGACTGGGATCCTACTTCGGGTTGAGCCCCCACAGCAGAGGGCGCCACCACTACAGTGCCGTTAGAGTTCGTCGGGGCTCTCGTCTTCGAAGATGACCGCTTCGAGTTTGTCCAACAGTCCTTCGGGGTCTTCGCGCTGGAAGATGTTTCGCCCGACTGCGAGGCCGTTTCCGCCGACTTCGATCGTCGAGTACACGTCTTCGAGGAACGCCTCGTCGCTGCGCTTCGAGCCACCGCTCATCACCGTCTTCATCCCGCCCACGACGTCTTCGAGCTGCTGCCAGCCGTCCTGCGTCCCCGGGTACTTACACTTGACCACGTCGGCGCCGAGTTCCAGGCCCAGGCGGGCGCCGTAGGCGACGACTTTCGGATCCGTCTGCCCGCTGTACTCCTCGCTGTTCTGGATGCCCTTGCCACGCGGGTAACTCCACATAACCACGGGGATGCCGTATTTTCGCGCTGCCTCCTGGACGTCGCGGAACTCCTTCCACATCTCGTCTTCGTGGGTCGAGCCCGCGTACATCGTGTATCCGATCGCGTCGGCGCCGAGTTCTTCGACAGCGTACCGCACCGAGCACTGTTTTGGCGAGTAGTAGTCGTCACGTGCCGCCAGGTTCGAGTTGCCGTTCAGCTTTACGAGCAGTGGTGCGCCATCGTCGATGCCGTTTGCTTTCTCCCAGGATCGGTAGTACTCCGCGTTGCCTTTCTGCAGCGCGATCGCCGTCACTGCATCGTGCCGCCCGACGTCGAAGACGTGGGTGGGATCGGCGCTCTTCGGCATCGGCTCGAAGTCCACCGGCCCGTGTTCGGTTCCGTGATCGTACGCGAGGATGAGGGAGTTTCCGTTCCGGACGATCGGACTGTCGTTGATATCTTCCATATTCGGGAATCTACCCATAGCGGGTTTTAATTTTCGCTATTGGCCGGCGTCGCGAAAATCTCGTCTCTGTCTGCCGAGTCCGCCGCCTCGCTGGCGTACACGGGCAAAGATTGATTTCAGGCTCCTCCGGGAGGCTGGATCTCCCCCGTGTCCCGCGGTGTCGATCCCTCCAGGTGGTTAGAGTTCGTCGATAATCTCGTCTGCGAACGTCGTCATCGCTTGCTGTGGGTTTTCGGCTTCCAACCCGACGATCACGTGATCGAGACCGAACGCTTCGAGTCGTCGGAAATACTGTCTGAACCATTCGACGCCGGCACGGTAACCGAGATGGAGATGTTCGGGGCCGGCCGCTGGATCCTCGGCGAGCGCGACGCGAACTGCGATCACGAACGGTTTGTCGCCGGCCAGCCCTCGCCAGTCGTCTAGGTGACTCTGGAGCGTGTCGTCCGGGAGGTGATAGAACAGCCAGCCGTCGCCGTGCTCGGCGATCCACTCGATAGATTGGCGGGCGTATCCCGTCGGGAGTAGCGGCAGCGTCTCGCTCGTCGGTTTCGGCACGACGTCTAGGTCACCATCCATACGCCCCCACGACCCCTCAAGCGTCGGATACTCCTCGCCCCAGAGCGCCCGGAGCGCGTCGACGTGTTCGCGAACCAGCGCGTCTCGATTATCGGGGTCGACATCGAATGCGGGATACTCGGGATCACGATCCCCGGAGGCAACCCCGAGGACAAGTCTCCCCGCCGACAGTTGATCGACGGTTGCGGCGGACTTCGCGACGTGGATCGGATGGCGTAAGGGGAGGACGATGCTCGACGTCCCGAGTGCGACGTCGTCCGTGTGTGCAGCGACGTGCGAGAGTAACGGCCACGTGTCGAAAGCGCCGCCGGCATCACCGAACCGCGGCCAGTACGTCGGGACGTCCCGCGCCCAGAGTCCGTCGAATCCGACCGCTTCGGCGTGGCTTGCGAGTCGGACTTCCTCCTCGATAGCGGGAGTTCCCGTCCGTTCGCCGGTGAGCGGGAATCCGACCCCGAAGGAGAGTCCGCTGGAGTCGAACAGTCGTCTGTAGCCGGCGTTCGCACACGCGAGATCAGTCATCAGCGTTCCTTGCTGGTGGAGACGCATGTGCGTTGCTCTCCCGACATACGCCACGCCAGCATACACTCGGTGAGATCACGTCTGACGATGTCACACCTCACTGCACCTGATGGACACCACACTACCCGAGAGTGGACAGCGGTCTGTCCGTGACTCAGAAGGACGTTTGAGCTATCCGAAACTTGATACAGTCAGTTAACCATCGTTCGTGTATGGAACCCGACACTGATCGTGGTTGTCCGAAGTGCGGACACACAGAGACCGATGTCGGCACGATTTCGACGACCGGCGGTGGTCTCTCGAAGATGTTCGACATCCAGACGAACAGCTTTAAAGTCGTCTCCTGCACGAACTGCGGCTACTCCGAGCTGTACCGAGACACGACCTCTGGGACGAGCGACATCGTCGACGTCTTCCTCGGATGATGACCACTGGCTTCGTGTTCGCCATTTTCTTCCTGCTCAGTATCCTCGGTGCGTTCATTCTCTACTCCCTCGTCAGGTCTGAACACGACCAGCGCGAAAGGATGGATCGTGAGCGTGCTGAACAGGCAGCACGCCGTGATACCGACGACAGCGAGTACTGACCACGCGTGAAGACGGCTGAACAGCGTGCCGCGATCCAAGACGACTCAGTGAGTGCCACAAACGGTAATATTGAGATTTGAGTCATTCGAGGACTTTTGAATACCCTCGCTGTAGTCGCCAGTGATGGCCCTCCAGCTATCGAGAGCGTTCACAGACGGTATCGATCGCGTTACGACGCGAACCGGTGGCATCCTGTTCGTCCTGTTGCTCGTACAGCAGTTTCTACTCTTGGCGTCGCTCAACACGGTGCTCGGCGCTCAAGTCCCACCGGCAGCGGCTGACGCCCTTGGCCTGTCGCTTCCGGTCCCGACTGCTGTCGCCAGTGTGGTTTTGATCGGCGCATTCCTGTTCAGCGCTGTCTACTTCGTGATGCTCTCGCGGGCACTGACACGGCCGAAAGCGCAACTCGCCTCGTTCCCGAGTGAGCTGTACACCCGACGTATCGGCTGGGCGAGTCTCACGATGCTCGTCGCCGGAGTCGTCTCCGCTGTGGCAACGATGATCGGCTTCTTCTTGCTGATCCTTCCGGGACTGTTCCTCGCTCCCCATTTCGTGTTTCTCATCTTCGCGGTCGGCGTCGAAGACCGCGGCGTCGTCGGGTCGCTGAAACGTTCCTGGGGGCTCGCAAAGGGGAATCGGCTTCGGCTGTTCGTGATCGTCCTCCTCATCGCGGTCAGCGGGATGCTCATTGGAGTCGTGCCGACAGTCTTCCAACTCGCTGGCGCGCCCGCACTCGGCGACGTCGCCTCCGTCTTGATCAATGGTATCCTGTACACGTTCGTCTACGGCATCATCGCCGCAGCGTACGTGCAAGTCGCCGACGATACCGGCGATCGCGGTCCTGGGAGTACTGCGGCGTCCACCACCCCGAGTGGAGGAAACAGCGCGGGACTCTGAAACAGTCTTCTGTCCCTTCGCCGGCTATTTACTGCCCGGGTGGGACCCAGAAACGATGCCCTCCAACACACCGCGGTCCACGAGGCGGCGCGTCCTCGCCTCGACGGTTGCCGCGCTGGGCTTGCCCGCCCTCGCCGGGTGCAGCGGCAGTGGCTCTGGGTCCGCATCCTCGCGTGCAGGACCCGACGCCGAACCGCCTGAAGACGCGCTCGTCGGCCCCCCACACGTCACACTCCGCGGACCGGCTACAGAACCGAACGTCGTGCGCGAGACGGCGGCCGAGAACGAAACCCCCTCGCCCGACACGGAAATCGACGACTGGGCCCACTACGTCCTCGCTAACGGGGCCGGCGCCGACGCAGTCACGTTCGCCGACGTTGACGGGGCCGACGAGGCCAGGCGGTTCCTCGAAGCGACGAACTTCGACTCCGAGACCGTCTACGTCGAGCGCCACCTCGTCGGCGAGTGCTACCGACACCAACTCTGCTGGGTCCGCTGGACCGACGAGAAGATCGAGACTGATTATGCGCGGACCCTCCGCGACGCCGACGTTGCCTGCGAGGCCGACACTCGCGTCGCTGTGACGAACCTGATCCGGCTGCCGGTCGCGCTCGACCCCGACCAGATCACCAGCCACAGCTCGGGTAGCGGTGGCGGGGCCTGCCGCCGCCCCGATGGTGAGCGCCGGGAGGAGAGCGGATCGTGACTCACGAACACTGTGAGTCGGGCGTCACTCGACGGCGACTGCTCGCGCTCTCGGGCGTCGGGACGTTGGCGTCGCTTGCCGGCTGTTCTGGAATCCTCCCAGGGGAGAGCGAGCGGACCGTCGCCGCCGACGCGCTCGCCGACGCCGTCGCCGATGGAGTGGTCTGCATAAGTTCTGAACTAGCCGGGACAAACGACGAGAACCACGACATCTCACCGTAGTCTCCCAGCATCTCCGTGCCGTGGCCAGCGTCCATCAATGGGTTCAACAGTTCTGCTGATCACTCACCCGCCGACGGTTCCGGAGACGCTCCCGATCGAGATAGAGACGTCGTTCGTCGACGAGCAGCGATCGATGGCAGAGTCCGACCTGGCGGCGGTCCCGGCTCCGTTCGACCGCGAAGAGATCCCGAACGGGGTGATTCGAGCGCGACTGAACGACACCTACGAGTCCGCCACCGACTCGATCGACCGGATCGGCGAGGCGGAGACGCCATATGGCCGTCTCGGGCGAGCGAACAGTGCGCGTGTCGACGCACACCAGGTCCGAGCGGCGTGGCGAGCGATCGCCGAGGACCTGACGCTGTCGGATCTCGAAGCGGAGGCCGCAGCTATCGAAGACGCGATCGACGAAGTCCTCGCACAGTGGTCGTACGTCGGCGACGATCCTGTCCGCGCGGTCGTTGTCCACGAGGAGATCGAGACAGAGATCCAGGCCGCACGGAACTGGGTTTCCGCGGAACCTCGACGAACCTCTCGGGATGAGGGCACAGCGCTCGACGTGGCGGACCTCGCTGAGGATCACGAGCGGGCCCGGACGAGTGTCGCGGTCGCTTCCTACGTCTTCGATCGCTTTCAGACGAGTCTCGATGCGACTGCGGAGCAGCGCTCGCGTTTCGAGGCCGCCGGTGCAGAACTCCGAGAGCAGATCCGGGCGCGGATGGGGTCGCTTCCGGCCGAAGACGTCGACAACCCGACAGCACTCGTCGACCGGGATGTCGCCGAGACGACGGGCGTGCGGGCGCTCGCCAGCTTGGGTTCCGAGGCCAGATACCACGCAGATGACGCGCTCGAAGCCGACGACGGCCAAACCCTCGCGAGCAGCATTCTCGGCGCAGCCGACGCACTGGTGAACACGCGAGCGTTCAACACGCTGCGCGAGCGGATCGACGGCGGCGACGACGTCTCCGTCGAGAGTGTTGCGGACGTCGCCCAGCTCCGGGCCGACGCGGTCGATGCCGTCGAGCAGGCACGCACCGCCGACCGCGGTGAACTACTCGTCCGCGCGATGCTCCCGTGGTACGCCAACGAGATCAGGTGGACAGACGATCAGTTAGAGCGGGAGTCGGGGTCAGTCACCCTCGATTCGGTATCGTTTGATGCTATCGACTACGTCGTCGCGGCCGAGACCTGCCGGGCGGTCGCGCCAGTGAGTGCTGACGTGGCGACCACGCTTCAGGACCCCTGATCCGAGGGTTGTCCGCTCCAATCCCTCTCCGCAAGAACCCAGACCGCCCGTGACTATCCCGCTCGCACTCTTGATCTGGTCACTTCTCGTTTGGGTGACAATCTCCAAAGATTCGATAGTGCCAATCGTCGTCGGATTCAACTGAAGCGGTAGCGCGGAGTCCCCGTCCTCAACGAGCGCGTCAGCGCGAGTAGGGCGGGGTAGTTGACGCGACTCTGTTGTTGGGGTGCTTGTGGGTACTGTCTTCTCACAAGTACAGTCGACGTGGACAATCGGCCCAGCCTCGCGAATCACTCATCGAAGTATGTTTATCTACCGATGGTTATCTCTGGCTGGGAGAGGCCGCTATATTGTAAGATCACCGGAATTCAATACCTGGTGATGGCGACGAAATCATCATCGACGAGTGGCGGCCCGATCGTCAGCCTTCCATCCCACCCGATTGGATACGTGACCATCCTCGCGGCACTGGTCACTGGGGTAGTCCACCTACTGTTAGGGCCCCAAGTGATGGGATTCAGTCAGATGATGGGAATCCTGTTCATTTTGAACGGGCTCGGATTCCTTGGGGGTATTGCACTCTATTTGAGCCGGTACTGGAACCAAACGCTCTATCTGGTTGCCGCGGGCTATGCACTGCTCACCATCATCGCTCTGTTCGGATTCCAAGGCTTCAGCGTCGAGGCCTTCTATATGCGCGGTGACCTCAATCCGATGGCCGTCGCCGCCAAGGTGGCAGAACTAGTCGTGGCTGTGGGCGCGCTCTACCTGTATTCGGAATCCGGAGCGTAAGCGACTCCCACCGCGCACTTCGCCACGAATAGGGTCGTTTCGCCGTCGGTTGCAACCGGGCGAGTGCCCGTCAGGCCAGCGCAGATGTGGCGCCGAACTCCAAAACCAACGCTCCGACGGCGAGCGCTTTGTGTTCGATCGCCCTGTTGAAGCTCTCAGAAATTTATATGTTTGCACAGATTGCGGTCAGGGTGGAGAGCGGTTACAGCACGCACGGAGCGCCCTTTTTTCCTCTCGCTCTGACTCTGCCGCTACGTCTGCGTATGTATCGTGTTGTCAGAGTGATATAATGCGGGCCGGAGACTACAGGAAGGGAATAGTGAATGCCGCCGTGAAACAGCTGATGAGGAGCCAGCCGAGTTGACATCCTCCCGCGCCTGAAGACGCGGGAATCCCACGGAACCGCACCGCTGGATTGGGATATTAGGGTTTGCAGTCTACCACTTGTGCCTGCGGTTGGAATCCGCTGGACAAGTCATATAGGTAGACTCCGGGCTGTGCCAACCAGCCGGTACTCCTATCCTCGTCCAAACTGGCCGAAGACTCGGAGTTACTTTTGTCGTTGATGTTGAGACGGATGTTCTCCGCCCCATTCACGTCAGCATTGAACGCGTCACTATGTTCCTCACACACGTACAGGCCGCGTTCAACACGTTGACTGTCGTCTTTTCTACCGCAGACACAACACGTCTTGCTCGTGTCGCGCTCGTCCACTTCCACGACTTCGATTCCCTCGACTTTCGCCTTGTATTCGAGGGTGTTCGAGAACCTGTCGAACGCCCAGCCGTGCAGGTCGAGGTTGCCGTGCTTGCCCCAATTCTTCGACTCGCCGTTGTCGTCTTCGCGGACACCAGCGAGGTTCCCAACGTTGATGCGGCCAACTTCCTGCTCAACACATCGTTCTACGATGTGTTTCGCCAAGGAGTGGAAGAAGTGGGTCCGGCGCTCCGACCACTTCTTGTGAAGACGAGTGGCTTCGTCGCCACCTGAATCATCGCACTTGGCGATTTCTTTCGGGAAGTAGTACCCGTCTTGTTTCAAGCGGTTGCCGGGGTAGAGGTCGGCTTCCTCGGTGCTGTACGCGACCGCCGCGAAGTTGCAGATACCAAGGTCAACACCCGCTGTCTCGTTGCCGGGAGCGTCGGGCGTCTCGATTTCGTCTTTGCAGACGAGGTGCAGTTCCCACCGCTCCTTCGACTTGTCATAGACGGCCCGAACCTGTTGTAGGTTCTCGACGGCAACGCCGGGGCGAGTTTCGTACTCGACAAGGATGTATTCCCACGCTTTCGGGTGTTCTTTGTGGTTCGCGCCCTTTGAGAGCCGGACACGGTTGTTCTTGGTGTCGTGTTTGATGCCATTCTGTTTCCACGTTACCGTCGAACGCGGGTGTTCTTCGTGGACTCGACGGCCTTCTGTGTCGTAGTAGTTTTTCTTGCGGTAGCCGGGCGGATTCGCTCGGTTATCAGACTTCCTCTTTCCGTACCACGAGTTGAAGGCTTCAGCGAGTTCTTCCAGAACGCGCTGACTGGACTGCGAATGCAATCCTTTGTACTTGTTGTGACCTTTCAACTCGTCTTTGAGGTCGCCGTGGTCAGGAATCTCACCGTTTTCTTTCCACACTTGGCGGGAGTGGTAGTTAGCGACGTTCCAGAGCTTGCTGGCGTCCCACCCGTGTCGATCGAGCATTTCCTCTACCTGTGAATGGTTGAGGATTTTCGCTCGGTGAGTGCGGTGTACTTCCAGCATTCTGAAAGCCTGTATAATCACTTATACTCTCTTCTATTGTAAATATTCGGATTGGGAACGGGGGAATATCCGGCCCTGCTATCGACGGTGGGTTGTGGAGGAGTTGTCGGATTCATCCTGACCCTAGAGTGATCACTGTAACTGCTGAATATGAGCAAACACCGTTCTTGCTGGATATGGAAGCCCTTGAAACTGGATTACTGCACTGCTTCACTCGCCGTCTGCTGGCACCCCTATTGGATATTCACAACTAGCGCAGACCACTCAAGGGTCAGGTATTCTCCTCGATTCTGTATAATTCCACCACGGGACTCCACGGTAGTGCGGCCCAGCGAGGTCGTCTGTATACGTCCAGTGGCCGTCTTCGACACCACGGTGGTCGGTTAGTATGTCGTAGGTGGTAGCGATGACACCGGTTGCGACGACTGCCGTCCAACCATCGGTTACGAGAAGTGCGATTCGGAGTGCAAGATATATGACTGCCGTCCAGCCGAACAGGACATAGAGCGGAACGTCACTAACCTTCGGTTCGATATGGTGTTCGAGCCACCCGAGAGTAATGACGAGGGCCTCGGCGACGAACGCGACTACTGCTCCGCCTCCGAACAGTACGAGCGTTGCGGAGACTGGCCACGTGATGGCCGCGTGGGCGAGCGCGACGATACCCAATGCAACGGTCGTGTTGGCAAAGGCACGACTGCTCGTCATAGGAGAAGTCCAAAGTGATGGGGCAAAGAATTGTTGATTGTCTATCCTTTTGTTCGGGTATCTTCACCAGGCATGATAGCTATGCACGCTGTATGCAGCACGCATCATAGCGTAGGAGGGCGAAAATTCCCCCGAACGAGGAACGAGCCGATCGCTCAGATGCAGTTTTCATCCTCCCGGATTTTTATACGCACATTGACCGAATCAATGTAGTATGCCCTCCATCATACGACGAAAAACCCTGGCACCGCTCACAGAGAGTGTTGCACTCGGAGCGATTGGCGGTGTCACAGCACGTTCGACACGCAATAGTGCTCGATCTGCGCGTGGCCAGTCAAACGGAGACTGTTCAGGATGACCTCGAAATACCAACGCGGCTTCGATATCACTCGTGACAGTCTCCGTATCTTCACCCAGCGGCCGACGCTCTTGGTCCTTCCGGCCTTGAGTCTTCTCGCGGTCGGGAGTGCCTTCGCCGTCCTCGGAGCGATCGTCTTCCAGCAGGGACTCGTCGGGTCACTGCTCACCAACGACCTCTATAAGTACGGCGTGCTGTTCTGTGCGATTGCGATCTCCTCGAGCGTGGCGACGTTTTTCAACGCCGCAGTGGTGCACTGCGCAGCGCAACTGTTCGATGGGAACCCCACATCTGTTCGGGAAGGCCTCGCTGCGGCGTGGCGCGCTCGCCGGCAGATCGCCCTGTGGGCAGTCGTCGCCGCGACGCTCGGCACGGTTTTGTACATTCTCGACGAGAAGTTCGGCGTGGTCGGGAGTCTGACGCGGATGGTCTTCGATGTCGCGTGGGCGCTGCTTACGTTCTTCATCGTGCCGGTCATCGTCCTCGACGAGCGACGGAGTCTGCGTCGCCAACTTCGTCGGAGCGGGTCGCTCTTCAGAGACACGTGGGGCGAAAGCGTCTCCGCCACGCTCGGCGTGAGTTTCGTCTTCCTGATCGTTGCGCTGCCAGGTGTCGCCCTGGGTGTGGTTGGATACTTCGTTCTCGATGGCGTGGTCGGTGTGGGTGCGCTCGTCGGCGGTGGCGGAATCGTCGTCGCGGCAATCGTGGGCTCGCAGACGGCCGCTGCGGTTGTCCGGACGGCGCTGTACCGCTACGCGACGACGGGTGAACACGTCGGCCCGTTCGAGAGTCGGGACCCCGACACGGTCTTCCCCGAAAGCTGACGATGCCGATTTACGACCGGCGATCCCCTTCGGAGTACGAGATAGTCGATCGGTGGGACGTCGGCATCGGGTGGCTCGCACATCCGAACGAGACCGGTCACCGGACGAGTCACGCCGTCGTCGGCGCGGACGGTGGCGTATGGGTCATCGACCCACTCGATGCCCCAGGGATCGACGAGGAACTCGCAGCACTTGGCGACATACGCGGCGTTCTCGTCTGTTCGAACTACCACGTCCGTGATGCGGACCGTTTCACGACACGTCATAATCCCCTACCCCGCGAAATAGCCGATACAGGCCCCATTATCGCTTAAATCTGGTTTTGATACTCCATTCGATCTAATAGGTTACAACAGTATGTCGTAGACACGATGGTACTGGTCTCCGCATTCAAAGATGGATTCGCCGCCCTCCAAGCAAATCCGATCCTGCTCGTCGCCGGCCTCCTCGTCGGGGGTGGGAGCCAACTCCAGAACGTTGAGCACCTGATCGACTCACCGTTGGTCTCTGCGGGTGCATCGCTCGCGTGGTTAATCGTCTTTCCATTCGTTCTCGGTGGCTTCATCGACACCGCCCGAGCTGCGATCGAAGGAACAGACACATCGGTCACTCAGTTTGTGACGGCAGCACAGACACATTACCTCCGGCTGCTACTCGGAACGGTGGTGTTCGTGCTTCTCGTCCTCGGAACCGCCATCGGGCTCGGCCTCGCCGGATTCATACTCGGTATCGGGACTCTGGCACTCGCCGCGATTCACGAGATGGCCGCCTTCGCCGCAGGCGTCGGTTCGCTGCTCGTCTGGCTGTTGTCCATCCTCCTCGTCATTATGTTCGTGCAATTTTACGACGTTGCGATTGTCATCGAAGACCAGAGCATCACGGATGCGTTCCGGAGGAGCGTTTCGCTCGTCCGCTCGAACCTCAAAAGCGTCGCCGGGTTCTCGCTGGTGTGGGTCATCCTGTTGAACGCCTTTTTCATCCCCGAGTACCTGCTCCAGTTGACGTTGACGGATGCCGGGCCTGCTGACGTATTACCGATCGACCCCGGTATCCCGGTAGCTGTCCTCCTTCCGATCGGAATCGTCCTCTCGGCGGTTGGCTTCGCGTACTTCTATACGGTGTACACGGCGTACTACTTGCGATTGATCGCTGCATCACCTGTTTCCACGGAGTCAGTATGATTACCGACCGACAAATATGACTATCCGACAACAACTACGTACGATGGTATCAAGCGGCCGCTGATTAGAACAGATCTCGAGAATTCAATCCACAGCAACTATGTCACGACTCCTTCCGACACAAACGAACGCCGCCGTCGAACGAAGTGACAACCCCTCAGTCTTGAGCCTCGACGACGACGCGACACGAGACGTGATCGAAGCGTTGTCCTCCGAAACCGCCTACGAAATATTCCGGTTGCTCAACGAGACACCGGCGACTCCGTCGCGGATCGCTGACCAACTCGGCCAGAGCGTGCAGAACGTCCACTATCACTTGGAGAATCTCGAAGCAGCTGGAGTAATCGAAGTCACCGACACCTGCTATTCTGAGAAAGGCTGTGAGATGAGTGTGTACGTCGTTTCGGAGGATCCGACGATCCTCTTCCTCGGCACTGAGGACGACCGGCCGAGCCTCAAACGTGCGTTCAAGGCCTTCGCGTCGCTACTTGGCCCTCCATCGGTCCTGCTCGCAGCCGGTGAATCCATCTCCCAATTCGTCACTGGGGAATGAGCGAACACACCAATTCAGCGGGCCGAAGCACTTCTACCGGTGACGACACAACCACGTGTGGCGCGGCACCGACAATCAAAGCCCGAGAAGATGTCGATGGCTGTGGCTGTCTCGAATGCCGCAACATTGAGACAACCACCACCAATCGGACCGTCCTCGACGCGCTCGTTTGGTCGCTTCGCCTGTTTCGATCCTATCCGTCGATCCTCGCCTTCGCTGGCGTGATTATCTTCTCCAACCGACTTCTCGAGACCGACAGTATCACTGTGCTTCCGACGCCAGCAATCGGCGTCATCGAGGCTGTAACGGCGTTCGCGTTTATCATTTCGATTCGCGCCTACGTGGGAACGATCGTTGCTGGAGAATTGACCGGCGAGTCTGTCACGGTACGTGAGGGACTACGGCGAAGCATCGTTCGAACTCCGGCGTTAGTCGGCGTCATCGTTGTCATCGTATTCGTCGTGATGACGGTTCCGTTCTTCGTGTCATTTCCCCTCTTCCTTCTGGTCGGCGTGATCCCGGCCCCGGTGGAGATGGTTAGTTTCCCTGTCGCCGCAGCAGTCGGTGGGATTATTTTTGCTGTGCCGTTTCTCTTTCTCCTCTTCAAATTCTGGTTCGCGCCCGAGGCGTGCGTTATCGGCCAGTACGGGCCTATCGAATCACTTTGGGTGAGTTGGCGCATCACAACGAACTACCGTCGAAAAATCTTGCTCATCGCCGTAATCGCTATTGGCAGTGCACTCAGCCTGTATTTGCCAACCGTTTTCCCCGAGTTCGGTACGAGACTAGCACTCGTATCGCCCGTTATAGACATAATCTCATCGAGCCTCAGTGAACTGCTTTCAGTCGTGTGGGCAAGCGCGTACGCACACATCTACGTCCAAGGGATCGTGTCATAATTCCGCGTGTGTTGTAGTGGGGTTCTGCTCAGCGTTACGCCTGCCTCGATGCCTCGTCAGTTCCCGATCGCATCTCGAAGTACCCCCACATATGGCGAAGTCCGGTCCCGATCAAGAACCCCGTCACTCCCAGTGGGAGACCGATCACCACAGCGATCATCAGACCGATGGCTGTCGCGTCGGGGATTCCGACTGTGCCATAGTACTCCGCCGTGAGCCCGTAGCGCGCGAACCCGATACCGAATGTCGGTGCCATCGCGAGGACAGTGGCCGGAATCAACCCCGAATTGAAGCCCGTGAACAGAGTAGCAACAGCGACGATTGCGGCGACGCTGACGAAGACGAGCGGTTCCGGATTCGCCCCCGTCCAGGTGCCGACGGCCATCGACTCGATTTGCCGGTAACTGGTGGTGGTCACGACCCACCACTCGGTTCCAAAGGCAAGCAAGGGCGCACTCAGGAGGGCCACAACCGAGATATCCTGTCGAATCCCGAAGAGACCTTTTGTTGCGCGTTCCAGCACGTGTCTCGTTCTCTCGGCTCCGAGAGCGGCGCTGAAGTAGCCCCACAGAGCGCCCGTTACTGAGCCAGCCCAGCGTCCCCCCTCTCGAATTGTGTCTCTGGTCTGTCCCACTACCCACGAGCAACCGCTGTATATCCAGGCAAACAGGGCGAACAGGTAGCGCAAGATTGCTCGCAAGCTATTACGAGCAGTGGTTCCGTCGAATTCTATCTGCATAGTGCATAATGAAGGTGGTATCTTCATCAAAGAAGGGATAACTATAATGATCATCGTAGTCTGACGATTCACCCGCCTTCGGCTTCGTACGTCCGCCTGCGTAGCTCAGCGCGGTGTCCGTCGTACCGTGGGAGTCGTCGCCACCGTCCGCGCATTCGGATACGTCGTTCATCCGTGTAGCGGTGACATTCTATAGTAGCGTTTGCTCACCCAACCGCACGTAGTCGCACGATCGGTTGTATAATCGGTTGCAAACGCTACAATAGGATGCCCCTATACGAGCATAGTTCGGCCGGTCGCTACTCGTGGAGTTCAGTTATTCGATCGCTGACGGCGATATCGCCCCACGCGCGCCGAATAGTGGCTACTCATCTCGGAGATGAGTACGAAAACCGATCGATAATCCTACGGGTGGACCAGAGTCAGGGAATATACCCATTTGTGAAATAGTGTTCAATAGATTTACAACCATCCCCGCTATTGGTTCAATTGCGGGTGGGTCAGAGGCACAACCGGTTATTTACACCACCCCACTTTCCCTTCCAGCAGTACTCACGTCTGAACACCGTTGGCTTGTCGGTAAGCCCTCCTTTTTGTCTCCGTGAGCCACTCACTTGGCGTGGTGCCGTCCCTCCGAGTTCACAACTGGTTCTGAGGGAGGGTTACGTCGTCTATAATTATACTATTCCGACACGAGTATTCTCGGAGGTCAAATCGGATATGACACTCCTCGATGGAAAGACCGCGGTGGTCACCGGTGGTAGTTCTGGGATCGGGCGTGGAATCGCACGGGGGTTCGCCGAACACGGCGCGAGTGCGGTCGTGGTCGCCGACGTTCGTGAGGACCCGAAAGAGAGTGGGCCGCCGACGCACGAACTGCTGGCAGACGAGACCGACGCGGCCGCGACGTTCGTGGAGTGCGACGTCACGAACACCGACGACCTCGAGGCCGCTGCTGATGCAGCCGCGGAGTTCGGCGGTCTCGACATATGGGTGAACAACGCCGGTATTTGGCACGCCGAGGATTTTCTTGACGTGACTGAGGCGGAGTACCAGCAGCTGATGGATATCAACACGAAGGGGGCGTACTTTGGGTCCCAGGTCGCCGCAGCACGGCTCCGCGACCGTGGAAGTGGCTCCATCATCAACATCTCGAGTATTGCGGGGCTGTTCGGGAACGGAAACTGGCCCACGTACGCCACGTCCAAGGGCGGGTTGACGTTGCTGACGTATTCACTCGCGCACGAACTCGGCGAGCACGGAATCCGTGTCAACGCCATCCATCCCGGCGCTATCCAGACGATGATCGGTGGGGAACCGACCGATTCGGAAGCGGCGGCGGCGGGGGCCGAGCAGTTCACCCAAATGGTCCCGCTCGGCCGGTACGGCCAGCCCGAAGATGTCGCCGGTGCGGCGGTCTTCCTCGCGAGCGACCTGGCAGGGTACGTGACCGGCGAATCCCTCGTCGTCGATGGCGGGTGGACGAGCTGGCGATGAGTGACTCAGCTCAGAGCCGCGGATCGGCAGCCGCCGCTCGCACGGGTTGCGGTCGATGAAGGTCGGTGTCCCGGGAGAGACGGTCGCGGGCGAGACCCGCGTCGCGCTCGTTCCACCGGTTGCGCGCAAGCTCGTCGATCGTGGCATCGAGGTCCTCGTTGCCGACGGTGCCGGAGCGGGGAGCAACTGGAGCGACGACGAGTACGCGGCGGTCGGCTGTGAAGTGCTCGACGACCGGACAGCGGTGTTCGATCGTGCTGAGGTCATCCTTCAGGTTCGTGGCCTCGGTAGCCGTCCCGACGGCGAACTGGACCCGTACCGCGAAGGGCAGACAGTTATCGGGATGCTCGGGCCGTACGCCGTCGACGACACGACACTCGAAGCGCTCGCCGATAGACAGATCACGCTGTTCGCGCTCGAACTCCTCCCTCGGACGGGTCGGGCCCAAGCGATGGACGTGCTCACGTCGATGGCGAGTCTCGGGGGGTACAAGGCCGCCGTTATGGCGGCGAACGAAGTGCCAAAACTCTTTCCGATGCAGATGACTGCAGCGGGGACTATCTCGCCCGCCTCGGTTT
Organism: Halobellus sp. Atlit-38R; assembly: GCF_003665925.1. Lineage (NCBI taxonomy): Archaea > Methanobacteriati > Methanobacteriota > Halobacteria > Halobacteriales > Haloferacaceae > Halobellus > Halobellus sp. Atlit-38R. Next base: position 107,748 of record NZ_QXIJ01000010.1, read on the forward strand.
TCGTCGTCGGTGCGGGTGTCGCGGGGTTGCAGGCGATCGCGACCGCGAAACGCCTCGGCGCTCGGGTCCGAGCCTACGACATCAGACCCGCCGTCAAAGAGGAGGTCGAGAGTCTCGGGGCGGATTTCGTAGCGCTTGATCTCGAAACGTCTGATTCTGCCACTGCGGGCGGATACGCCCGAGAACAGGACCCCGAGTTCTACCGGAAGCAACGCGAAGCGATGACTAGCGCGGTCGGCGCGGCGGACGTCGTCATCACCTCGGCGGCGGTCCCGGGTCGGCCCGCCCCGACGCTCGTGACCGAGGCGATGCTCGATGGGATGGCGCCTGGTTCTGTCGTCGTCGACCTCGCGGCCGAAGGCGGAGGGAATTGCGAGCCGACACGTCCCGACGAGACCGTCGAATACGGTGACGTCACTATCTTCGGGCCGACGAACCTCCCGAGTGCCGTCCCCCAGACAGCCAGTCGCCTCTTCGCGAACAACGTCACCAACTTCTTGGATCACGTTCTCCGGGAGGGAACTATCGCAACCGACACGACAGACGAGATAATCGACGCCACGCTCCTCACCCACGAGGGCGCGGTCCGTTCCCCACACCGTCGCAGTGAACCGAACTCGCCGTCGAGTCCTGCTGACACAGACAGTATCGATGCCAGTGACGACACCGACCAGGAGCCAATTGACGGAGAAACCGATGCCTGACACACGGGAGTGGTGGTGAATGGGGTTCGTCGAGAATCTGACGCTGTTCGTCCTCGCCGCGTTCGTCGGCTACGAGGTGATCACGAAGATCCCGGCCACACTGCATACGCCGCTCATCTCGGGGACGAATGCCATCTCCGGCATCACGCTCATCGGCTCGGTCGTCGTCGCGGGGGCTGGCCAGTCGACGCTCGCGACGGTGTTGGGCTTTCTCGCCGTCGTGATGGCGACGACGAACGTCGTCGGCGGCTACCTGGTGAGCCACCGGATGCTCCGACGCTTCCGAGGCCGGGAGGACTGATCTGTGCTGGGAATCGCAGCCGGGCTCCCGCCGGCGGCCCTCTCGCTCGCGTACCTCGCCGCTGCGGTCCTGTTCATCCACGGGCTCCGACAGCTGACACACCCCCGGACAGCACGCCGGGGGAATATATTCTCGGCGGCCGGGATGGTCGTCGCAGTCGGTGTCACCGTCCTCTGGTTCGAGATCCTCTCACCGGTGGTTCTGTTCGCCGGTCTTCTAGTCGGCGCGGCGATCGGCAGCTGGCTCGCGGTCACTGTCGACACGACGGATATGCCCCAACTCGTCGGCCTGTTCAACGGCTTCGGCGGGGGCGCCTCCGCACTCGTGGCCGGCGCGGAACTCATCGACCTCTTTGGGCCGTCGGGGCCGACAGTAGCCCCAGTCGAGACGGCGACGGCAGCGGCCGCCACCGGGCTCATCGGCGGTGTCACGTTCTGGGGCAGTCTCGTGGCTGCCGGGAAGCTCCAGGGATACGTCGAGGATCCCGTCCACTACCCGGGTGAGAATCCACTCAAGGCCGCCTTCTTCGTCCTCGCCGTCCTTGCGGGCGTGGCGCTCGTCACGCAGATTGAGATTAGCGTGCTTTCGGCGGCAACGTGGGTACCATCGTACTGGGTGCTGGTCGCAGCCGCGTCGATACTGGGCATCCTGCTGGTCGTCCCCATCGGCGGTGCGGATATGCCGGTCGTCATCGCGCTGTTGAACGCCTGCTCCGGGCTGGCAGCCGCTGCGACCGGGTTTGCGCTCGACAACAGCGTCCTTATCGTCGCCGGGACACTCGTCGGCGCCTCCGGTCTGATTCTCACATTCATTATGTGCGAATCGATGAACCGGACGCTCACGAACGTCCTTTTCGGCGGGTACAGCGACGATGGGTCAAGTGGCGACGTCGCGGATATCTACACGGGGAACGTGATGTCGACCTCACCCGAGGAGGTGGCGATGTTGCTCGACGTCGCCCGACGCGTAGTCATCGTCCCCGGCTACGGGATGGCTGTCGGACAGGCCCAGCACGCCGTCGCCGAACTCGCGGCGCTTCTGGAGGCGAACGACGTCGAAGTGATCTTCGGCATCCACCCGGTGGCCGGTCGGATGCCCGGACATATGAACGTCCTCCTCGCTGAGGCGAACGTCCCGTACGAACAGATGGCGGAACTGGAAGCGGTTAACCCGACGTTCTCCCAGACCGACGTCGTCATCGTTACAGGCGCAAATGACGTGGTGAATCCGAGTGCCCTCTCGGAGACGTCGAGTCCCATCGCGGGTATGCCTGTGCTCCACGTCTGGGACGCTCAGACGGTAATCGTGAACAAGCGCAGCCTCAGCCCCGGCTACGCTGGGATCCCGAATCCACTGTTCACGTACGACAACACGTATATGCTGTTCGGGGATGCGCGAGAGGCGATGCAGGCGCTCGTCACGGAGTACAAGGACACCCACAGGTGATATCTTCCCGCCGCTTACGGCTCCGGTTTCGGGGTCGCTTCGAGGTCTTCGGTGGCTCCGAAAAACGAGTACTGCACATTAACTCCTATCCCGGAGGCTGTATCTGACCGACGCGGTGCGGAGTAGGAACACGTGGTCGCACGGCCCGAGAACTCCGATGGACGAATCCGATTCCCGAGCCATCTTTAGGTCTCGTTGCCGAAAGCCACTCCGTGCATCGACGTGCCCTCCTCACGACACTCCTCCCTGCCCTTGCTGGCTGCTCACTCGCACCGAGCGGTCCCTCGACGGACCCTTACCCGACTAGTGGACCGAATGTCTTCGTTTCGTTCGACTGGAATCCCGATCAGTCAGCACTGACCGTGACGTTTGACCGCGGCAACCGTGTCACGGTCGAGAACACGAGTCGCTTGTCTGTCATCACCCCCGACGCTGACGACACCGAGACCGTGTGGGTCGATCGCGATAGCACGGACTCGGCTGCGGCGTTCCCGCTTACGCCAGGAGCGACACTGACTCACGAGATTCCTGAACCAGCGATGACCCGTATGGTCTGGGTCGCGCCCGAACGGAATACTTCGAGAGCGGTCGCCGTCTGGCGACCGGGGACAACCACACCGGAGGCGAGCGAATGAACCGCCGTACGTTGCTCGCCGGTGCAGGTACGGCGATCCTCGGCGCAGCTACGGGCTACGGCAGTCTTCGAGTCGCTGACGTTCGTCCCTACGACCCGGCGCTCCCAACAGGTGATGCGCCGCGCGAGCGCATCGTTGCGGCGGCTCGACACCGCCACGCCGTCGATCACCGGGCCACCACGAGGGTGCGAGTGCTGGAGGACTGGACCGGTGAGGCACCGTACGATCTCGACGTGCGCAGACAGTGGCACGAACACTCCCGACGACGGCACCTCCACACCTTGACGACGTTTGCAGCCCCGTTGACACGGAATGACAGCATCGCGGACGAGGCGGACAGAGAGTTCGTCACGCCGCATCAGCTACTGTGGGCGCTGTTTCACTACAACCGGGTCTACAGCGACAGCTACGACCTCCCGTTGACCAACGTGCTGTACGTGACCGACGGGACGATGCTGTACGACTTCGATGCGCCCGCTCCGAAGAACGGGCGGGTGCGCATCTCGAAAGGCGACAGCGGAACCGACGTCGTCGCTGACGACGATGACGCTGCCAGAGCGGTCCGCGGCGATTTCGTCCGCCCGCACCGGACTGACTGGACGAAAACTGCGGAGAGAGATGGAACGGTCACGTACCGCGTTTCCGGACCGGACGCGTACGCACAGGTCGTTCCGCTCCCGTTCGCGCCCATTTCAGAATTCGGTGACTGCTGGATCGAAGTGACGCTGAACAGGGAGACGGGGCGGCTCCGGCGTATCGTCGACAACCGAGCCCTCGTCGTCGACCTCTGGGAGGGTGCGGTCGAGAAGTCGCTGACGTATCGCATCGAGACCGAATTCGATCAATACGGAGTTGCAACCGCTCGCCGGCCGATTGGGCCTGTCGACCGAAGTCTCGAATCGCGCGCGAAGGCGCTGCTCTTCGATTTGATGACCTACTGATTTTGGTTGCGCTTACGGACTCCCTGCAGGGTTCGGGACGGCCAGATACGCTTATCTCCTCAGAGCGCCAATATGACGTGATCAATATGGAAAAGAATGTCGGCGGTTATGATCGCACCGCTCGCCTCGTCCTCGGGCCAGTCCTTGGTATCATCTCGCTGGCTGCCCTTGCTGGGTATCTCAGCTTAGGGTTCGGTCCGCTCTCGACGGGAGTCGTCGCCGCCCTGTTCGGTGTACTCAGCCTCGTGTTCATCATCACCGGAGCCACCCAACAGTGCGTCCTCAACCGCGTGCTCGGGCTCAACACCTATCGACCCGAACGCTCGACTGACACCGACGAGCCTATCGAGTCGCGGAAGTCGATCTGAGACCACGACTTCGACTCACACCAGGACGTCCAATTTTTCGCCGTGGGGAGCTCACTCAGCCACTCGGACGACCTGCTTCCCGATGTTGTCGCCAGAGAACAGCCCGAGGAACGCATCCGGTGCGTTCTCTAAGCCCTCAACGACTGATTCACGATGGTCGATTTCCCCGCTCGCCACCCACGCTGCGAGCTGTTCGGTCGCTTCCCCAAATCGAGTCGCGTAATCGCCGACGAGCAGACCCTGGACTTTCGCGCGCGGTGCGATGAGCAGGGGCAGCTTTCGCGGTCCTGTCGGGACACTCTCGTCGTTGTAGTGCGCGATCTGTCCGCAAACGGCCACGCGAGCATCGAGGTTCAGTTTCGTGAATACAGCATCCGTAATCGGGCCACCGACGTTGTCGAAGTAGACGTCGACGCCCTCGGGTGCGGCGTCGTCTAGCGCGGCTCCGTAATCCTCGGTCTCTTTGTAGTTGATCGCGGCGTCGAATCCGAGATCGTCTGTGAGCCAGCGCGTCTTCTCGTCGGACCCGGCGAATCCGACGACGCGGCAGCCGTTCAGCTTCGCGATCTGTCCGACGACCGATCCAACTGCGCCGGCTGCCCCGGAGACGACGACGGTATCACCGGGGTTGGGCTCGCCGACGTCTAGCAACCCGAAATACGCCGTCCGGCCCGGCATTCCGAGGACGCCCAGATAAGCTGGCAAGTCCGCGACTTCGGTGTTGACGGGGGCAACGTCACCCGCATCGAGCACGCTATAGTCCGCCCACGTGCCCTCACCGGTCACGAAGTCGCCTTCGTCGAACTGTGCGCTGTTGCTCTCGACGACTTCGCCGACGACACCGCCTTTGAGGACGTCTCCGACGTCCCACGGCTCCGCGTACGATTCGCTGTCGCGCATCCGGCCGCGCATATACGGATCGACGGAGAGGTACTCGACACGGACGAGCAGTTCACCGTCGCCCGGCTCTGGGACGTTCTCTTCTCTGAGCTCGAAACAGTCCGCGTCTGGTTCACCTGCTGGTCGCTCTGTGAAGTACCAACTGCGGTTTGTATTTGCCACATCTCTGATTGACTCGTTGCATCAAAGAGACTTCGGAAGGCGGTAGGCACATCTGCTTAATTCGAGGAGTTGAGGAGTTGAAACGTTCGAAATCATTCAGGACTCGGCTTGTGATCAGGCGCAGGATGCTGTCACAGTGCCGGATTTGTCTGTGACGGTTCTGTCTCTGCTGGGCGGTCTTCGGCTTTTTGCAACTCGATCGTGAACACTGCGCCCTCAGGGTCGTTATCCTCCACCCGGACTGCTCCATTAAACTGCTCGACCAGCGTCTGCACGAGATACAGCCCAATGCCGCTTCCTTCACTCTCCAGACCTTTCTCTCCCTTCCCAAAGATCGCTTCTTTTTGCTTGTCCGGAATCCCAGGGCCGTTGTCTGCAATCTGAACGACGGCTGACTCGTCTCGTTCCTCGACGCGCACCGTTATTTTAGGGGTGGCCTTGTCGTTGTGCTGTACGGCATTGCTGAGGAGATTGCGAAACACCGACGATAGCATCTCGGTTGCACAGACCCCGACTGCTGGGATATTCCCGCTAATCTGAATCTCCGCGTCAGGATGGGACTCTTGGGCTGTGTCGACCTCCGCTTTGAGGTGGCTTCGGAGTGTAACGGATTTCAATTCCGGCTGCTCCTCGCCAGCAATCGCTTCGATGTAATCACGCGCATCTTTTGTCAGTTTCATCGTATGATCAGCAGCCCGAAGCACTCGTTCGAGCGCGTCTTGTCCCTCGTCATCGACACGCCCTTCGAGTGTTTCCGCCCAGCCGCGAATAACAGTCATATCGTTTCGAATGTCGTGGCGAACAATGCGGTTCAGCACTTCGAGTTGTTCTGTTTTCCGTTCGAGGTCCCGACGATATTGCTCCGCCTCGGAAACGTCAGAAATCACAATTGAACGGCCAGTTTCTGAGTTGCCAGCAGTAAACGGCGCTGACGCGATACGATAGTATTTGGTGTCTCCGTCACGGGTGAGCGTGACTGTTTCAGGAGGTGTTTCGTTGGTTCCGTCGATCATCGGGAGTACCGTCTCCAGTGACTTCCCGGTCGTACCGGATAATTGGGGAAACAGATCACAGGCGGTCTGATTATAGTCGCGGATTTGGTTGTCTTGGTCGAGGAAGAGAACCGCATCGTCGATTTCGCCTGCACGATGTGCTCTCTGAAACCGGTCGAAATAGACGAAGACGACGCCGAGCGCGAAAGTTGCAACGCCAATTGGCTCGTACGTTATCGCAAGCAACCACGGACTCGTCACCCCGATGATGTTCGCACCGACTGGCAGTGCGGTCAGCATAACCAACACGGCAAGCGGGCGCGTGTCCGTTCCAGCATAGTGGAAATGTTCAAGTAGCATATAGAACCCGACAAAGGACAGCGCATACGCGAGACCGAGCACAGTCCAATGCATAATTCCGTGCTGGATTTCGAGATGGGGGAACGGTGTCGCAACCATCGTCGCGGTGAAATACAGGTGATGGAGTGGGTTGGTGAGCTTCACCGCGATGAGTACGAGAATGATACCGCTCACGAGTCTGGCGTACGGCAGTTGCCGCGGTGAGCGCCCCGTGTACGCAGCACAGAAGGACAACCACGCGGCGACGGCGATGAGTCCTACGACGAGTCCAAACACGTAGAACGCCCGTTTTGCTAGTGGGGAAGCAGCGACAAGATATCCGAGATTCGCCCCAGCCCAGAGCCCACTGGTGAGGAGAAACACCGTAAGTCCACGGCGGGTCCCATCGTGCGCAATAGCTTGGACACGCTTGAGGCTCACAAAACATCCGAGAGCGGCAAGTACGAACGCCAGAACGTGTCCCAGAAAGAGCAGGTTCACAGACACGTACCTGCCTTCGTGAGAGCTGTGGCGTTTTGCAACTCTATCACACTTCCCTCACATATCTCATCCGCGATAATAGTTTGTATCTCTCTAGGTGCAGGGAGCGACACCCAGTGCTTTCTTTCTCAGTAGTTGACAGAAGGGCAGGTGTTCCGACGACCCCCACTCAACGAGCCGGGAAAGAAACAGAAGGGGACTTTCAAGCCGCCGCTGGGGGCCGTAGCTGTGGATGAACTTGATCAGAGGCGGGAAACGGAGTCAGATTGTTACCACTTGTTGACATCACGCCGAGTGAAACAGAAAATGATACCCGTGTGGAAACCAGCCCAGAGAATGTCCCGAAAGGGACAGATCCGAGCACCACTACCTGGTTGCTCGGTATATTGCCGGGCTTGCATCCCGACACCACTGCTTTCGATAATGCTACTCCTTCCGAGTCCGCTCGGAACTTGCCCAGGCCACTCTATAGACGGGGTGGATTCGCCAATGTCTTCCTTCACCTACCGCTCGATCGCATACTCGAATATTTCTCGAACCATTCACTTCCGCTTGCTCCGTGCTTCCCGTACACCGTTGCCATCGCGGACGAGATCTTCACAGTTTGGGCAGACACGAACCGTCTCCGCGTCTCCGGGGGCGAACACGTTCACGTAGCGCTGTGTGACGAACCCATCACAGTTGTTGCAGGTTGGCATATCTCGTGTTCTTGATGCGTCTAGTATAGGCTTTCTGCCCAGACGTGGCTGAAAAACCCCTACGACTGCCGCCAGGACGCCACAGCACGTGCCCCGAGCGCACCGATAACAGTGCCGGCGACCAACGGCGTCGTCCAGTCTGGGAGTGTGGGTAGAGAAAGGACGTCCTCTGCTGTCGTTCCTGATGTGGGATCACCGCCGACCTTCGCCAACCAGGCTACTTCACCCGCGTGTCCATCGGTAGACGCTGCGCCACCAACGAGCAGGCCACCGTCTCCGAGGGGCTGAACAGCGAACCCCCCGGTCCCGGGCTCGGCTTGGTGCTCCCAGACGACCTGTCCCTCGGCATCGACGCGAAGTAGCCACGCACCGCGAGCGTCGGCATCCGTGTCTGGCTCCGCCGCCCGCGTCCCCACGAGAATGTACCCGGTTTCGACCGACGCAATGCCGTGGTGCCAGTTCCAGCCGTCCTGTGGGTAGGTCTGCTCCCAGCGTTGCTGTCCGTCGCTATCGAGCGCGACCAGCCAACCGACACCCCGATCGTCAGCACTGAAGCCACGGCGCCCGACAGCGACCACGCCTCCGTTCGGGGCGGGCGCTAGGTCTTCGATGCGGTCTCCCGCGTTGTGATCGACGTGCCACTGCCAAGTGAGGCTCCCGCTGTTGGTGAGTTTGCCGATCCAAGCAACCTCCTGTCGACCACTGGGGGCAGGCGAATCGGCGCCTACTGGCCCGGTCGAGCCAGCAATGATGATACCCCCAGGGACGCTAGTTATTGCGTTGACGCTGCCCGCGCGCTCGCTGTGCCACGTCCAGCTACGAGTGCCGTGAGAGTCGAGGTGGGCCGCCCACAGTCGCTCGTCGTTCCCGACAGTCTCGTTGCCGGCGACGACGTATCCATCAGTCACGTTTGCTATTGCGGTCGCTCGTCCATCTGCTGCACTTGGCTGATAGGTGTGTGTCCACGAGACGTCGCCGTCTGGTCCGATGCGAAGAGCGTACGGATCAGCGTGTCTTGGTGCTAGGTGACTCGCTGTGAGGTTGGTACCGCCGGCGGCAACGATTCCATCGGCGTCGTCTCTCGATACGGCCCCCGCGAGGAGTGTACTCTGTCCCGTCTCATCGAGGTGATGCCAGCGTGAACGGCCCGCTGCGTCCACGCGTCCAATCCAGCCGTGATAGTGGTCAGAACCACCAGCGAGGCCGACGAGTGCGACGCCGTCGTTCATCGGGACGATCTCACGAACGAGCGCACGATTTCCATTCGTGGCGGTCGTAGCTGGGGCGTAGGTTCGCGTCCAGGTACGTTCCGGGGCAGTGGACGCGGCGGCTGCAGTAGTCGTGTTGGCGAGGGTGACCGACCCAGCCACGCCGCCAACACCGAGGAGGAAGTCGCGTCTGGAGGGCATCTTCCCGTGATTGAAGAGCGAGAAATATATACGCTGTCCTCAGGGCCACACAGCGGGTGTGGTTTTGGTTTGATCCGCTCTCAAATGTTATCTGTAAGTGGCCAGCATTATATACAATAGATACTCATCTACAAGTGACATATGAGCGGTGACCCTCCAATCGACACCAGCGGATTCGCTACCTCTGCCACGGTGATCGGTCTCGTTGTGATTCTTCTCGTCTCGGCCGTCGGCGGAGTGATGGCGTTCGAAGGCGTCAACGAAGGGAACGTAAAGGTCGTCAAGAACCAGGGTGCGGTTACGGGCAACATCCTCGAACCTGGCTGGCACTTCATCACACCCATTATCGAAGGGACAGTTAGTATTCCAACACGACCGCAGACGTACACGATGAGTTCCCAGAGCGGCGAGGGAGACAATGCAAATCAGGACGACTCGGTGCGCGTTCTCACGCAAGACGGCCTGCACGTCGATGTCGACGTGACTGTCCGCTACCGCGTCACCCCCCGTGACGCTCCCCGATTCCACGAAGAGTACCGCGATCTCCCGACCGCAGAGACACGCCTCATCCGCCCCACCGTTCGCTCGGTCCTGCGGACGGAAGGTGGCAATATCGACGTCACGGACATCTATACCGGCGAGGGACAGACTCGCCTGAAGCTCGCCGTTGAAAAGGCGCTCAAGACGGAAACTGATGGAAGCGGTATCGTAATCGAGAGCGTTCAGATCCGAAACGTCCGGCTCCCGAGTGAGTACGCCAAGTCTATCGAACAGAAGAAGGTCAAACAACAGAAGATTGAGGAGGCGGAGTACGAGATCCAAGTCGCCGAGAAGAACAAACAGCGCCAGGTGATCGAAGCTGAGGCCGAGGCCGAACAGATTCGAATCAAGGGTAAGGCCCTCCGGCAGAACCCCGAGGTCCTCGATCTGCGTTACATCGAGGCGCTGCGAGAGAACGACAACACCATCTATGTCCCAGCGGAGGGTGGCGTCGCCCTCACGCGCGATGTGACCGATGACGCCACGTCCACAAACGAGAGCACACGCTAACTGGGTCTCCAGAGGCTTCAGATGCGACGGTACATCAAATTCGCAACGGTTGTTGGCGTCGCATTCGTGCTGCTCGTAGCAATGGCTCGCGTATCGGGCTTCCTCTTGCTGCCACTGGCACTCGCGTTGCTTCTCGGACTCGGTTACGTAGCAGTCCAGATTTTGACTGGATCGCCATCACCCTACCCGCGGATCGCATCGGGCGTGTTCGAACGGAGCGAGTCCACAGCGGTGCAGCTCTCCGAACGGAGCCCCTGTGAGTCCTGCACCGATTGGAAGGGTCCGGGAGAACGCCGCACCACGCATAAGGAACTCGTATTCCTTGGTGTCCCACTTGTTCGCCTGTCGACGACACAGATTATCCTCTGTGAAGTGTGCGCTGACCCGCTTGCGACCATCGAAGACCAAGAGCTGGACGCTATCGATCGTGAACTTGAACGTGGTCGGTGACGTGGTCAACTGGCTCTCGGTTCAGGGCCGCAGGCTGCGAGCAACAGTCACTGCGTCTCCGACCGTCTGTTTGGTGTAAACGACCCTCCCCTACTTCGCTCGGGGTCTAAGGACCCGCTCGCTCGTTGAGGGAAGGGCTTTCGCGTGGGCTCCCGTTCTACGCCTCACTAGAGGCGGGAGGGTTGTACTCCCCGCTCACGTTCAGCGTCCCGCGATTCAGGCGCACGTCTACGGGTGCGCCTCCGTCGTCTGCGTTTTGCCGGCGACGGAGATACTGCAGTCCAATGTTCTTTGCC
>NZ_QXIJ01000011.1:0-98738 GCF_003665925.1 Halobellus sp. Atlit-38R
GCAATGGCCTCCGGCAGGATCAACCGGAATGGGTCTCCCCCGTAGTGGGGGAGGGGTGTGGCGGGATTTCCCTCTCGGAGAGAGGGAGATCACCATATATCATTGCGTGGTCCGTTCGTGGTTCAGTAGACACCAGACAGGTGTCACCGAACCATCAAGGCTAACATCAGATTCCATCTGTACGGCGGACCGCAGGGGTGGAATCCTCATTCCGTGTCCGACTCAAGCGAAACGTCGGATGGGTATAAACCCATTGAATCCGTTTCGCCCCGCGGCGTCGATCGCCACGGACGTCGGAATGCGAGCGCGGACGGAGTTCAACCGCCCGCAGTCGCGTAGTGTTCTTCGCATTACTGTCTGATGCGTGGGTTGTACTTAACCCCGTTGATTCCGAACGATTTTCGAAAAATGGTGTTAGATATGTGTGTTCGTCTAACAACGTCCTGGCAGAGTACCGGTAGGATGGACGTTCGACCAATTGGTATTTTGACGCGATCGACGACTGGTCACGCGCGAGCGCACGTGAAACAAGTAACTGGCAACGACCGACTTCCGAATAGCCGGAGACGAGCGAACCGACCCTCTTTATAACGGGGGCCTTTATAAGGGAGGGCAGAGATAATCCGACAGAGTATGAGTGCGCCGGCAGATTCCATCGAGATTCAGAACGTTGTCGCATCGACCGGTATCGGCCAAGAGCTCGATCTCGAAGCTCTCGCCGAGGACCTCCCCGGAGCCGACTTCAACCCGGACAACTTCCCCGGGCTCGTCTATCGAACGCAGGAGCCGAAGGCAGCGGCCCTGATCTTCCGTTCGGGGAAGATCGTCTGTACGGGCGCAAAGAGCATCGACGACGTCCACGAGGCGCTCGGAATTATCTTCGAGAAGCTCCGTGGCCTCAGCATCCCGGTCGACGAGGACCCCGAGATCACCGTCCAGAACATCGTCTCCAGCGCCGACCTCGGTCACAACCTGAACCTAAACGCGCTCGCGATCGGTCTGGGCCTCGAAGACGTTGAGTACGAGCCCGAACAGTTCCCCGGTCTCGTCTACCGGATGGACGAGCCCGAAGTCGTCATCCTGCTCTTCGGGTCCGGAAAGATCGTCATCACCGGCGGGAAGCGGACCGACGACGCGAAGACCGCCGTCGAAGAGATCGTCAAGCGCATCGACGATCTGGGCCTGCTCGGATAACAGACCCGAACGTAACGCGGCGGCCGCCGACGGGTGGGAGCCGACGAGGAGCGACAGCGTAATGACAACCGCAGTATAACGTTTTGATCGAATGACCGCGCGCGAGGATGTCGCGTTTTTGACCGGATCGGAGATCCGGATAGCCGTGCTACGGGCGCTTCGTTCGGGCGATGCCCGCCCGAGCGAACTGGCTGCGGAATGCTCGTGTGCCCGCGAGACCGCCCAGCGTGCGGTCACGGCGTTCGTCGAACGCGGGTGGGCCGAGAAGGTATCCACGAGCGACGGGTATCGTCTCACGCGTGCGGGGGAACTCGTCGCGAGAAGTTACGACGAGTTCGAGGAGTGTATGGACGTTGCCAACCGCTTCGAACATCTCCTCTCGAACCTGCGTGGGACCGCCGAGGAGATAGAGTGTGAGACGCTATCGGGGACGACGTACGCCCAGTCGACAGCGGAGAATCCACACGCACCGATCGACCGGTTTCTCGCCATCGTCGGAGACGAACCCGTAGAGCAGTTCCGTGGGGTCACACCGATCGTGAGCCGCGTTTTCAACGAGGCTGCTAGCAGCGTCATCGGACCGGAGACCCAGGTGGAACTAATCGTCGATAAGGACGTGCTGCAGACCTCCGCTACGGAGTATCCGGAGTCGCTCGAACGGGCGAAAGGCCTGGACGGATTCACGCTGTACGTGTCACAAGAGTCGCTGGAGTTCGGACTCCTCCTCGTCGACGGACACGCCTATCTGGGTGCCTACGACGAGCACGGGAACCTCGTTGCGAGTGCGGACAGTGCAGAAGCCGGGTTCGTCGAGTGGGTGACTGAGGCGTTCGCGCGCGTTCGAGCGAACGCGACGGAGTGGGACTAGGTCCGGAGAAATCGCCCTGCAACCGGGAAAAAGTGTTTTACCCACACTCCCGTGTATACTGCATAGCGTCAGGGAGTCCTATGGATCTCACAGAACGCATCGAACGCCGCCGAAACCGGAGCAGCAACAACGAGCTTATCGTCGATCGCGACTCGCTGAATCCCGCGATGCATCTCTCCGAGCCGGTCGGCCGAGAAACCCTCTTCGAGGCCTTACTGGACGCGATCGACCCACTTTTCGATCACGCCGTGCCGCCGAACACCTACGTCTGGGGACCACAGGGCTCCGGAAAGTCGGCCATCGTGACCGCGCTCGTATCGGTGCTCGATGCGGAGATGAGTGCCCGCGACCCGTTCTACACCGCCACCCGGAGCGGAAGCGACCGCGACGACGTCCGTGTCGTCTATCTCGACGCACGGCGGGCCGCGAGCCGCTTTCGACTCTATCGGGAGCTGCTCGACAGTCTCCTCGTAGAGTCGGTCCCGAGACGCGGGGTGAGCACCGATGCGCTGCGCGAGCGGATCGAGACCGTCACGGCCGCGAGCGAAACCGTACTGGTCGCCGTCGATCACCTCGGAGAACAGACGACAGTCGATCTGGCGGACCTCTATACGTTCTTCGAGCCGTTCGAAGACCTCGCGTGGATCGGTGTCGGGCGGACGTCGCCCGAGAAACTGTCGCTCCCGATGCCGGAACAACAGGTCCACGTGCCCGCGTACACGTACGAGCTCGTCGACATCCTCACGGTCCGCGGGTCCCGAGGGCTCTCACAGACACTCGATCACGTCCACGCACAGCGACTTGCGGACTGGGCCGACGGCGACGCCCACAACGCGCTCGCGGCCCTGTTCCTCGCCGCGAGCAACGCGGAAACCGACGGGGCAACGCGGCTCCGTGACGAGGACATCGACGCCGGGAGAGCAGCCGTACCGAGAGATGGCGTCCCGATCGGGCAAGTGCTGGCACTCTCGGACAACGAACGACTGGTTCTCGACCAGCTACTGGAACTCTCACTCGACGGCGAGGCGCGGATCGAGACCGCGGCCGAGCAGATCGCCGAGCGGACCGACCTGACTCACGGGACGGTCAAACGACTACTGTACGAACTCGCGCAGTTCGGCGTTCTGGAACGGCGGGAGGTCTCCGTCGGCGCCCGGGTGGCCGGGCGACGACCGAGCGGCGTCGCGCTGAACTTCGCCCCCCGACTGCTTACTGCACTGCAAGGCGGATGAGCACGACCTACATCGGCGCGCTGGATCAGGGGACGAGCGGAACCAGATTCGTCGTCTTCGACGAACGCGGCGATCCGATCTCGGAGGCGTTCACCAGTCATCGTCCGACGACACGCGAGGGCGACCGCGTCGAGTACGACCCCCTCAAACTGTGGGGCTGTGCGACCGACGCGATCCGGCGCGGACTGGTGCAGGCCGATGTCGGCTCGGCGAGTGCGCTGCGTGCGCTCGGCGTGTCGAGTCAGCGCCAGACGGTGCTGCTGTGGGAGGCGGAGTCCGGAACGCCGGTCACGAACGCGATCAGTTGGCGCGACCGGCGGACGACCGAGCAGATCACGGAGCTGACTGACGAGGAGCGACGGTTGATCCGCGAGCGAACCGGGCTCGAACCGGACCCGTACTTCGCCGCGCCCAACGCCAACTGGCTCCTCGATCACGGTCGCGGTCGGTGCGGCGACGAAGGCGACTACCGGGGAGAGGGTAGCAGCCGTCTGCACCGCGGCAGTGAGGATCAGAGCGGCCTCCGTGAACGGGCGGAAGCCGGCGAGGTACTTCTCGGCACCGTCGACTCGTGGCTCCTCTACAATCTCACGGGCACGCACGCGACGGACGTAACCAACGCCGCCCAGACGATGCTGTTCGACATCCACGAGTTGCAGTGGGACGACGACCTCCTGGACCTGTTCGACGTGCCGCGAGCGGCGTTGCCTGCGGTACGCGCTTCCAGCGACCCGTCGGGGTTCGGCACGACCGATCCGAACGGTATCCTCAACGCTGCCGTTCCTGTGACGGGCGTGATGGGCGACCAGCAAGCGGCGCTCCTCGGACGGGTCGCGTGCGGCGAGGGCGACGCCAAAGTCACCTACGGAACGGGGAATTTCTTCCTGCAGAACACCGGGAGCGATCCGGTCGCGGCCGACGGCGACCTTCTGACGACGATCTGGTTCCAGCGGGCGGGTGCGGAACCACGCTACGGGCTCGAAGGCCCGGTCTTCGCCACGGGCGCGGTGTTAGAGTGGTTCCGAACGATCGGGCTGCTCGAAGACGCGAGCGGACTCGCAGAACTCGATAGCACGGAGTCGCCGGGTGATCTGCAGCTCGTGCCGGGCTTCGGCGGGCTCGGTGCACCTCACTGGGTGCCGGACCTCCGGGCGGGAGTGTTCGGGCTACGCAGAGAAACCGACCCCGACGACGTACTGCGAGCGGTCGTGGAGGCGATCGCATTCGGGACGCGGGCAGTCCTCGAAGCGGCCGAAGCCACGACTGGAATCGAACAGCGCCCCCTGCTCGTCGACGGCGGCGCAATCCAGGACGACGAGTTCGCGCAGTGGCAGGCCGATCTCCTCGATCGGCGACTGGTTCGCTCGAACGTGACGCAGACGACGGCACTGGGCGCAGGGTTCGCGGCGGGTCTCGCGACAGGAGTGTGGGATTCGCTCGACGACCTCGCGCCCTGTCAACCGACCGGGCGGGCATTCGCGCCGTCTGGAGACACGAGTGCAGTCGAGACGGCGTACCAGAACTGGTGCGACCTCGTCGACACCATCGTCGGGCGGCACGACACACGATAATATTTATCTTCGATAGGCTAGCTACGAATAATCTATTTAGAAAGGGCTATTTCACGCGATAGAAGTCCCAAGACGGTTTCAGATGCATACACGGGATCAGCAGCGAGCGGAGCACGGCAACGCGAGCAATCCTCAAGACAGCCGACTGCCGCAAAAGAGCGTCCGGTAACGTTGTGTACTGGACGAGTAAACGAGCGTTTCAGCTATTAATAGCGCTATTTTCGGAGATGACGAGTAACATACACCTATGTATTATGTTTATTCACCAAAGATTTATTGCAATTTCTCGTCAATACCTTTATTGCTGGTAGCTATGTTCTCAATGAAAGACTCCGCGACGCGACGCAAGATCCTCGCATCGGGCGGTGCAGTCCTCGGCGGGAGTCTCGCTGGGTGCCTCAGTGGCGGCGACAGTGGAAGCGGTACTGGGGACGGCGACACCGGCGGCGGGACGACGGGCACGGGAGGCGACGGCACCGCTGGGGGGAGCGGGAGTTGCTCGGGTGAGACCTACGAGGTCGGCTACGGCGACTCCCAGACGACCGTCTGTTCGGATGCCTTCCCGACCGACGAGAAACTGTACGTGTACGCGGTTCAGTCGGGGTGGATGAACTGGCCGGAGGTAATGCAAGCGTTCAAAGAGCAGTACGGCGTCCAGCTCAACGACGACGACCGGTCGTCGGGTGAGGCGCTACAGGACGCCCGCTCGCACGCGCAGAACCCCACGCACTCGGCGTTCAACGGCGGGTACACCTACGCAATCCAGGCGATGCAGGACGGATTGACTCAGGCGTACAAACCGGCGAACTGGGACAAAGTCCCCGACAGCGCGAAGACCGACAACGGCCACTGTACGGGGACGCGGAAGGTGACGACGGCGCTCACCTATCGGAAGGACCTCTTCGAGGAGCGCGGACTCGACGAACCGCAGACCTGGGAGGACCTGAAGCACCCAGACATTATGCAGGACCTCGCGCTGCAGACGCCGCAGGCGGCCGTCGGGCTCGCAGCGGCCCTCTCGATCAACAACGCCTACGGCGGGTCCCTCGACGACGTCCAGCCGGTGATCGACTACTACAACGAGATCCAGGACGGGGGTGCGGAGTTCACCGACAACTTCCTGGCGCAGTTCACGAGCGGCGAGTACGGCTCGTTCATCCGCTACGACTACTCGGGGCTGGACCTGAAGTACAACGTCGAAGACATCGCCGAGGAGAACGTCGGCGTCGCGCTCCTCGAAGGGCCGAACGGGGAGGCCGGCGCGTTCAACGCGCTGTACGGCTACGCGATGCTGGCGAACGCACCGAATCCAGAGGCGGTGAAGAAATTCATGGACTACGTGCTCTCGCTGGAAGGCCAGCGGAAGTTCCTCAAGGCGTACGCGCGGCCGATCCGGGCCTCGGAGATGGAAATGCCCGACGAATTCCCGCCGCAGAGCCGATACGACAAGACACAGTTCACTGTCGATCAGTCGGCGCTGGTCGAAAACCAGGAGACGATCATCCAGGACATCACGCGCGGAGCCGGCCTGTAAGCGATGGCGGCCGATCAAGTATCGATGGGCACGCGGGCGACGGGTGCGGTCCGGACCGCCGTCGGATCGGTAGTGTCCCCGACGTCCGAGCGACAGCGGGAGATACGGCGCATCGTCGCCCTCTGTCTGCCGTTCTCTGTGCTCTTGGTGTTCTCCGGCGTCTTCCCGCTGACGGAGATGTTTCGAATCAGTTTCTCCGAAAGTCGGCTCGTGACCGAGGGCTTCACCCTCGAGTACTATCGGACGATGGTGAACGATCCGTACTATCGGAACATCGCCTTCAACACGCTGTGGTTCGCGGCCGCGACGACGGTCGCGTCGATCAGCATCGCCGTCCCCGTGGCGCACGCGCTCGAAAAGTACAGCCTTCCGGCGAAGTCGGTGATCCTGACGATCCTGTCGTTCCCGAACAGCCTCCCCGGGATCGTCGCGGCGTTTATGATCATCATCCTGTTCGGAAACACGGGCGTGTTCACCAACCTCCTCGCGTTCCTGTCGGGGCAATCGCGGATCGACGTCGCCATCTCGACAGGCGTGTTGGGGCTGTTCTTCGCGTACCTCTACTCGATGATCCCGCGCGCGCTCCTGTTGCTCCGTGGAACCTACTCGGAGATCAACACGGACGCCGAGGAGGCGGCCCGCGTGTTGGGAGCGACGCCCCTCCAGACGTTCCGCTACGTGACGCTCCCGCAGATCAAACCGGGGTTGATCGGCGCGTTCATCCTCGTGTTCCGGACCGGACTCGCCATCTTCGGAACCGTCCTGATCCTGAAGGGACTGCTCGTCTGGACGCTCCAGATCGACCGTGAACTCGCCCAGGGCTTCAACATCGCGCAGGCCTCGGCGATGGCGACGATCTGGTTCGTCTTCGTGTTCGGGTTCACGGTGCTCGCACTTCGGTACACGAGTGCGGAGGTGAGCATATGACAGAACGATTCCAACAGGGCAGCCTCTCTGCCCGCTTCGGGCGGCCAGTCGTCACACTCGTGTTGGTGCTGACGCTCGTCTTCCTCGCGTTCCCGGTCGTGATGACGTTCGTCAGTTCGTTCGCCTCCGATTGGTTCGGCGTCTTCCCCAGCGGCTTCGTCACGGTACAGAACTGGGAAGACGTCATCGTCGGTACCGGCGTCGGTGCCGACGTCGCAGTCGGGTCCTCGCTGGCGTACAGTACCGGGCTCGCTCTCGGTGGAGTCGTCATCAACCTCATCGTCGGCGTGCCGATCGCGTACGCGGTCGCACGCTACGACTTCTGGGGGCGAGACTGGGTCAACGTCTTCGCGATTCTCCCGCTGGCCCCCGGGATCATCCTGGGTGTGGCCTTCCTCCGGACGTACCCGGACCTCTCGACGTCCGGTATCGCCCTGATTATCGGCTACTCGCTACTGAAAGCGCCGTACATGGTGATGGCGGTGCAGTCGAGTTTTCAGTCGATGGATCTCCAACAGATCGAAGAGAGCGCCCGCTCGCTCGGTGCGTCGTGGCCGCGCACGTTCCTCACGGTGATCGTCCCGAACGCCCGGACGGGCATCATCGCCGGCTCGATCATCTCCTGGACGCTCGCGGCCGCGGAGTTCAACTTCTCGTACATCGTCTACTCTCGCGGGACGCCGCCGCTCGCGATCTTCCTGTTCAACAACATCACGAACGCCTCGTTCCTGAACGCCGCCGCCGCCGTCTCGGTGTTCTTCCTGCTCATCGCACTGGTCACGATCACGCTGCAGATCGTCGGTAACAGAGGGACGATTCGGAGGGTCTAACGAATGGCAAAAGTCTCACTCGAAAACGTCACGAAACGCTTCGATTCGACGGTCGCCGTCGACGACGTCTCGATCGACATCGCCGACGGCGAAGTGATGGGAATCGTCGGCCCGTCCGGCTGTGGGAAGACGACGGCGCTCCGGCTGGTCGCCGGCTTCGAGACCGCCACGGACGGGACGATCCGCTACGACGACGAGGACGTCACGCCCGTCCCGCCGGAGAATCGAAACGTCGGCTTGGTCTTTCAGTCCTACGCGCTGTTCAACAATATGAGCGTGCTCGGGAACGTCACGTTCGGCCCGAAGATGCACGGCGTCGGCAAAGCTGAACGCCGAGAACGCGCGCGTGAACTACTCGAGCTCCTCGACATCGAGGAGTTGGCCGACCGCGACCCCCAGACACTCTCGGGCGGCCAGCAGCAACGCGTCGGCCTCGCCCGCGCGCTCGCGATCGAACCACGGATTCTGCTGCTCGATGAGCCGATGACGGGGCTCGACGCGAAGCTGAAACAGACCCTACGGCAAGAACTCGGCCAGCTGCTCGACGATCTCGGCGTGACGACGTTGTACGTCACGCACGACCAAGAGCAGGCGATGTCGATGTGCGATCGGATCGCCGTGATGAACGACGGCCACCTCGAACAGATCGGCACGCCGGCCGAGATCTACGAGGAGCCGGCAAACGAGTTCGTCGCGGGCTTCATCGGCACCGCGAATCTGCTCGATGCGACAGTCACGGACGGGCGGATCTCGTTCGGATTCGGCGACGTCGACGCGCCCGACGGACTCCGATCGAGCGGCGACGTGACGGTCCTCGTTCGCCCGGACGACATCCGCGTCGGCGACGGTGAAGGCGACGCCGCTGTCGAAGTGACGAACCTGTTCTATCAGGGCGAGCACATCCAGGCGACGGGGACGCTTGCTGACGGCCAAGAACTGACGCTCCAACTGGATCGGTCGCTGACGAACGTCGAAACGGGCGACACCCTGTCGGTCGGCTTCGATCCGGAGACGCTCCACGTCATCCGCTCGACCAAGTGACTGGTGAGGAACGACCAGATGGCTGTGGAAGAACGGCCAGATGGATGTAGGAGAGCGGCCAGATGGCTGTGGGGGACGCCGAGCGCCATCTAGCGCCCCTTATTTACTGTCACTACCCGTATTGGTGGTAATTTTTAAGATGACGACCCGAGAAGATGTTTGTTGGGCAAATGACTGATCCAAGCCTCGAAGACGCGCTGGACGCGGCGGGTAGTCCGATGGACTTGCTCCGTGAAAACCGGGGCCGACACCCCTATCCGGTCCCCAGTGAGCACACGAACTGGATCGAGGAGGAACGGAGTTGGCGAGAGACGTGCAGCCTGTCGGACCTCTCTCACCACCAGAAAGACCTCTACGTCGAGGGCCCCGACGCGCTGGCCGTATTCGTCGACCTCGGAGCCAACGACTTCGAGGGGCTCGAGCCCGGTCAGGCCAAACAGTTCGTCGCCTGCAACACCGACGGCTACCTGATCGGCGACGCGATCCTGTTTTACCTCGACGACGAGCGGCTGAAGCTCACCGGCACGCCGATCGCGCCGAACTGGGTCGAGTACAACCTCGAAACGGGCGATTACGACGCGGTCGCGACAGCAGACGAGCGGTATCACGACAAGGACGAACCGCACAGAACCTTCCGGTACCAGCTACAGGGGCCGAACGCGCTCGACGTGATGAGAGCCGCAGTCGAGGGGTCGCTCCCGGAGATCCCGTTCTTCAATTTCGCCGAGGTGACGATCGCCGGCGTCGACGTGCGCGCGTTGAAACACTCGATGGCGTCTGACGTCGGCTTCGAGATCTGGGGGCCGTGGGGCGCGAGCGAGACCGTTCGGGAGGCGATCCTCGACGCCGGCGAGGACCACGGCCTCCGCCAGCTCGGCGAGAAGAGCTACAAGGCACAGGGCTCTGAGAAAGGCTGGATCGCTCGTCCGCTCCCCGCGATCTTCGGCGACGAGATGGCGGAGTATCGGGAGTGGCTGGACGGGGACAGCTACGAGGCGAGCAGCACGCTCGGCGGGAGTTTCGCCGCCGACGACGTATCCGAGTACTACCTGAATCCGATCGAACTCGGGTACGAGCGATTCGTCGATTTCGACCGCGACTTCCCCGGCAGAGACGCGCTCGCGGAAATGGCAGAGTCGTCGCAGCGCCAGAAAGTAACGCTCGTCTGGGACGACGACGACGTCATCGACCTGTTCGCGTCGTTACTGCGAGACGGAGAGACGTACAAGTACTTCGACCTCTCGATGCCCTACTGGGCGGTCTTCCACTACGACGAGGTCCTGAAAGGCGGTGAGACCGTCGGTCTCTCGAAGTACTTCGGCTACACCTACAACGAGCGTGCCGTCCTGTCGCTAGCACTCGTCGACGAGGAGTACAGCGAACCTGGAACCGAGGTGACCTTGGTGTGGGGCGAACCGGGCGGTGAATCGCCGAACCCCAAAGTCGAATCGCACACGCAGACGGAGATCAGCGCCACGGTGGCGCCGAACCCGTACGTCGAGGCCGAGCGCTAGCGCAGCCAAAGATTATTGTAATTTGGTAATCAATTTCTTTATTGATGCGTATCGCACTTCCAGTAACCAAACAGCTCCGTCGATCAGCGTCGGATCGGTGGGCCGTACAGGCCTCGGAGACGCCCGACGATCGGAGGGTGCTCGCCGGGCACACAGTCCCGGACGGCCAATGAGCGTCGCCGACCACGAGGCCGTGATCGTGGACCTGGATGGGACGGTCTATCTGGGCGACAAACTCATCCCGGGTGCCGGCGAGACCGTGCAGTTGCTGCGCGAGGAGGTCGGAGAGGTGCTGTTCCTCACGAACAAGGCCATCGCCCGACGCAGCGACTACAGCGAAAAGTTGCGACGGCTCGGCATCGACGTCGAGCGCAGTGACGTCGTCAACTCTGGATGGGTAACCGCCCAGTACGTCAGCGAACGCTTCCCTTCCGCGGCGGCGTTCGTCGTCGGCGAAGCCCCGCTTCTCGAGGAGTTCCGGGAGGCGGGCGTCACGACAGTGACAGAGACGCCGGGCGACATCGTCGTGGCATCGATGGACCGCCACTTCGACTACGACACGCTCGAGACCGCGCTCCGAACGCTCGAAGACGGTGCGCCGTTCCTGGCGACGAATCCGGACCGGACCTGTCCGACTGAGAAGGGTGCCATCCCGGACGCCGCGGGGATGATCGGCGCGATCGAAGGCGTGACGGGACAGACCGTCGACGAGGTGCTCGGGAAGCCGTCCGCGACGATGGTCGAGACGGCGCTCGGGGAAGTGGGCGTCGACCCCGGCGACTGCCTGATGGTCGGCGACCGGATCGAGACGGACATCCGGATGGGAGACCGTGCCGGGATGACCACCGTCCTCGTGCTCACCGGAGTGACTGACCGCGAAATGATCGCCGACGTGAACGTCGATCCCGATTACGTCCTCGACTCCATCGCCGATGTCGAAGCTCTCCTCGTGGAGTGACGGTCCGTCGCCGGAGTCGACGATGCCGACAGCGTACTCGGGACCGGAAGTCCGGTCAGACGTCGTCGCTCTCGGTCAGGACGTCTTTGACCACCTGAGGATCCTCCAGAAGCTGGTGCTTCGTGTAGCTCCCCTCGGCGCTTCCACCGCTGTGTTTGGACTGCTCGATGATGTCGAGGAACGCGTGTTCTTTCAGTAAGTCGCGGACGCGGCGTAGCGAGAGCGTATCCGAGCCCTGACCGTCGCAGATGTTCTCGTAGACCTCGTAGACGCGACTCGTTCGGAATCCTTCCTGTCGCTCGCTCGACAGTGAGAGGATCGCGAGGGCCTGCAACACGTACCGGGAGTGCGGCGTCGACCCGCGGATGAGTTCGCGGAAGCGATCTGTCTCTGCACGCTCGCGGGCCTGCGTCACGAACTCCTCGCGAACGATCTGTGCGCCTTTCGATTGCGCAATCTCACCGGCGTACCGAAGAATGTCGATCGCCTTGCGGGCGTCACCGTGTTCTCTGGCTGCGAGCGCTGCCGCGCGCGGGATCGTCGAGGGGTCGAGGACGTCGTCGCGGAAGGCGTCCGACCGCGCCTGCATAATGTTTCGGAGTTGGTTGGCGTCGTACGGCGGGAAGACGAACTCGCGTTCACAGAGGCTGGATTTGACGCGTTCGTCCATCCGGTCTTTGTATTGGATCTTGTTGCTGATGCCGATCACGCCGAGCTTGCACTGGTCGATCTTGCCGGCCTCCCCCGCCCGCGAGAGTTGCATCAGGATGTCGTCGTCGGAGAGCTTGTCAATCTCGTCGAGCAGAATCAAGACGACATCGTACTGTGCATCGAGGATGCGCCACAGCCGTTTGTAGTACGTCGACGTGCTGAGCCCCTTATCGGGGACTTTGATGCCCGTGACTTCGGATTCGTTGACGCCGTCCGCGATGGTTTGGACCGCTTGCGTCTCGGTCGTGTCCTGCGCGCAGTCGACGTAGGCGAACGTCGCTTTCACGTCTTCCTCGCCGGCGGTTTCCACCAACCGCTGTGAGACGTACTTCGCACAGAGCGACTTACCCGTACCCGTCTTGCCGTAGATGAGAACGTTGCTCGGACTCTGACCGAAGATCGCCGGATTGACCGCCGCCGCCAGATCTGAGATTTCGTCGTCGCGACCGACGATCCGTCCTTCCCCCGGAAGGTGGTTGATCTCCAAGAGCTCTTTGTTGGAGAAGATGGGGTCCTCTCGGGTGAAGAGGTCGTCGCTGGTGTTCGGCATACTACAGGACACCGGGTTTCCGGTGAAATGCGTTGTTATTTCCCCCGGTTCGACGGTACTGCTGTCGGACACGTTTTCGGGAAGCATCGCGACGTCCTGGGGTATCGGGCATCTTCGTACGGTTATGTCCGACGGATGACGGCCACGTTGTTCCGACGGTGCACGGCGACTGATTCGACAGACCACCAGACGACACACACACCACGTTTCCGGTGAACGGGGGAAATACCGGGGGGAGGTCCAGTTGAAACAGGGGATCGGTTTCACCGGAAACACGGTGTGTGGCGAAGCGGTAGAATCTCGCCGACAACGGTACTTCCCAAGCGAGGACGCAGATACACACTGAGACAGGCCAATACGTGGGATCGTCGGCTATCGGTATTCCACGGCGAACAAGTTTGATCGTATCGCTGTGGGGTTCTCAGAGCGTCCGTCCGATACCTGCTCGAAAAAGCGTCGCGGTGTCTCGGGACCGTTTCCGATCGAACTGCTTCGATGAAGCTAGTTTATTATTTTCCGATTGGGGTCAATGGTCGGTAACGAGTATCTAGTATATATTTGTTGCTTTCTAGAGGACAGATATTGGTTCGGTACGTGCGGATGCGTGATCGTCGTCGCTCGTGGTGAGGGGGACTACCAGCGGGTTTCACCGGAAACGTGGTGTGTCTCCGCGTGGAATTCACCACACTTCGACTGCTCTTGGCATCGCGAGTGAGGACTGCGATCTTTCGGGGTTACACGATAAGGCTGGGGAAGAAATTGGAGATAGCTATCAACTCAAGCCGCTCTAATTACGCTCAATCTGAAATAGTCGGCCTCGGATCCGATTCTTCTTGCCGTTTCACCGGAAACTCGGTGTGTTCCCGTGAGAAACTGAGGATCTCGTCCACCAAGTCGAGACTGCTGTTTCGAAGGGGGACCCAGTTCCCGGTTTCACCGGAAACTCGGTGTTCGCGATTCACCTTCACACGATGTTCGCCGGACCCAGTCCGCTGGCATTTCATCGGAAACACGGTGTGGGTGGCTTTGACGGATGTGGGCGCCGTTTTCTGGACACACTCTTCGCCTGTCCCCTTCGAGTCGACGCCAACAGCCGAACTCGAACCCACGTAGTCGCAAACCGTTTCCCGGTCGGGACCGTCCCGAGAGACAATGACGGAAGAGGAGGGGACTGGCGGGCCAACTGCACCGGAGGGGGCGTCTCCCGAAGCGACGCCTGCCGACGGTTCTCACGACACCGACGGCGCTTACGACACCGACGGTTCTCACGACGCCGATACGTCTACTACTAACGTCGATCTCGATCGCTTCCACGACGTACTGGAGGCGGAGGGCCGTCCGGTCGTGACGGCCTGGGAAGTCGCACGCCGACTCGACACGACGCAGTCCGCCGCCGCCGCAGATCTCGATGCGCTGACTGACGACGGGGCGGTCGAACGGGTGAACGTCGAGACGGACCCGATCGTCTACTTTCCGAGCGAGTGGGCGAAACTCGCCGAGCGCGAGCGGATCGTGCTGTTCCCGGAACGGCGACAGATCGTGGTCGACCAACCGACGCAGTACACCCGCGCGCAACTCTCCCAGTTCGCCCACCTCGTCGACTCCACGGGCGAGCGGGCACGGTCGACCACTGACCGGCAGACCGGCACCCGCGGCTACATCTACGAGATCCGCCAGGAGGACGTCTGGCAAGCTCCCTTCGACGATCTCGCCGACTTGCTGTCGCTGATGCGGTCGGTGCTCCCGCGTCGGTCACCCCCGCTCGAGGAGTGGGTCGAATCACAGTGGAAACGCGCGAACCGGTTCCGCTTGTTCACTCACGAGGACGGATACGTCGTCCTCGAAGCCGCCTCCGAGAGCCTGATGGGCAACGTCGCGCGGCAGAAACTCGACGACGAACAGCTCGTCGCGCCGATTTCGGATACGCAGAGCTGGGTTCGCGACGGCGCCGAAGCCGAGATCAAGCGGATCCTCTACGAAGCGGGCTACCCCGTCGAAGACGACCGCGAACTCGACACCGGAGAACCGCTCGACGTGGACCTGACTGTCGACCTGCGCGCGTACCAGTCTGACTGGGTCGAGCGCTTCCTCGATCAGCGCTCCGGCGTCCTCGTCGGCCCCTCCGGCGCGGGCAAGACCGTGACCGCCATCGGCGTCCTCGCGGCGGTCGGCGGCGAGACGCTGATCCTCGTGCCCTCGCGGGAACTCGCCGCACAGTGGCGTGCCGAACTGCTCGAACACACGACGCTCACCGAAGACCAGATCGGTGAGTACCACGGCGGGCAAAAGGAGATCAACCCGGTCACGATCGCGACCTACCAGACGGCGGGGATGGACCGTCACCGCTCCCTATTCGACTCCCGCGGCTGGGGGCTCGTCGTCTACGACGAGGTCCATCACATCCCCTCGCGGATCTATCGACGCAGCGCCGACCTCCAGACGAAACACCGACTCGGACTGTCGGCGACGCCGGTGCGCGAAGACGACAAAGAAAAGGAGATTTTCACGCTCATCGGACGCCCGATCGGCACCGACTGGTCGAAGCTCTTCGAGGCAGGGTACGTACAAGAGCCCGAGGTACAGATCCGATACGTTCCCTGGGGCGAGGAGTTCGCCCGGAACGAGTGGGCGAGTGCGGACGGCCGCGACAGACATCGGATCGCAGCCGAAAATCCCGAGAAGATCGACGAAACGCGGCGGCTCCTCGACGCGCACCCGGACGCGAAGACGCTCGTCTTCGTAGATTGGCTGGACCAGGGCGAAGCCCTCGCGGACGCGCTCGAGGTGCCGTTCGTGAGCGGCGAGATGCCCCACCACCGTCGCGAGCGCGTCTTCGAGTCGTTCCGCGCGGGCGATCTCCGAACCCTCGTTGTCTCGCGCGTCGGTGACGAGGGGATCGATCTCCCGAACGCGGAACTCGCCATCGTCGCCTCCGGACTCGGCGGGTCTCGCCGGCAGGGAGCACAGCGCGCCGGCCGGACGATGCGTCCTGCTGGCGGATCACAGGTGTACGTGCTCGCGACCCGCGGAACCTCCGAAGAAGACTTCGCGCAGCGACAGATGCGCCACCTCGCCGAGAAGGGTATCCGCGTGACTGAGACGGACCGCAGCACCCGGAAATCGGACGGGGAGAGTTCGGCATCCGAGGCCTCGCCCGCGACGACCGATCCCGCCGCAAACGGCGAGGAGTAAGCAGCGGATGGCCGACCAGCGCCGGGACGTCGACACCGCCGCGTGCGCGCGCCATCTGGCCGACAGCGAGCGCCTCGCTCGATACCGTTCACGACTTCAGGACTCGCTCACCGATCCTCCGGTCGCTGACGCGTTCGAGGCGTGGCAGCGGTACGTTCGCGAGCGACACGGCGACGTCTTCGCCACGCTCGCAACCGCGGACGGCGATCGATCTATAGGCGGCGACGACCGGTCTACTGTCGGCGACGACCGACCCACTGGCGAGGTTGATCAATCCCTCGCTGAGGTTTCCCAACGGAATGACGACGTCGCCCGCGACCTGTTCGTCGAAACGCTCGCGTTCGACTACCTCCTCACCGAGATCCTCGATGCGGTCGAACGAGCGTTCGAGTGCACGGTCACACGCTCGCTCGCCTCGGACGCCGCGATTCCGTTCACGCCGAATTTCGAGGCCGTGCACGAGTCGATCTCATCCCATCTCGACACCGGAACCGCGGACGCAGGAGGCGACTTCGAAACGTGGGCGTCTACCTTCGCCCGCGAGGCTTCGAGTCGGGACGTCGCACTCCTCCATCGTGAGTGTGTCTCGCCGCTCGCCCGTCGCGCGTTCGGCCGCTACGACACACCGCAGGGACTCGCCGCACTCGCCGTCGACTCTGCCTTCGACGGCGGATCCCCTTACGACGGGACGCAGACCCGAGACGAGACACCAGCCTCCGATGAGACACCAGCCCACCACGAGACGTCGATCGCTGCCGATCGGCCACCTGCCGACCTCCCGCTCGTAGTGGACCCCGGCTGTGGCGCCGGTGCGTTTCTCGCTGCGACGGCGACCCGGTATGTGGACGCTCTCGTCGAGAACCCACTGAACGCCGACGGTAGTCACGGGACGCCCATCCAGGCCATCTTCGATGCCGTCCGGGGCTTCGACGTTTCACCGACAGCCGTCCGTGCTTCGCGCTTGGCGCTGGTACTCGCCGTGCGACCGTTGCTCGCCGCCGCCGACGGGTCGCCGACCGTCGCACCGCGGGTCGTTCTCGGCGATGCAGTCGACGCGACCGCAGACGACCCTCCGCTCGACGGTCGGCGCGCGGACGTCCTCCTCGCGAATCCGCCGTGGCTGACCTGGGATTCGCTTCCGGAGGGCGCGAAAGACCGGTGGCGAGCGGGACCGTTCGAGGAAGCCGGACTCGAGCTGTTCGATCACACCGGCGCCGACGCCCGACTCGGATACGCGAACGACGACCTCTCCGTGCCATACGCATTGACGTGTCTCCACCGGCTCCTCCGTGATGGCGGTCGCGCTGCGCTCGTCCTCAAACGGGATCTCCTCACCGGCCCCGCTGGGGCACGTCTCCGTCGACCGCAGGTGGGTCAGCGCTCGATCACGTACGACCGCGTCCACGACTTCGGCTCGTTGTCACCGTTCACCGACGTCGATGCGGGCACCGCGCTGTTCTCACTTCGTCTCTCGCCCGACGACGGCAGATCACCGTTCCCGACTGGCGAGGGTATCCCGACCTGTCGATGGACGGATGCTCCGGCGACGACGTCGGCTCGCTACGTCGACCGCTCCGATGGAACGTCAGCGTTTGAGTCGCTGACGCGGATGTGGGCCTCGTTCGACCGTGTGGAGACCCGTCTCGTCCCCGCAGACCCCGAAAATCCGACGTCACCGTGGATCCGCGCCGACGCCGAACGAAGTGCACTCGGTTCGAGTCCGTATCGAATCCGTCACGGCGTGAAAGACGACGCAAAGGCGGTTTATGCCCTCGACCGGCAGACCATCGAGAAGCAGGAGCTCGAATCCGAGCACGTCTTTCCGTATCTGAAATCGAAACACATCGTAAAGTACGGGCTGTTCGGCCACGACCTGCAACTCGTCCCCCAGCGACAGGCGGGCGAGGACAACGAACGCGAACTCAAGCAGGAAGCGCCGGCGACGTACGCGTATCTCGACGCGCACCGCGAACGGCTCACCGATCGCGGGTCGTCGTGGTTCGACGATGGGCCGTTCTACTCGCTCTTCGGGCTCGGCTCGTACACGTGGTCGACGTACAAGGTCGTCTGGTGCCGGCTCGGTTTCAAGCCGCACTTCACGGTCGTCTCCACAGTTTCTGACCCTCTCGTCGGTGAGAAGCCCGTAATACCTGGCGATCACTGTATGTTCGTCGGGACCGACGACGAAGACGAAGCGCACTACCTCTGTGCGCTCCTCAATTCGGCACCGTACCAGCGCTGTCTCCGTACCATCTCTTCGGGCGGGAAGTCGAGTCTCTCGAAGTCGACGGTCGAACGTCTCGCGTTACCGGAGTGGCGATCGCGTCCGCGGCAGCGACAACTTGCGGAGCTCTCACAGCGTGCCCACGCCATCGTTCCCGACCACGTCGACTGCTCGAAGCGCGCGTACAACCGGAAGACGATCCCCGAGCTGCAAGCCGTCCAGACCGACATCGACCGCACGGCAGAACAGTTCCTATCGGTTCTCGACGAACACCCATCGCCCGAGGGAGAACGAACCGGACCGACTGACGGCGACGATGAGTAACCCTTAAGTCCAACAGCGGCGCTACGTTGAGGTGCCCGCCCTTAGCTCAGCCTGGTAGAGCAGCCGACTGTAGATCGGCTTGTCCCCCGTTCAATTCGGGGAGGGCGGACTTCCTTTCCTGCCGAATCGTAGCAGACATCTGAATTCGGTTGTCACCCGATCTGCACTGATCGTCGAAATCGCTCGGTTGCTGGATGGTGAGGACACATACCTGAGACGCCTACTCCTCACCGATGCGTTCGGTCGGCCCCTCCTCGGCCGGCGACTGAAGCTCGACTGTATGACCGGTATGGCGGGCGTGAGTCTCCGCCCAGCGCCGCGCAGGCCGTTCTTCGAGGTAGCGGTCGCCGTCGGGACATTGCCGACAATCGACGAGCCAGGGCGTCACGTCGTCGGGGAAGTGGCCGGTGTGGCGTTCGTGATCGAGCGCGAACTGTTCGACGGCTCGGTTCCCCGCGTATAGTTCGTCGAGTTCGTAGTGGAGGTCCCACTCGCGATTGCACCGTGAACACGAGACAGTCGGGACCCCGTCCTCGGGCGCGTCTAGGGCCGGTTCGTCGACCATACCACTCTATGTCTCCCAATTCACTTCTGTTCTGCCTTTGTCGGCCCGGAGCCGAGCGCAATGAGATCCGTCTACGGATCGATGTGATGCACGGCCTCGGGAGACAGCAGTCGCCCGGTCGGTAAGGCGATCCAGCCGTTCGGAAGCAGCCGAACTCTGCCCTGGTGAAGAACTCGTTCCTGTTCGAAGTCTCCGTACACTGTCGCTTTCTCGTATTCGACGACCGATTCGGCGGTGAACTCCTCCGTCAGTTCGTCCCATATCGACGTGGTTGAAATGACCATATCCAACAGACGGTCCGTTCGCGTAATGTTCCTTGCTCCAACCCCAGTCGAAATGGGCTCTCGATATCGACCTTCGATTACGTCGAATCCGTGAACGGCCGTCTATGGCCCCCTCGATTCCGGACGCGGAGTGATCTGCTCACAGGAACTCGGTATTCTGCGGCCCGTTCGTGATGTGCACCTCGAACGGCATCGTATCTATGGCATCCTGTTCGACGAGGTGCCAGTAGGTTTCGGCCATCTCGTCGGGATCGAGAAACGTGTCCTCGGAGCGATCGGGGAACCGCTCGCGGGCGTTCGGCCCGTCGATCTGGCCGTCGATGACGACGTGTGCGACGTGTACGCCTTCGGGTCCGAACTCCTGGGCGATGTCCATTGCCATCCCGCGCGCGGCGAACTTCGCGGCGGTGAAGCCGATCGTCCCGCCGAGACTCCGCACCGCCGAGGTCGCCCCGGTGAAGATGACCGTTCCGCCGCCTGAATCGAGCATATCACCCACTGCCTCTTTCGAGCAGACGAACGCGCCGCGGCCGCCGACCTCCCACGCCCCCTCGAACTCCTCGACGCTCGAATCCATCAGTCCCTTCCACGACGCGCCACTGGCGTGGTTGACGAGGACGTCGACGGACCCGAACTCCGCTCTGACCGTGTCGAACCCGTCTCGAATCGCCTCGACGTCCCGGAGGTCGGTCGGGACCGCGAGCCCGTCTCCCGGTTCAGGAAGGTCGGCAGCCAACTCCTCGATGAAGTCGGCCGTCCGGGCGAATAGCGCGACGCGACAGCCCTCGGCGGCGAACCGACGGGCGAGCGATTCGCCGAGTCCGGGACCGACACCGGCGATGACAGCGGTACGTGTCATACCAGTACATTGTCTGGTCGCGTCAAAACGGTGGTGGCTACGCGGGGTGTCAAGTTGTGGCGCTGTGGCCGTCTTCGATCGATCCGAGACGTATTACGGCCTACTCCGGTCGTCGGACAAGGAGCCCCGTGACCAGGGTGAGTGCGATGAGCCCGGCGGTGTATCCGAATCCAGGTGTGTCGGCCGCAGTCGTGAGGACTCTTTCGGTAGATGCGGTCAAGGTAGACGTACTCGTGGCTGTCGTCGTGGGATCCGGTGTCGGGGAGTTCTGCTCCGAAGCAGCCTCCGAGGCCGCAATTGCGAACGTCGAGAATCCTGGCGTCTCAGCCCGGAACCGCCCGTCGCCTAGCGCGGTGGTGTTGAGACCCGTCCACGTTCCGTTGTGATACCGATAGACTGTGACCGATTCGGCGGAGGTGTTCTGTAGAGCAGTCTCGTTCACGCGGACGACGATCTCACCGCTCGTGATCTCTTCGTTTCCGGCCGTGTGGCTCACATTGAGGTAGCCGATCACCGATCTCTCGGTCGTAGCTTCATTCGACGACTCCCGCTGGAGCGGTGCCTCGACGTTCGTCGCGTTGGCTTCCGAGAGGCCGATCGTCGTGTTGGTATCTGTGCCAAAGGACATATTGACGCGTTCGACGCCCCACCCGGACTTCCGCGTCTGGTTTTGCACACCGTTGGAACTCACTTCAACGGAGACTGTTTCGTTCGCGGAGATGTTTCGTGCTGTGACATTGACCATCTGGTTCGCCCTTGCCTCCGCCCGATCAACCGTAGCGTTCCCGGTCGTTTGCAATCGCGTTTGATTGCTCAGATCGACTGCTTGCGCAGAGGTATTTGCACCTGGTGCCTCCGGAGTCTCTGGACTCTGGGTTGTGGACCGGGTGTCACGTTCGTCAGAATCACCCGACCTATCTGCGTCGTCTGACTCGTCAGAGTCGTCCGAATCGGCGTTCGATTCTTCGGTCTCTGGATCTGAGTCACTGGGATCTACACCGGTTTTGTACTCCTGATATGCGTCCGGGTGGACCTGTTTCAAAATCACTTCTACGGCCTGTATGACCCGAGGCGCGGGTTGCTGTAGATAGTTCGTGTTTACGCTGATTATCTGGTCGTTTTTCACGGCTGTCGTCGAGTTGTACGCCGGATTTTTGGGAACGGAGACGCCTGACGGCGTGACGATCCAATCCGGATTGATCTTGACGACAGTCTCGTCGTTGATCATCTGAAAGCCCGTGATTCCTTCCTCTGCGGCACCGTTCACCAGACCCCCCGTCTCCATCACGCTCCCGATGAAGGTATTGGCGCCGGAGGTGTACCCGTAGAAGACGTTGAGTCCGACGGGTGTCGATTCGTCCGCGAGTGCCGCCTCGATATCCTCGATGGAACGTCGCATCTCGTCGGCTCGGGCGCGGCCAGCACTGCACTCGCCGACGAGACGACCAGTGGTCTCGGTCTTGTTAGCGACGAATTCGAGAGAGGTCCCTGTCCCGAACACGTATACGGGGATGTTTGCGTCGCGTATCTGCTGAATACGGTCGGGCGTGTACGAGTGCGTCGTGTTCGGCACGAGCACCAGGTCCGGCTCGACATCGATCACTTTCTCGACGCTCGGGCCACCTGCGCCGGAGACGTTCGCTTTCTCGTCGGCCCCGTCGAGATAGGTCGCATACTGTGAGACGCCGACAACCCGATCTTTGGCTCCGATCTCCCACATCGTCTGGGCGGCACTCGGGTTGAGCGTGACGACCCGCGTCGGCGGTTCTTCGATCGTCACAGTGTGTCCCGTGACGTCTGTCTCTGTGATCGGAAGATCACAGGTACTCTCACTCGGTGTCGGTGTTGGAGTCGGCGTTGGAGTCGGTGTTGGAGTATCCGTCGTAGTTGTAGTGGGTGCTGTTGTCGTTGCAGTAGACGTGGTGGTTGTTGTAGTGGATGCTGTTGTCGTTGCAGTA
The DNA here is from genome assembly GCF_003665925.1 of Halobellus sp. Atlit-38R. NCBI lineage: Archaea > Methanobacteriati > Methanobacteriota > Halobacteria > Halobacteriales > Haloferacaceae > Halobellus > Halobellus sp. Atlit-38R. The sequence goes on from NZ_QXIJ01000011.1 coordinate 22,337, forward strand.
GACGTGGTACTCGTCGTGCTTTGATCGAAAACGACTGCATCTCCCACCGAAGCTTGCGATTGTGCTGGATTCGCTGCAGTAGCGATCGGGCTGAGCAGAATCAACCCGACTAGCATCAGTAGACGGTATCGCATTGTACTGTGCTCGAAGACGACGCAAAATGAACTTTTCTTATTGCAATCAATATTGTATATCCGGTCACTGACCACAGCTGGTAGTGTGAGCGGACGGGCTATCACGGAACAGCGAACGCTGCGCTAACGTCTCCACAGGCCGGTGCGTCGTCGACAATACGCACAAGGCGTGCTGATACAGAGCCCGTTCACGAGCGATCCACCCCTCAGTTCCGCTCGTCCCTCACTCGACGGCTGCCAGAAACTCGATTACCCCCGCAGCACGTTCACCGGGCGTGATGCGTTCGGCGTCTGCGTCGAACTCGACGACGCCTTCGTCGGCGAGTTTCGGGACGTGCGTGTGATACAGCGAGATGTACCGCCGCTCGCGACAGTTCGGTCCGACGTCGTCGTCCTCGACGCCTTCCTCCCAAGCGACGAGGCGCGTCGCCAACTCCTGCAGTGTCCATTCGGGATCCTCCGCGAGCGCGTAGAGTACGTATCGCCGGCGTCGATCATTCAAGATTGAAAACACGGCATCGCGCTCGAGGACCGCGGGATCGATCGGGTTCTCGGACGACTCCGACCCAGTTTCCTGACTCGGTCGACTCCCGAGTCCTGACGTCCCCCCATCCCGATTTTCGTTCTCAGTCACGACAATCGATGTACAACTCGGCGACCCATAATTACTGTGGTCTTACTAACACTTTCAGGGCACAACTGCGTCGGTGAAACACATCTCGACCAAAGCGGACTCACCGCAGGCCTGCCGATGCCGGGGTCGCCTCTCGATCGTCGGGTATCCCGTCTCGATTTTCGTCTTTGGGCACCTCGTGCTGTCGTCTCAACGGTGAATCGTATCCTCCGCGGAGGGCAGCATCCACTGGACGGTCTCAGCGGGTCGTTTGTAGACGACGGTCACGGGTTTGTCGACGATCCGAACGACTTTGTCCGCAGTACTCCCGAGCAACATCTCTTCGACCGCGCCCAGTCCACGCGAGCCGATCACGACGATGTCGATGTCGTTCTCGTCGACGTAGCGCTCGATCTCTTTGTGGGCCATCCCGGTTCGGACGGCAGTCACACAGCCGAGCCCCGCTTCCTCGGCCAACTGTGCCACCTCGTCGGTGATCGCTTCGCCGTGTTCGAGGTACTCCTCGCGCTTTTCGTCCTCGGCTTCGGTGATCGGAACGATCTTGGCCTCGAACTCGTCGACGACGTGCAGCGCGTGAACCGTCGCATCCAGTTCGCTCGCCAGTCTGATACCCTCCTCGACCGCGTTGCCCGCCTGTTCGCTCCCGTCCGTCGGAATGAGGATGTTGTCGTACATCTCACAGTAGTAATCAGATACCAAATGATTAAAAGTAATGTTCACACGTCTCGTGGGGGGTGGCTCGACAGAACCGTGGAGCGATCGCAGTAAGATACAATACGTCCGCGGAGAAGCGTTCCACAATGCGGTCCCATCTTTCGTTGGACCGACGTGGCGTCTCCCCAGTTGTTGGCGCCGTCCTGATGCTTGCCATCCTCGCCGCCCTCGCCGTCATCCTCGGAACCCTCGCGGTCGGGATCGACTCTCCCAACGACCCGTCGCCGCAGTACGGCTACGAGACGGATCACGTGGCTGACGGCTCCGGAAATACGAACGACCGGCCCTACGTGACCATCACCCTGACGCAGGGACGTATCGAACCCGGCGAAGATTTCTACGTCGTCGATAGCGACGGGAATCTGATTCGCTGGGACCAGGTCTGGACGACGTCGGGTCCGCTCACGGCCGGCGACTACGCACACATCGACGGCTACGGCAGCGATTCGGCACTGAATCCCGCCTGCGAAGGTGAGGTGTATCGAATGGTCCACCGCCCCGACGACAGTCAGGGGTCGGTGCTCATCGAGGCTGAAATCACCACGCCGGCCGTCGGAAACGCGACGAGTCACTGCTGATCGACGCTTCCCTCTCGTCGGCTACCGAAACTACGTAGCGTCTAGTAGCCAGTTGTATTGAAAATATAACAGTTTATCCGAGCGAAGCCCGTTGGACCTATTCGATGCCATCGCCCCAATCCCCCACTCACGTGGTCGTACGCCGCCCGATGAACGACCACGGCGCGATGACCGTCGAGGTGTGCGAGACGAACGAGACGCGACACCTCACCGAATACGCGTCCCCCGAACTCCGCCGGCGACTCGAAGCGCTCCCGTCCGGAACGACTGTCCCGCTGACGATGACCCGCGTCGGCGTCCGCTCGAACGTCTGGCGCGCGTTCGACCTCCCCGAGCGCCGGGCGACTGTCACCCGGTCCGCAGATCCCGCCGACCTCGACGGACCGGTACGACCAATGCACTGACGCGCCGGTGCGAGTGGTGCACCGACGCGCCGAGGTCCCCCCGAGACCGATCCGAGCGCGCGCCGACCGACCGGGCATTTATCGTTCGCCGCCTCCGAGCGGTGTGGTATGTCCTCACCTTACGAATACCCCTACGTAACGACGCACGAAGTCCGCTTCCGCGACCTCGACGCCGTCGGCCACGTCAACAACGTCGTGTACGCGACGTACTGCGAACAGTGCCGCGTGAAGTTCTTCGAGGAGATTCTCGGCGAAGGTCTGAGCGACCTCAGCATCGTGGTCGCCCATCTCGAAATGGACTATCGCACCCCGATCGACGACATCGGAACCGTCGACGTCGCGCTGGACGTCACCGACGTGGGCCGCACCTCCTTCGAGACCACCTACGAACTCACCTTCGAGGGTGCGGTCGCGGCCACCGGCTCGTCGGTGCAGGTCGTCGTCGACCCGGAGACTGGCTCGGCGGCCCCGTTACCCGAGAAGTGGCGCGAACTGCTCCCGAAGCCGTCCTAATCAGCGGGCCACGCCGCCCTACGCTCCCTCCCGCTGTCCCCGATTGCGACGAGGTGCTCGCCACGCTAGCCCGAACACTCAACGGGGACGAGACTGTATGCAGTATTGATGACACGAGTAGCCATCGTGGGCGGCGGTCCCGCCGGCCTCTCGGCAGCCCTCTTCACGGCGAAGAACGGTCTCGACGCACTGGTCTTCGACACCGACGAGACGTGGATGCACAAGGCGCACCTGTTCAACTACCCCGGAATCGGCTCGCTCGACGGCGACGCGTTTATGCAGACGGCGCGCCAGCAGGCCGACGATTTCGGGGCCGAACGCCACCAGGACGTCGAAGTCGACGACGTGGACGTGACCGACGACGGCTTCGTCGTCAGCGCGGGCGACGACGACCACGAGGTCGACTACCTCGTGCTCGCGACCGGCGCGAACCGCGACCTCGCGGAGTCGCTCGGTTGTGACTTCGACGACGACGGCACTGTCGCCGTCGACGTGACGATGGAGACGAGCGTGGAAGACGCCTACGCGACCGGCGGGATGATCCGCGCCGAGGAGTGGCAGGCCGTCATCTCCGCCGGCGACGGCGCCGCTGCCGCGCTGAACATCCTCACCAAAGAGAAGGGCGAACACTACCACGACTTCGACACGCCCTCTACCGCCGCGGAAGTCTTCGGCGACTTACGCGACGACGACGCCTGAGACCGGGACGCTTCCCGCCGGACCCCTCGATCGAAGTCACCCGACGACGGCATACACGCGGCCTGTCTGGTCGGCGACAAACACCGCGCCGTGGCCGATCGCCGGCGGGGCGTCGACCCACTGTCCGAGCGACAGCCGCCAGCGGACGTCGCCGGAGGCCCCCGCGAATGCCGAGAGCGTCCCCGCGTGATCCCCGACGTAGACGGTCTCTCGCTCGCCGTCGCCCGCTCCACCCACGGCGGGGGTCCCGTGCACCGCTCCTTCGGCCGACGCACGCCACGCCACGGAGCCATCGGTCCGGTCGAGCGCAACCACCTCCCCGACGCTCGTGCCGACGAACACGCGCTCGCTCGTCGTCGCCGCCCCCCCGTATATCTCGCCGTCGAGCGTCTGCTCCCAGCGGTGGTCGCCGTCGACGGTGTACGACGCCACGCGTCCGGACTCGCTGGCGACGACTACCGCGCCGTCAGCGACGGCGGGGCCAGCCCGGACCGGCGCGTCTAACGAAACCTCCCACTGAACGCTCGCTTCGGCGAGGTTGCTGTCGCCGGTCCCGCCGGTCCCGAGCGCGAGGAGTCGGCCGGCCCGCGTCGCGACGAACACCCGGTCGCTCTGTACCGCGGGAGCACCGCTCACCACCGCCCCCAGATCTCGCCTGAGACGCAGATCACCGTCGCGTGCGTCGACGGCGGCGATCCCCTCGGCCGTTCCGACGTACGCGACGCCGTCGGCGTAGGTCAGCGGCGAGCGCGGATCGACGTCCAGTGAGGTGCCCCAGAGCTGCTCGGGTTGCGGAAAGTCGATGTGTGGCGTCCGCGTCGCCGTCGGTTCGTCTGGCCCCGGCGTCGCGGTCGGCGTCGGGGTGGGCTGCAGATCAGTCGTCGGCGAGTCGCCGTAGTCGATCGTCCGCACGCGGTTGAAAACGCCGTCTCCGCCGCCGCTGAGCAACGTCTCCCGCGACGAGCCGGGCTCGTCACCGAGAAACACCGGTGTGAGGCTCGGCCCGCCGACGCTTCCGATGCGGGACAGTTCGAGTCCGTCCGTCGCGAGGAGGTCGTACGTGCCGCCGTCTCTGTTTCCGCCCGCCACCGTCCGCGGGCCGACTACCGGTCCTGACATCGTCTTCGGACGGAATGGAAACTCCCACCGTCGGTCGCCCGTGTCGACGTCGAACGCGAGGACTGTGCCGTACTGATCGCCCGCGTACGCGACGCCGTCGGCGACCTGGACGTCGAACCGGACGGGCGCGTCCGTCTCACCGCGCCAGCGGACCTCGCCGTCGTCTCGTCCGACCGCGACGACGCCCGCGTTCGTTCCGAACAGGGCGACGTCAGAATCGAGGACGGGATTCGTCCCGGCGTCGATCGTCGAGCGCCACGTCACGCTCCCGTCGTGGGCCAGTTTGACTGGCCCCTCCCCGAGGACCACGACGCACACGCCGTCGGCCGCGGCCGTCGGACCGCGAGTCACCCAGTCGCCAACCGTCTCGCGCCAGCGCGTCTCACCTGTCGCCGCGTCCACCGCATACACGTGACCCCGGTGCGTCCCGCAGTAGACGACGCCGTCGTGGTATCCCGGGGGTGCGGTCGGATTGCCGTCGAGGGGCACCGACCAGCGTCGATCGCCCGTCTCGGTGTCGAGTGCGGCGAACACGCCGGCATCGTCGGACGCGCCGCTTTCGCTTCCTCCAGTCTCGTCCGTCCCCCACCGCCGCGCCGTGACGTAGGCGACGCCGTCGACGACGACTGGTGGGTACGAACGACTCGGCTCGCCCGCCTGCCAGCGCGTCTCGCCCGTCGCGAGATCGACTGCGACGACGCCGCCGGAGAACGTGCCGACGAACGCGTGCGACCCGACGACTGTCGGCGCGTAGAGGATTCCACCGGGGAGGTCGATCGTCCGCTGGTGCTGTCCGGTTGCGGCGTCGAGCACGACGAGCCGTTCGCGTTCCGGGACGACGACGCGACCCGACCCGACGGCCGGCGGAAACTGCGCCGCGTCGACAGTGGCCGTCCAGCGTTCCTCGCCCGCGGCGTCGACGGCGGCGACGCGTCCGTCTTCGGCGACGACGAACGCGCCAGTGTGGTCTGCTGAACTGTCTGCTTCGCCACCCACGCCGACCGCCGCGCCGATCGTTCCGGCGCTCGCCGTGGTCCACCGGACGCTCGGCGAACTGAGTGGTCCGGTGCCGGCCGCGACGCCGGTGTTCGCCGCGTCAGCGCGGGCCTGCGGCCACGGCCCGATCACCGACGGTGCCGGACCGCGACCGGGAGATGTGTCCGTCGGCGACGACGCGGTCTCGGTGGCCGTGTCGCCCTCGGTGTCGGTCCCGGTCGTGCCGATGCCGCCGCACCCCGCGAGGGGGAGTCCCGCGCCGACGGCTGCGACGCTCGCGAGGACCCGGCGTCGGGTGGGTCGATCGTCGGCCGCGTTGCTGTCTGCGTCCGCGTTCCTGTCGCTGGTCCCCTCGCGATTGCAGTCCGCGGTGCTGTCGCCGTTTACGTCGCTCTCGATCCGCTTTTGCGGACCGGTCTCGGGTCGGGCGGGTGTATCCGACGCGTCAACAGGTGGAGGGCCTGACATACTGTCAACTGCCCGAGCGACCGACAAGTGCTTTCGGTGCGCGTCGCCCCTACTCGAGTAGTTCCTTCGTCTTCCGGTGTCGCGCTCGAAACATCGGCTCGAAGCCGACCACGGCCAGTGGCGAGGCGGTCCGACCGAGGCCACCTCCGGGGAGTTCGTACTCGACCTGATCGTCGAGTATCGTCTCCTCGCCGTCGGCGATAAACCGGTGGGTGTGGACCCACTTCGCGAACGGACCGCCGCGCATCTCGTCCCGGAACATCGCCCGTTCCTCGCCGGACTCGCGGTCGGTGATTACCGACGTCCAGCGCTGTCGCGGTCCGACGCCGAACGGCCGCATCGACATCTGGATCTCCGATCCCGTCTCCAGAATCTCGGGATCGCGGTCGCCGTCGGGACCGGTGACGGCCTCGACGTGGAGGTTCATCCACCCCGGCGTCAACGCTTCCAGTCCGGAGACGCGCGAGTGAAAGTCCCAGACCTCAGAGAGCGGTGCGGAAACCCGTGTCAGCCGCGAGTACGTCGCCATAGGGGAGAGAGGACCCGACGAGACAAAAGCGACGTGGGCGATTCGGCCGAGACTCGGCCGATAGATCGCTGTCGCCGACCGTTGGGAGATCCGCTCTGTCGTGCCTGCTCACCGTGCTCGCTGCACAATCCATATCTCGGTTTACATTTCAAAAAATGCTCACGAGGGATTATGACACAGTGTAACATACATTCGAACGTGAGTCGAGGATGACTCCGAATCGCACAGCAAACGAAACAGTAGTCGAGGCGTACGTGGACGTTTGGAACGAACGGGACTACTCACGGATCCCAGACCTCGTGTCCGACTCGTTCGTCCTGTACGATCCGGCCGTCCCGGAAGACGTGGGCACGGGCCCGGTGGGTGAAGCGCGCGGCCCGACCGGGTTAGTGTCCTTTATGAACCGGCTGGAGCGTGGCTTTCCCGACTTTCAGTTTACCGTCGCCGACCTCGTCGCGACGGACGATCTCGTGATGGACGAAGTGACGTTCACGGGGACCCACGAAGGCGTGTTCAACGGGGTGCCGCCGACGTATCGGAGCGTCGAAATCCAGATGATGGCGAAGTTTCACATCGAGGAGGGCAAACTGCAGGAACACCACGTCTACTTCGACCAACGGGAGTTTATGGACCAACTGGGGCTCACCTTCCCGACGGTCATCGCGCAACTGCCCACGCTCGTGCGTGGGAAAGTCAGCCTGCTGTGAGCGGTCTATCTGCCGTGAGGGGGCAAAGTGAGGAGCGCGGTCTGGACCGCTCCTCGATCTCTCGTCACAGAGCGGCTTAGAGCGTGAACCGCGTGACGCTCGTTCCCGCCTGCTTCAGATCGACGTCGGTCGCGGCCGCGACGGTGATCTGGTTTTCTCCGTGTTCGATGTCGAGTGACTCCTCGAAGGACCCCTTCTCGGGCACGACGATTTCGGTCTCCGAAGGCGTCTTGATCGCCACGATGGCCGCATCGGTTCGCCCCGAGACGACCAGTTCGTCGCGCATAAAGCGCGTACTGACCTGAAGCCGCGGCCCCGCCGGCACTTCGCCCTCGACGTACCGCTCGCGGAGCACCGACGGCATCTCGACCGGTTCGCCGACGTCGATTCCGTGTGCGAGGCGGACGTACTGCGCCATCGACCACGCCAGCGGCGTCGCCGCGCCGGTCCCTTCGCCGAACGCCCAGTTGTACTGCGTGCTGTGCTCGCGGTCCCAGACCTGCTCTGCGAGCATCCGGCCGGAGTTGGCGAAGCCCGCCATCGTTTCGAGGAGGTTTCGGGGATCGAGCGCGTCTTCGTCCGGGCCGTAGAGCAGTTCGTACTCTCCACGCTCGCCGGTGAAGATTGGCCAGAGTCGGCCTTTGCCCTTCGATTCGATCGACCACGGCGCGCCCTCCTCGTCGACTGCGCGCTCGCCGTAGCCGTCGCCGTTGTACCGATAGAACGCCGGACCGTGCGGCGTATCCACGCGGATCGTCTCGTCGACCTCCGTCACCGAATTCCGAATTATCTCGTCGTCTGCGGGCTTGATTCCCAATCGGGTGAGTTCGAGGAAGCCGGCGTCGATGATCTCGCGTTCGTCGAGCGTCGGTCCGTTGTTCGCGAGCGTCCGGAGGTGCCCTACGTCGGGGTCGCCGTCGCGGGTGATCCGGACGTAGTAGGGCGTGTTCGTGTGGCGTTTCGTCCCCGTCTCCGTGGCGGTCCACTCCTCGACGCGGTCGGCCCAGTCGTCGGCCAGCGCCTGCCAGATGAGCGCGTCGGCGTCGTGTCCTTCCTGGATCGCGATGTCGGCAGCACACCCGAGACCGGCGATCTCGGCGGCGATCGACGACGGGGAGTAGCCCGCTTCTTCCTCCCAGCGCTCCTGGGCCGTCGGCGGCCCGTTCCGGGCCACGTAGTCAGCGGAGCGTTTGACGTTGACGTAATCGTACTCCGTATCGGCGAAGTCGACGCCGTGCTCGCGGAGCATCCACGCCATCACCTGCGGGAACGAGATGTTGTCCATCTGCTCGCCGCCCCAGCGCGTCCGCCCGTTCAGATAGGTGTTCTGCGGGATGAACCCCCGCTCGTCCTGCTGGAAGCGGTAGATGTACTCGAGCGCCAACTGCGCGGTCTCGATGTCTCCCACCGCCTCGAAGACGGTGAAGACCTGATAGAGATCGCGCGACCAGACGAAGTTGTAGCCGTAGCCCTTCGCTTCGGTGGCACTGACGGCCTCGCCCCACGGCACCGACGGCGAGGCGATGCCGGCCCCGAGGAACGTCTTGTCCTCGACGGCGCGCAGGCTCATCAGACACGTCTTGTACTGATTCGCGAGCGTGTCGTCGTCTGCGACGGAGGCCGGGAGCTCTTTGTCCGCGAGGAAGTCGTCCCAGGAGTCGACGTAGTCCCGCCGGACAGTCTCGTAGCCGCGGCTGAGCGCCCCCGCGGCCTCACCGAGCGCGGCCGCGGTGTCGGCGTCTTCGGCGAATCCGAGTGCGATCCGGTCGGCGACTCCCTCGCCGACGCCGAGGCGGCCGACGAGGACGACGTTCTCGTCGTCGACGCTGTTTTGCGGCGTCGGCGCGGCCCCGTCCGAAAAGAGTTCGTTGAGGTACTTCGAGCCGGCGACGCCGACGGTGGCCCACTCGAAGCGGCCGGCGGTCGCCATCGCGGCCGCGACGCTGTACTCCGTCCCGTCCTCGTCGATGAGGAGCGGTTCGACGTCGCCGCGCTGATCGTACGCGCTGGCGTCGCGGGCGACCAGGTGATAGCCGTCCGGACCGCCGAGCCGGAGCCCGCGGTCGGTCGTGCCCGTGTTCGCGAGCGCGGTGTCCGCGATGGCGTACAGTTCGTACTCGTTGTCGTCGTCGGCCTCGAAGTCGACGTCGACGAGCAGCGCGTCGTGTTCGGGGTCAGTCACGTACTCGGCGTGCAGGCGCCACTCGTGACCGCGGCCGTCGCCGGTCTCGGAGACGACGTGCCGGAACAACAGCGCGTCGTCATCGACGATCTCGACGCGCCGATCGATCGTGTCGGCCTCGTCGTCGCGGCGCGTCTCGTTGTACGTCCGGGCCGTGTAATCGGAGTCGGCGGCGGCGTCGACGACGAGGAGATCCAGCGTGCGGAGATTCATCAGGTCGACGCGGGGGAACCGAACCTCCGTCAACGCCCCCTCGGTCAGCGTGAACCACACGCGCGAGGGATCCTCGGACGTGTGGTCTGCGACGGTCCCGACGCCGTACTTCTCGCCGGTCGTCCAGCGCGGCCGTCCCGTCGGCCCCGACGGCGCGGACTTCGGGGCCGGCAGGGCGTCGTGGGCTTCGAGAACGCCCGTCGCGCGGAGGCGCATCGCGTGCGACCACGCGAGCGGCGTGGCGCTGTCGGGCGTGCCGTCGTCAAACACCTGCTCTGCCAGGTAGCCGGCGCCCGTACAGAACGGGCCCTTCGGACGGATCAGGTGGTACAGTTCCGTCGCGTACTCGAAGAAGTCCGCGGACGCCGCTTTCCGCCCGTAGTTGTCCAGCAGGACAGCGAACCCCGCAGCGGCGTTCGCGCCCCACGCGGTCGCGACGGACCACACCTTCTCGTCGTCCTGTTCGGCGCTGCGCCAGTAGTCCCCCTCGAACCGGATGATACCCGCGACGTCGTCGCCCGCCGACTCTCGATAGAGGTCGTCGAACGCCGTTCGCATATGTCGCTCCAGCCGAGAGAGCGTCTGCGTCGGGATCTCGTCGAGTTCGTCGACGTCGTCGTAGGCGGCGAACGCCTCGACGAGGGCGAACGAGCCCGAATCTAATCGTGAGTCACGGTCGCCGTTCCCGTCACGGAGACGGAGCGCGTACACCTCGTAGTCGTCGTCCCAGAGCAGATCGAGGCCCGCGAAGACGGCGTCGGCCTGCGCTTCGGCGTGGACCGCCAGGTCGGTCTCCACGGGGGCCGCGGCGACGCTCGCGTACGCGTGCAGGAACGTCGCCGTCGTGTGGACGAACCGGCCGATCATATTCTCCCAGGCGTTCTGACACTCCCGCGGGAGCCCGTCGTCTGCGAGATCCGAATCGAGTGCGGCGACGCCGGCTTCGATCGTCTCCTCGATCCGCTCGGTGAGCGACGCCGAGAGATCAGACTGCCGCTCTGTCAAGAGCGTCGCGAGGTAGGTGACGACGCTCGCCGTCTGGTCGGCCTGGTGTTCGGGCGCGTCTGATCCTTCGATCTGTGCGTTCGCCCAGCCAGGAGCGAGCGATCCGTCGATCGCCCACACCCGGTGGGGCCACGAGCCGTCGTCGAGTTGGGTGTCACAGAAGAACGCGGCGACGGTCGAGAGCCGCTCTGTCAGATCGAGGTCGAGCAGTTCGTCGCTCCGAAGAAGGTGTCGAGCGGACTCGGCCTCGTCGCGGAACCACGTGTAGCCGTAACCGCCCGAGTGCGTGTAGAAGGGATCGAACTCGGGGCCGGCGATGTGCGCACCGGAGGGCGCCGTCAGCAGCGAGAGCGCCCGCAGATCGGCGCGGACGGTTCGCGGTCTCGGCACGTCTTCGGGGACCGCCACCTCGGCACGTTCGCGGGCAGCAGCGCGAATCTCGTCCGCCGTGGCGTGTTCGAGCGCGCAGTTCCGGAGGTCCGCCAGTGCGTCCTCGCGGTCGACCTCGGTGTGATCAGACAACTGCGTGACGAGCGTCGTCTGTACGCCCCGGTCTTCGCGTTCGAGCGGCGCGGAGACGACGATGTCGCCGCTGAGGTGCGTGTCCTCGTAGCGTTCGAGCACGGCGTCTCGGGGGAGTTCGAACGCCTCCGAGGAGAGCATCTCCTCGAATCGCTCGGGGACCTGCGCGCGGACGTCGTCGAGGCCGGTCGAAGCGGTGACGTAATCGTGCTCGTCGCGGTGGAACACCTCGACGGCCTGGGTGTCGTTCGGACCGCCGCGCTCGTGAATGAGGCGACCGACCTGCGTCTCGCTGCTCTCGGGAGCGAGCGTCAGAAAGGCCGTCAGGTGTGCGTCGGTCGGGATCGCTCCGCGGAGTTCGACGTGGGTGACGTGTGCGCGACCCAGCGTCAGGTCGTACTGGTGGACGGTGTAGGAACCGGCGTTGTACTCCGTCTCGACGAGGGTCGTCTCCCGATAGTAGTGCTGGCGCACGCGTTCGAGTTCGTCGAACCAGCGTATCTCGCCGTCCGCCTCGATCGCGAACCGCGAACGGTCGATCCCGTACAACCCCGAGAGCGCCGCGGAATAATCGCGGAGGGCGCCGTCAGCCCCGACGTAGACCAATCGATCGCCGTGCCCGGAGAACGCGCCGTCTGTCGTGGGCAACTCCCCCGGAAAGCGCCCGTCACGGTCGCGCTTGTACTCGTTCAGCACGGTCCGAAGTCTCATACACACGCACCAGTGTGCCCGCGACATAAGTATTGGCGGGAAACGCACGGTGGCCGCCGGGAATCTCTCCTTGTTGTAACCGCTCCCGCGGAATTTGAAACGATCGATGAAAACAGACGTCAGAGGGCGGGGCAAAGACAAAGTCCCGAGGAATCGTTGACATCAGTATGCAACACCCAGGCCCCCCTCGCTTCGTCGCGGTCGGCGAATCCGTTCAGCTCGCGCCTCGGGACCCCGATCCGGAGGCGACGTACAGCTGGCGCGTTCGGAGCGCACCGGCGGCGAGCACGGCCGAACTCCCCGACGACGAGCCGGTCGTCGAGTTCGTCCCCGACGCTGCGGGTACGTTCGAACTCGAACTCGACGCACCCGACGGCATCCACCGACTCACTATCCGCGCGTTCCCGGGCGAACTCGCTCCCGCGGACCGCGTCAGCGGCGCCAGCGGTGTGAGTGGCTGGAGCGGCTTCCAGAGCGGGTCGGGACGGCGACCCGGCGAGAGCGGCGGCGTCTCCGGATCAGGGTCGGGGGCCAGATCCGGGAGCGGCGGCGGCGGTCGACCACGCATCCAACTCAGAGGCAGCGTCGAAGGAAGTACGCTCGTCGTTCGCGCGGACCCGCAACCGCATCCCGACAGCGACGTCGACCGCGAGGAGATGGCCGTCGAGTTCCTCGTCGACGACCGCGACGACGTCGACGAGAGCAAAATCGACACGGAGGGCTGGGAACTCCGGATCCCGACCGTGGCAGTCGGCGACCGCGTTCGGATCCACGGTGTCGCGGTCGCGGAGGCCTACAGCGTCCCCGACACCATCGAATTCTGCCGGGAGGTCGTCCCCGACGGCAGCGGCGAGGGGCGCGCCGTCACGCTCCCGTCGGAGCCCCGGCCGGCCGAGAGTGCAGACACCGATTCGGGGGCCGTCGTCGAGGAGCGACACGCCTTCGAGGTCGTCCGACCGAACGACCCGCCGGAGTGGGCGAAAGACGTCACGCTGTATGAGATCTACGTCCGGGGCTTCGCGGGTGACCCAGCCGAGATCGAATCCGAGACAGTCTTCGAGGCCATCGAGGAACGGCTCGATTACCTCGCCGACCTCGGCGTCGACTGCCTGTGGCTCACGCCGGTGCTCGAGAACGATCACGCGCCGCACGGCTACAACATCACCGACTTCTTCAGCATCGCCGAGGACCTCGGCGACCGAGAGGACTACGAGCAGTTCGTCGCGGCCGCCCACGACCGCGGGATGAAGGTTCTGTTCGATCTCGTCTTGAACCACTCCGCGCGGGACCACCCGTTCTTTCAGGACGCCTACCGCAATCCCGACTCCGAGTACCACGACTGGTACGACTGGCAGGACAGCGGCGAACCCGAGACGTACTTCGACTGGGAGTACATCGCCAACTGGAACTTCGCGAACCTCTCGGTCCGCCGGCACCTCCTCGATGCGGTCGACACGTGGTTCGAGGTCGCAGACGGGTTTCGGTGCGATATGGCCTGGGCCGTCCCCGACACCTTCTGGCGGGAACTCCGCGAGCGAGTGAAGTCCCGTGACCCCGAGTTCCTCCTGCTGGACGAGACCATCCCCTACGTGGCGGACTTCCACGACGGGATGTTCGATATGCACTTCGACACCACGCTGTACTTCACGCTGCGGCAGGTCGGCCGCGGCGACGCCCCCGCCGAGGCGATTCTCGACGCGGTCGACCAGCGCGCTGGCGTCGGCTTCCCGCCGCACGCGGCGTTTATGCTCTACATCGAGAACCACGACGAAACGCGGTACGTCGTCGAGTGCGGCGACGAGGCCGCGATGGCTGCCGCGGGTGCACTGGTCACGCTCCCCGGCGTTCCGATGCTCTACGGCGGCCAGGAACTCGGCCAGCGCGGCCGCCGCGACGCCCTCGCGTGGAACCACGCCCGCGAGGAGTTCTCCGACCACTACGAACGCCTGCTCGACATCCGTTCGGAGATTCCCGCACTCGGCTACGAGGGCGCGCTCGAACGGATCGACTACGAGACCGACGCCGACGGCGCGGTCGCGTTCGCCCGCGAACTCGACGACACCTACGTCTGCGTTCTCAACTTCGCGGCCGATCCGGCGACAGTGACGCTCGACGACCGCGACGTCGACGCGACGGATCTGATCACCGGAGAGTCGCGTGCGACAGCTGCGGGCCTGGAAGTCGACGACGTGGCCGTCTTCCGCGCGAAATGACGCCACTCCCTCGCGTTTGCGCTCGAGCCGAAACCCACAGATACGAGTTACCTCGGCTCGTACCGCGATCCAGTGACTGACTCGTACGTCTGCCCGCACTGTGGGCGTGTGGAAGACCGCCCCTACCGGGTCCGTCTTATCATCCTGACCTGTCCGGACTGCGGCGAGAACGGGCGGTTCCTCCACGAATCGCTCGTCGAGCGTCTCGACGAGGTGCCCGAGGCCGAACGCCCCGACGACTGGGGTGAGATGCCGCTCGACGAGCGCCTACAGTACGCGGTCCGCGAGGGTCTTCTCCAGCTCAGTTTCACCGGTCCGCTCTGAACGCTACACTGTCGGACAGAACGATGTGAAGATCAGACGACGCTCGCGTTCGTCGCGACAGACACTCCGGCGACGTAGTCGCCGTCGGGACCGACCCACGTACCTTCTGAGCCACACTCCGTCGTCAGCCGACAGATACGCGTCTCGGGCGGCCAGACGACGCGAACGCCCTCCGGGGTCGACTCGACGGTCGCCTCCTGCCGGTAGGTGATGCTCGATCCACCGACGCCGACGAAGGTCACGACCAGGTCGACCTCGCCGCGCCCGTCCGCCGCCAGCGGCACGTTGCGGAACCGCGAGCCGCCCTCGAAGCGCAGATTCTCCGCGCGGGCCGCGTCGGGGCCGATTCGCCACGCGACGGTGACCGTCTCGTTCGTCCGCGCCGCGTCGGGGACCGCGTAGCGCGCGTAGCCCTCGGGCGTCTCGACGCGGACGCTCACGCTCGTCGCCTCCGCCGGAATCCCGAGCGTCGTCTGTGCCCGGACCGCATCGCCGTCGAGAACGCGAAGGCGCTGGATCTCTGGGTTCACGGGCGTCGCCGCGCCGGTCCAGACGCCCCGATACGTGAAGCGATACGGCGTCCGGTTCGTCGCCGCCAACACGGCGAGGTCGCGGTCGGGACCGCCGTCTGTCGCGTACACCACGTCGCCGTCGTAGCCGGGATCGTAGCGGAGGTACTGGAAGGGATGGGCCTGCCAGTCGCCGTAGGGATCGGGCGTGAACACGAGCGCGTGGTCGAACGAGCGTTCCTCGAAGGGTTCGTAGGTCGCTTCGAGACTATCGGTGCGCTGGGCGTTCGCCGCGAACGGTTCCTCGACGACGGCCAGCTCCGCGGAGGCGACGACCGGTGCGGCGAGGACGAGGCCGACGAGGAGCGCGAGTCGGGCGCGGCGGCGCGTGGTGTAGGCGCGGAGCGTCGAGACGGCGCCACGCGCGAGGAACGCGGCTCCTGCGGCGGTGAATATCGCGACCGGAACGAGTGCATCGAAGTGGTAGAACGGCCCCAGGAGATCGATGAGGCCGTTTCGGAGGCCGTTGTGTGTCCCCCAGAAGTACGCCTCGCCGAGGAACACCGAGGGGACGATCGCGAGGAGGACGGCAGCGGCCTCCCAGCTTTGCATCCCGTCTGCGGGATCGAATCGCTGCTCTAGAGTGCCGCTACCGAGCGAACTCGGCGTCCCGGCCCATCTTCGAATCCGCCCGCGATCGCGCCACGCCGCGGCACCGACGCCGACGGCGGCGAGTGCGGTGCCGATTCGGCCGGCCGTCACCCACTCGGTGAAGAAGTACTCGGTGATCGTGACGGTCGTCTCGGCCGCCAGCGCAGGCGTGTAGTCCCGTTCGTAGTTGAGGATCTCGTGGGGGCCGAAGCCGATGCCGTCGTTCGGCGCGAACGCCGCATAGGGGAAGACCAGCGGGTCGCCCGTCACGACTGCGTTGTACGCGAGCGCGACGCCGACGAACGCCGCACCGGGCACCGCGATGGCGAGCGCGCGGGCGAGCACGCCTCGGAACTGGGGTGTCCACCCCGCGTGCCGCCACGAGACGCCGAGCGAGACGAGCGTGTGGCCGATGAACGGGAGCGCGAACAGGACGGCCGTGTAGGGGCGAGCGAAGAACGCCACTCCGATCGCCGTGCCCGCGGTTGCTCCCCACCGCAGGCTCCCGGTCCGCGCGGCGCGGATGTAGGCGACGGCGAAGGCGACGTTCAGGAGCGTCGTCGGAGCATACGAGAAAAACGTCGACGACGTGAGGAGAAACAGCGGCGACCCCGCGAGCGCGAGCACTGCGAGCAGTCCCACCCGTCGGTCGAAGGCCGCCGCGCCGAGGGTGTAGACCCCGAGAGCGGTGCCGGCGGCGACGAGGCCGAGTGAAATGTTCCAGTCTCCGAGGACCCGTCCGACGGCGAAGATTGCCGGCGCGACCGGCGAGTACTTGCCGTACATCCGGACGTTCTCGCCGCCACCCTCGACGACGAAGAACCACGGCCGGACCGCCGCCCACGGGATGTCGCCGGGGCGGAGAAAGAGCGTCCCCTCCAGCAACATCGCGGCCTGATAGAGGTAGACGCCCTCGTCGTCGTTGACCGAGTGGTACGGAAAGAGATCGATCGCCAGGTAGTAGACGAGTGCACCGACGGCGACCGCGAGGAGGACGGCGAGGACTCGTTCGGGCGCATCACGCGCGGCGGCACGAAGCCGCTGTGAGAGGGCGCGTCCGGCGGACGAGAGGGGTCGTCGCCGGGACACGGATCAATCGCTGTACCGGGAGTCGTCTTCGGGGCGCTGTTCGCGCGGGAACCACGCGAGTTCGTGGTCGGCGTCGAGTTCGAGGCCGACGGGGCCCGAGTCGGGGATGTTCTCGTCGTGGTTGTGCATACACTGGACGGACTCGCCGGTGTCGAGTTCGACCTCATACAGGAACGTCGGGCCGAGGTATCGGCGAGCGACGACGTTGCCGCAGGCTTCGACGCCCTCACAGTCCAGTCGGCGGACGCTCACGTCGTCGGGGCGGACGAGCAGGTCGACGCGCGTGCGGTCGTACTCCGGAGCGAGCCCGTGGATCTGGTCCCGCGGGACGGTGCCCAGGTCGGTCTCGACGACGTCGCCGGAGACGTAGCCGGGAATGAAGCTCGCATAGCCGAGGAAAGCGGCGACGAACCGCGATTCGGGGTGCTGGAAGACGCCTTCTGGGTCGCCCACCTGCTCGATTTCCCCGTCGTTCATTACGGCGACGCGATCGGAAATCGAGAGCGCCTCCTCCTGATCGTGCGTGACCGAGATGGCGGTCACGCCCGTCTCTTTGATGATCTGGCGGACCTCCTCACGCATCTCGACGCGGAGGTCGACGTCGAGATTCGAGAACGGCTCGTCTAAGAGGAGGATCTCTGGTTCGGGAGCGAGCGAGCGCGCGAGGGCGACGCGCTGCTGTTGGCCCCCCGAGAGCTGATCGGGATAGCTATCGCCCTGCCCAGCTAGGTCGACCAGTTCGAGGAGTTCGTCGACGCGCTGGTCGACTTCGTCTTTCGGCCGGTCTTTCAGCCCGAAGGCGATGTTCTCGCGGGCGGTGAGGTGCGGGAAGAGGGCGAACTCCTGGAAGACGACGCCGACGCCGCGCTCTTCGGGCGGCACGAACGTCGATCCCGAAACCGAGCGGCCGTTCAGCCGCACCGCGCCGCCGTTGGGTCGTTCGAGCCCCGCGATGAGCCTGAGCGTCGTCGTCTTCCCACAGCCGGACGGACCGAGGAGGGTCAGAATCTCACCCTCGCGGACCGATAGCGAGAGGCCCTCGACGACCGGCTCGGAGCCGTAGGACTTCTGTAGGTCGTCTAATTCGAGGACGACCTCCTCACCGACACCGGCCGTCAACGGCTCCGTCTGTCCGTCGCTGGCTGTGTCAGTTCGGTACTTCGCGTTCGACTCCACCGGTGTTTGCGTGCTATTTGACATCGTATCCCTCTTGTCTGAGAATCACGAGCATCGAGAGCCCCGACACGAAGAGCAGGACCAGCGCTGGCACTGCCGCCTGTCCGAAGTACCCCGATTCATATGCTGTCCAGATATGTGTGACGAGCGTGGTAAAACCCGACGGTCGCAGCAGAAGCGTCGCCGGTAGTTCCTTCATCGTCGTCAGGAACACGAGCGCCGCCCCGCCGAACAGCCCCGGTGCGACCAGCGGGAGCGTGACGTACCGGAACGCCCCCACGGAGGTCCGACCGAGCGTGCGGGCGGCCTCCGGAAGCGCTGGGTCGACCGAGAGGAACGACGCCCGGAGCGAGCCGACCGACTGCGGTAGGAACCGGATCACGTACGCGAACACGAGTAAGTACAGCGTCTGGTAGATCGGCGTCGCGTACTGGCTCCCGAAGAACACGAGCGCGAGGCCGAGGACGACGCCCGGAACCGCGTAGCCGATATAGCTGACGCGCTCGAACGCCGTCGGAAGCAGGCCGTCGTATCTCGCCGAAAGGTACGCGACCGGCAGGCCGGCGACGACGGCGACGGCGGCGGCCGCGGCCGCGACGACGACCGAGTTGGTCACGTAGGACCACTGGAACGCCAGCGACTGATTCACCGCCGTCGACGCGGTTCCGAGCCACGACAGCAGGATCACGACCGGGACGACCAGCGCCAAGCCGGCGACGAGCGCGGCGAACCCCATCGCCAGGTACCGCCACTTGCCCAGGGAGACGACCCCGCGCGAACGGCCCCCGGCCGTGGTCCGCTCCTCGCCGCGGACGCGCGCCTCGAGCCAGAGGATGAAGAGCGTCACCGCCACTAACTGCAGCGAGAGCAGCGTCGCGGTGTCGCGGCCGAACGTGCCGAACTCGACGAAGATGACACGCGTGAACACGTCGTAGCGCATAATCGAGGGTGTCCCGAAGTCGGCGAGCGCGTACAGCCCCGAGAGCAAGGCACCCGCGGCGACCGCCGGGCGGATCTGCGGGAGCGTCACCCGCTTGAACGTCTCCCAGCGGTCGTGTTCGAGCGTCCGCGCGGCGTCGATGAGCGTCGTGTCCATCGACTTCAGCGACGCCCGCGCGGTGATGTAGACGTAGGGGTAGGTGTACAGCGTGAGGATCAGTATCGATCCTTCGAGCCCGTAGATCTCCGGGATCTTCTCGACGCCCAGCGGTGCGAGGAGTCGCTGAAAACTCCCCTGCGGCCCGAACGCCGAGACGAACGCGAACGCTCCGACGTAGCTCGGGATGACGAGCGGCAACGAGACGACGATCGTCCAGAAGCGGCGGAACGGGAGGTTCGTCCGGACTGTCAGGTACGCCAGCGGGACGCCGATCAGGACGCACGCGGCCGTCGTCAGCGTGACTAAAACGGTCGTGTTGACGAACACTTCGAGCGTCGTCGGTCGCGTGAGAAGCGCGATCGCCTCCGAGAAACCGACGTCGAGCCCGGTCTTCACCAGCCACAGAATCGGAAGGAGCACCGCGGCCGACACCGCGGCTGCGGCGATCGAGACTCCGAGCGGGAGTTGGGTCTCTTCGTCCGCGTCGTCGTCCGCGCTCGTCCGGTGTTCTGTGGCCATCGTAGGCGTTTCAGCCCCTTAGAGGACGCCGGTATCTCGAAGCAGATCGATCGTTCCTTCGAGATCCGACAGTTGTGAGAGGTCTATATCCTCGGGCGGGTTCAACTCGTCGATCGACGGGAGCCGGCCGATCGGCTCGATCTCGGGGACGAGCGGGTACTCGAAGGTCGTCCGCGCGAAGTAGTCCTGCGCTTCCGCCGAGAGGAGGTGTCGGACGAAGTTCGAGGCGAGCGTGGCGTCGTCGGCGGTGTCGAGGACGGCCGCGCCCGCGACGTTGAACACCGCACCGGCGTCGTTCTGCGTGAACGCGGTCCGGAGCGGCGTCCCGGTGCCGCGGCGTGCGAGCACGCGCTGGATGTAATAGTGGTTCGTCAGGCCGGCGGCGATCTCGCCGTCGGCGACCGCGCGTGCGACCTGGAACTCGTCGCCGTACTGGCTCACGCCGAGCTCTTGCATCCCGGTGAGCCACTGCCGCGTCGCCTCGTCGCCTTCGAGGATGCGCATCGCGGTGATGAACGCCTGGAACGAGGAGTACGTGGGAGCCCACCCGAGTTGGTCCTGGAAGGCCGAGGTCTCGGGGAAGGCCATAATGCTCGTCGGGATGTCCGACGCCGAGAACGTGTTCGTGTTGTAGGGGACCGAGCGCGCCCGGCCGGACGTTCCGATCCACGAGCCGTCCGGGTCGCGGAAGTTCGAGGGGACGAAATCGAGAACGTCCTGGGGGAGAGCCTGGGTTCGGTCGCGGTCCGCGAGCGCACCCAACGAACCGGCGTTGACCGAGTAGAAGACGTCAGCGGGGCTGTTTTGTCCTTCCGTGATGATCTGGTTGACCAGTTCGGCCGCGGAGTTGTACAGCGGCCGAACGGTGAAGTCGGGGTAGCGGTCCTCGATGAAACTGATCAGTTCGCCGACGAGCGCCTCACCGCGTCCGGAGTACAGCGTCAGTTCGCCTTCGAGGTCGGGCATCTCCGCCATCGACACACCGGCGGAGAGGTCCCGCTCGCCGAACGGCGAACGACCGGAACCGATCTGTTGAGCCGTCTCCTCGCCGCCAGCGGTGTCCGTTTCCGTCTCGGTCGTCTCGCCTCCCGGCGTGTTGCAGCCGGCGACGCCGGCCACGCCCGCCGCCGCGGCCGCCTGGAGGAAGCGGCGGCGCGTCCGGGACGTGTTGTCTGATCCGTCCATACTGAATTTAGGCCCGCCTAAAACCTATATACCTTCCGGTTCACGTACGTGATCTGTCCGGCCTGACGACGAAAGATTCGGCTGAAAAGGAAGCTACGAGGTCGACATCGAGCGTCTGACCCGAAACGCTGTGGGTCAGTCGTCGGCGACGGCGGCGTCGCGCGGCGGTTCGGCGTTCGATTCCTCGATCTCCGAGAGACAGTCGAGCCAGTCGAGCCAGTACTCGCCGCAGTGATTCAGGAACGCACCGTTGTTCCACTCGGAGAAGTCTCCCTCGGCGAACGCCCGTGCCATCGCGTCGGCGGCGGCCGTCCAAGAGTCGGCGTCGTCGCCGACGGCGTCGACGACTTCCCAGACGTGTTCGTTGAGTTCGAGGCCCGGCACCTCGTTGTTCAGGTCGTCGAACGTCGGCCGCGGCGCCTTGTTGTGTTCACAGAGCGGGTAGCCGTTGACGACGTCTTTCTCCAGGAGGTCGGCGGCGCGCTTGAGGAACACGCCCGACCAGATGTCGTCGAAGCGGCCGACGTCCCACTCGTTGTCGTCCATCGGCAACTGATAGAACGCGGGGATGACCTCGCGCTCGAACGCGAGATTCATCGAACAGACCGTCAGATACTGGCCCGATTCGGCGACGAAGTCGCCCTCGAAGTCCTCGTGTCTCGTGCGCGTCTGTGCCTGGCCCTGCAGGTCGCCGTCCATCAGGATTCGGACGGCGTCGAGGTCGGGGACGTTCGTCCACAGGCCTTGGGAGGCGACCACGTCGCTGAGTTCGCTGCGGCCGGTCTCGACCGCCTCGTCCATCGCGGAGTAGGGGTACCCGCGCGGGTAGAGGCCGTGCTCGTCGGCGTTCTGATAGAGCACGTTCACCCAACGCTCGTCCGAGCGGACGGACTCGACCTCGTCGGTGCGGTCGAGGTTCGCCAGGTGACGGCCGAAGAAGTCCCACTCCTCGTGCGGCAGCGTGTCGTCGTCGATGAACACGCCGCGCTCGAACCGCGGGTGCGCCCACATATAGAGCAGTCCGAAACTGGTCTGGGCGTGCGACGCAGCGGGGATCAGGTGGGAATACGCCGAGAGCCCCTGCTCTTCGAACCACGCCTCGCGCCGCGACCCGTCGTAGACCGCGCCGTCGACGCCTTCTTCGTCGAGCATCTGCTCCATCGCTTCGACGTCACAGAAGTCCTCGGTCACGAGGAGGACGAACAGTCGATCGAGGTCGAAGCCGTGCTCGCGCGCGTTCTCGAAATACGTCCGCATACAGTCGTACTCGCGGATGGTCGGCACCACGACACAGACATCCTGCTTCATCACCGCTAGCTCTTTAGGCCACCCTAAAAATCTTGTCGCTCTGTAGTCGCCGCCCCTGAGGGAGTCACGATCGCGGCGTTCTTCCCGCCCGAACGACGTGGTAGAGCCGTGTCGGGAACGAATACGCGAGCTGACGTCGCGGTGGGTCTCCGCGCGGGCGTCTTGCTCACACTCGCGGCCGCTGTGGCGTGGGCCTCGGGTGCCCCCGCGGTGTTTCCGAGTCTCGGCCCCTCCGCGTTCGTGCTCTCGACGGATCCTCCCGGTCCATCCGATCGGACGGTCGTCGGCGGGCACGCTGTCGGCGTCGCTGCCGGGCTCGTGGCGTATCTCGGCGTCACCGCCGTCGTGGCCGTCCCCTCGTCGCCGCTCGTGTTCGACCCGCCGTGGCTGCTCGTGAGCGGCGTCGGCGCGGTCGCGCTCACCACCACCGGAATGCGATTCGGAAACGTGGTGCATCCGCCAGCCTGCGCGACGACGCTCATCGTCGCACTCGGGGTACTCGAGCCGAGAGCCGCACTCCTGGTCGTCCTCCCGGCGGTCGCTTCCCTGCTCGTCGTCGACCGAGTGCTTTCGTACGCTTTCAGTTGCTACTAGCCCGTTCGAGGTTCCGCGCCGAGTGAGGTCCGTTCGGCGCGATGCGCTCACGTGCTGAGTGCGTCCAGTAGGTGGATCGCTTCGGCCTTCGCGAGCGGGTCGTTCGCGTTCCCGCAGTGCGGCGACTGCACGCAGGCCGGACAGCCGTCCTCGCAGTCGCAGTCGTCGATCATCGTCCGGGTGCGGGAGAGCACGGTCTCGATCTCACCGTACCCGCTCTCGGTCAACCCGACGCCGCCCGGATAGCCGTCGTAGACGAAGATCGTCGACTGGCCCGTGTGTGGGTGATACGGTGTCGAGAGCCCACCGATGTCGCCGCGGTCACAGAGGAACGACAGCGGGAACAGCGAGATCATCCCGTGCTCGGCGGCGTGGATGCCGCCGTTGAAGCCGTACTCGCCGCCCATCTCCCGCACCTCCCGCTCGACGTCTTCGGGGACGGTCACGTACAGCGCCGTCGTCCGCAGCGTCGTCTCCGGGAGGTCGAGCGTCTCGCGGCCGATCGCCTCGCCGCGCCGCGGATCGCGTCGCTCGAAGCCGGTGATCTGCTTTCGCATCGTCACCTCGGCGAACCGGACCTCCGTGTCGGGGCGGGCCGACAGCGACTTCGCTCGCCGGTCTTTCTCGACCGTTATCGTCTTGTCGTGCAGGACGCGGGTGTAGTAGTCCGCCCAGGTCGGCTGCAACAGCGCGGTGTCGCGGTCGAGGTCGAGTTCGGTCACCTCGTACGTCGTCCCCTGATGGTGGTAGATCGCGCCCTCGTGGGCGTCGCGCAGCGCGTCCGCGAACGAGAGCGACGATAACACCTCGTTCGAGCGCGCGTCGAGAAGGTCGACCTCGCGGGTCTCGATCGTCCGGAGGCTCATCTCGTGTTGAGGGCTCCCGTCGCCGTCGTGGAGCCAGCGGATGCCGCGCTCGGTCTCGCGGCGTTCGAGCCGTCCGTCTTCGAGCAGCGACGCGACGACGTCCGGGAACGCCTCGCCGAAGTGCGCTTCGTCGCCCGTTTTCAGCCAGTTTTCCGCGGCCGCGGAGGCGACGTGATCGGGCAGGAGTTCCTGGTTCTCGGGGTCGCAGACGGCCCGTTCGGGATCGCCGTCCCAGAACTCCGCGGGATGTTTGAGGAGGTACTGATCGAGTTGGTCCTCGCCGCCGATCAGCACCACCAGCGCGTCGTCGTCGCCGCGCCCGGCCCGTCCGGCCTGCTGGAACGCCGACATCCGCGTGCCCGGGTAGCCGTCGATGAGCACGGCGTCGAGTTCCCCCACGTCGACGCCGAGTTCTAGGGCGTTCGTCGACCAGACGCCGCGGACCGACCCGTCGTGCAGTCCCGCTTCGATCTCGCGCCGGCGGTCGTGCTTCAGCGCGGCCTGATAGGCCGTCACCGACGCCGCTTCGTCGTGTTTGCCGCGCTCTCTGAGGTCTGCGGCGCTCTCTGTCGCGTACCGCTCGGCCGTCTGTCGCGCCCGCGTGAACGCGAGGGTCTGGTAGCCGCGGGCGACGAGGTCGACGAAGAGGTTCTTCGTCTCGACGTGACTCGACCGGCGGCGACCGCTGCCGCCGCCTCCGGTCCCGCTGCTGTCACCTCCGCCTCCGCTGCCGTCTCTCTCGTCGTTCCGGTACTCCGGGGGATTCCACAGCAGCCAGTGTTTCGCCCCGGTCGCACTCGCGTCGTCGTCGACGAGACGGAACGTCCCCGCGTCGCGACCGGTCACGCGCGCGGCGTGCTCGATCGGATTGCCGATGGTCGCCGAACAGCAGACGTACTGCGGATCGCTCCCGAACCGTTCGCAGATCCGGTTCAATCGCCGGAGCGTCAGCGCCACGTGGCTGCCGAAGACGCCGCGATAGCCGTGGACCTCGTCGACCACGACCGTCTCCAGGGAGCCGAAGAACCACTCCCAGAGCCGGTGGGCGTGGGGGAGCAGCGCGTAATGGAGCATATCCGGGTTCGACAGCAGCACTGTCGGGCGTCGGTCGCGCACGTCGCGCTTCTCCGACTTCGACAGCCGTCCGGTGTACTGGTCGACGGAGACGCGGCTCCCGAAGCCGAGCCCGTGTGCCAGATCCGAGAGCGTCTCCTGCTGATCCGCGACGAGGGCGTTCTGCGGGCCGAGATACAGCGTCCGGCCGCCGTGATCCATCGCGCGCTCGAACGCCGGGACGGTGTAGGCGAGACTCTTCCCGCTCGCCGTAGGCGTCGCGAGCACGACGTTCTCGCCGCCGCGAACGGCGTCGATGGCCGCCGCCTGGTGGCGATAGAGCCGGTCGATGCCGCGATCCGACAGCACGCCCGCCAACCGCGATTCGAGGTCGACGTCGGCGTAGACAGCCTCGCGCCCGTCGACACGGCGGTGATCGCGTATCTGTTCCGCATAGTACGGACGCGACTTCAATTGCGCGAGGAGTTCGTCCACGATATCCTCTGTCAGGACGACAGCGACCTGACCGTTACGGTCGTCGCAGGTGGCTCCGGCAGCGGTCACCCGCCGCGGCGTCCCGGACTACGCGACCGACGACCCGATCGCCCAGCACGGTTTTGCCCGCACGGTTCTAACTCCGAATATGCGCGAGTACGACGCGGTACTCATCTACGACGGGGAGTGTCCCTACTGCTCGATCGCCGCGCGAGCGCTCCAGCGCCTCGACGACGTCGGCGCGATCTCGTGGTACGACGAGGCGGCCCAGACGTTCCTCGACGCCCAGTTCGGGGAGGAGCCGTTCGCGATGTTCCTCGTCGACCGTCGCCGAAAACGCGTCTACGCCGGCCGCTCCGCGGCCGAGGAACTGGCGGAGCGAGCCGGGACGCCCGGCATCGTCGGCTCGCTCGTCCGCGACAACTACGACCGGATCGCCAAGGTCGTCGGGGCCGCGAGCGGGCGCGGACGCGACCCCGACGACTACCACGAGATCTACCCGCTCGACGACGACGCCGAAGCGCTGTTCGATGGGCTCGTCGAAGCGGCCGAGCCGGAACCGGAGGCACTCGCCTGAGCGATGCCCGGCGAGGATTCCAGTGCCGTGTCGACAGCAGCGTCGGCAGACTGCGTCGTCGTCGGTCCTGACGCCATCGCCGAGGGCAAAGACGCGCTCGACATCGGGGCTGGCGATGCACCGCCGGGGACGTACGCACTCGTATTCGAACTCAGTACTGCGGCGACGATCTCGGTGGGGGCGCTCGGGACGACGACGTTCCCGGCGGGGGCGTACGCCTACGTCGGCAGCGCGTTCGGTTCGAACGGTCTGGGCCGCGTCGACCGCCACCGCCGCGTCGCTGCCGGCGAGCACGACGTCACACACTGGCACGTCGATTACCTAGGTGGCCATCCCGGAGTCTCGCTGGACAGCGTCGTCGCCGCACCCGACGCAGACGCCGAATGCCGCCTCGCACGGGAGTTGCTGCGGATGGCGGACGCCGATCAGAAATTATCCGACGGCAGTCCGACGAAACCGCGAGGGGCGGATGCGAGCCGAGAGCTCGCGTCGTCACCGACCGAGGGATTTGGCGCGTCCGACTGCGACTGTCGAGCACACCTCGTTTCCGGACCGGACGCAGAGACGCTGCGATCGGCAGTGCTCGAAGCGGTTCGAACGGTGCTGTGAGAAGACGCAATACGGACACGCCGCGCCGGTCCGGGCAAGGCCGGCGCGGACGGTCGGCCGTTGACTCGGCCGTCGGTTCCGATCGAACGTCGTCGACCGGGCTAATACCGTAGCCGAACCATCGGCTAATTGCCGGTTGTCAGAGGCACCCCGGCACTAAGACAATTCTCCGTCCTGATACTTATATCCTCTTACCGATATTGGGAGCGTTTGGGGGAAGATGCAACAGTTCTGTTGTCCTAGCTTATAAATACGGCAGAGAATATTCACTCGGAGTCCAGTATTAGCGAAACATCGTCGGCGACAGGTTCGTGATATCACGTCGCCGTCCTTCGATTTCTCGAATTTGATATCTCGAAATGGAGCATCGACGCTCGCTCAAAGTCTTCGGCTGCCGACGCCTCCGCTGGACGGCGGCCGATCAGAACTACTCCGCGTCGAACATTCCCGTCGACATATACCGCTCGCCGCTGTCCCAGAAGACCGTGATCACGAGCGGGCAGTCGTCGGCGTCCGTCTCGTCTGCCGTGTCGTGTTCGGCGGGAGCGGGCGCGTCCGGGTCCTCGATGACGTATCCCGGTTCCGGGTCCGCGCAGTTCGCATCGGGGTCAGCGATGCGCTCGGCGACGCGCTTGGCGGCAAGATTCGAGGCTCCGGACGACTGCCCGACGAGGATGCCCTCCTCGCGGGCGAGGCGGCGACACTCGGCCTCCGCGTCGTCGATCGTGACGGTCTCGACGTCGTCGAGGAGATCCGTGTCGAGATTCGGGCTGACGAAGCCCGGTCCCATCCCCTGGAAGTCGTCGATGCCCGGTTCGCCGCCGGAGAGGACGGCGTTGTCGGCGGGTTCGACCGCGACGATCTCCATCTCGGGGAACGCCTCGCGGAGTCGCCGCCCGATACCGGTGATCGTGCCGCCGGTACCGACGCCCGCGACGAGGGCGTCGACGGTGCGGTCGCCGATCTGTTCGAGGATCTCCTCGCCCGTGGTCAGGTAGTGCGCCCGGGGGTTCGCGGGGTTCTCGAACTGTCGGAGCTGGACCATTCCTTGCTCGGCTTCCAGTTCATCCGCACGGTCCTTCGCCGTGGAGATGTCACCGTCGACGAGTTCGATGTCGGCCCCGTAGGCCTTCATAATCTGGCGGCGCTCGGGCGACTTCGACCCGGGCATCACGACCGTGAGGTCGTAGCCTTTCGCCGCGGCGACGACCGCGAGGCCGATCCCCGTATTCCCGCTCGTCGGTTCGACCAGCGCGTCACCGGGTGTAATCTCACCCTCGCGCTCGGCGCGCTCGACCATCGCGAGCGCGGGGCGGTCCTTCGCCGAGCCGCCGGGGTTCTTCGATTCGATCTTCGCTGCGACTGTCGCCCCCTCGGGCGAGTCGACGCGGACCAGCGGCGAGCCGATGGTCTCCAGCACGTTCCCGTTCATCACGCCGTCCTTCGTCGGTCGGGCACAAGACGGTGACGACGTTGGCCACGCAGTGCCGGTCTCACAGACTGACGGGGGTCCAGGTCGTTGTGACCGACAGCCATCGCGAACTTTACCCGCTCGGCTGTCGTAACGCCGCGTATGTCAGAAGCCGATTCGGAACCCGAGACGGCCTCGGGAACGCTCGAAACGATGCAGCCGAACCCCGCGTGGAACGCCGACGCCCACGAGGACGCGGTCGAGGCACTCGCCGCTGACGACCTCGTCTTCCGCGTCTGGGGTGGCGACTGGTGCGGGGACTGCCGGGGCCAACTCCCGGACTTCGCCGCCGCGCTCGATGCTGCCGGCGTTCCCGAGGAGTGCGTCCATCACTACCCGGTCGAGAAGGAGGACGACGGGAGCAAGACCGGCCCGCTCGTCGAGGAGTACGGCATCGAACTGATCCCGACGGTCGTCGTCGAACGCGACGGCGAGGAAGTCGCACGGTACGTCGAAACCGAGGCGGTCCCGATCGCGACGTATCTCGCAGAGCGACTGCAAGCGTAGCGCTACTCTCCCCCGTCTCTCACCCGCACACACGTCTCACTTGACGGACAGTCGACCGCTCAATTGGTAGGCAGTCGAATCGTCACGACGCTGCCACGAGGGTCGTTCTCCTCGAAGGTCAACACGCCGTCGGACTGCTGGACGACCAGATTGACCAGCCAGAGGCCGATGCCGCTGCCGTGATACAGCGGGCCGATCTCTTGGTCTTTGCGCAGCACGTCCCGTTCCATCTCGGGGATGCCAGGACCGTCGTCTGCCACCCGGATCTCGATCGTCTCCTCGCCGCACTTGACGGTGACGTCGACACCCGGATTGGGACGGTCCGTGTGAACGAGCGCGTTCTCGATCAGTTCCTCGACCGCCCGTGAAATCGACGGGAGAGTCCGGACCGTGCATTCATCGGGGGCGGTCAGCGACACGTCGCCGTCGGGGTACTGCTCTCGGATGTTCGAGACGACAGCCTCGACCACCGTCGACAGATCGACGCTCTTGCGGGGCTGCGGCTCGGAGAGCAGATTCGTCACCTCGCGCTGCTTGCTCACGTTCTCGATGATGCGATCGCTGGCGTCGATAATCTCCTGCGCGTTCTCGGTGGCACCGCCCGACCCGGTGTGCTGGATGACGTCCGCGTACCCCTGGATGATGTTCATATCGTTCCGGAGGTTGTGCCGGAGCGTCCGATCGAGTATCTGCAACTGCTGGATGCGGTTCTCCCGCTCAGAAACGTCTCGAATGAGGCTTATGACTCCGACAACGTCGTCGTCCGCGTCCCGGAGGTAGAAGACGGTCGTCTCCCCGGGGAAGACCTGTCCGGACTTCTTCTCGTAGCCGATCGTCTGGGAGAACCGCCGCTCGTCGGCGTGGTCGCCGATCGCTCGGCCCATCTGTTCGAACTCAGCGTCGTCCTCGTAGAGGACCTTCACCGACTTGCCGGCGACGTCCGAGAGGTCGTATCCGAACAGACTGGTGAACTCCGAGTTCGCGTTCGTGATCCGGCGGTCGGTGTCTGCGACGACGATTGCGTCACGGATGCTGTCGAACAGCAACTCGTAGCGCTGCAGGAGTTCCTGTTCCTGTTTCTTGCGCTCGGAGATGTCTTTGTGGACGCCCACGAAGTGCTCGATCTCGCCGCCG
Source organism: Halobellus sp. Atlit-38R (assembly GCF_003665925.1). Taxonomy (NCBI): domain Archaea; kingdom Methanobacteriati; phylum Methanobacteriota; class Halobacteria; order Halobacteriales; family Haloferacaceae; genus Halobellus; species Halobellus sp. Atlit-38R. The sequence continues at coordinate 51,844 of NZ_QXIJ01000011.1, forward strand.
TCGTCGGTGATCGGAGCGATCGTCTGATTGACGACGAACTGCTCGCCGTTCTTTCGCTCGTCGACGATTTCGCTCTCCCAGACGTTGCCGGCGAGCACCGTCGCCCACATCTCCTCGTAGAACGCGTCCTCGTGTTCGTCAGATTTCAGTATCCGCGGATTCTCGTCGAGCAGTTCGTCTTCCGTATAGCCCGTCATCGCCTCGTACGCCGGATTGACGTACTGGATCGTCCCCGCTCGATCCGTGATGACGACGGCGTGCCCCGAGTGCTCGACTGCCTGCTCGAACTTTCGGGCCTCGTCTTCACGCCGCGCTAACTCCCGGTAGAGGGTCTTCTGTGGCTCCGTGATCCCGGTTTTGACGACCGAAAGGTAGACCAGATAGAACGACCCGAACTTGAGGAAGTGCCCGACGGCGTTCGAGATGCCGTACACGTCGATGTAGGCGGTGAAGGCCAGTTCCGAGACGGCACCGAGCACGATTGCGGCGGCCAGCAGTTTGTAGACAGGCGATTCGAACCGGTCTCGCTGCTGGCGCAACAGGAACAGCGAGGACGTCAGGAGGCCGATGATGATGTACTCGCTGAGGATCTTGAAATCGGTGAGGCCCTGCCCGGCCACGTAGGCGCGCGGGAACAGATCGAAGACGAACATCGAACCGAGGCCCAGCGCGACGACGGTCGCGTAGCCGCCGACGAGCGCCGAGATGAACCCGTCGCTCCACTCGCGCAGCGGCGGATGCTCGGACTTGGAGACGACGCCGAGCGCTCCGGCGCCGACGAGCGTCGCGCTTTCGAGATAGCGCGCGAAGATCCACAGTTGCGTCGGGAGGTCGGCCCCGGCCTCGGGGAAGACGCCCATCCCCTTGTACGCGAGCGTATGTAGCAGGTCGACACCGCCGACGAACAGGTAGCCGACGCCGAGGATGGCGAAGAACTGATTGCCGAGTTCGTCGCGTGCGCTCCAGACGACGGTGAAGACGGCGAACGCGACGGTGATACTGAATAGTTCGACGATGCTGTGAAAGAGCAGGTAGTTCTGCGTCTGGACGAGATACAGGACGACGACGCCGACGAATCCCAGGAGAAGATGGCGGGCGAGACTGGACAGTCGAGTGCCACCTTCCATTGGTTGCCGACTTTCGTCATAGAACGAAACTCTTACTACTTCGCTGTCGGCGGAAACCGCGCTACGCTTCGTCGTCTTACTCGCCGTTCTCGCCGTTTCCGCTGCTCTTCTCTCCGCTCCGAACGTCGAGTCCGTCGACGTCGTCGAGCGAGAGGTCGTCGGTCTCCAGTGTATCCAGCTCGGGATCGCCGCCGACCTCGCTCTCGAACCAATCGAGTGCCTCCGATAGCGAGTGTGTCGGCGGCGAGCAGGTGCGACCCTCACAGACGTACACTGTCGGCTCGCCGTCGCGCTGCTCGCGGCCCTTCCAGACCGGTGGCGCGTCGTCGACGCCGAGCACGTCGAGCCACGCGGCGAGGCCGTCGTCCGTCGGCGGACGGGGAGAGACGACGGCGTCCGGGAGATACGTCGAGGCGAGCGCCGTTCGGACGGACTCGGGCAGGCCGACCGCTCCACGAGCAGCGGTCCCGGCCGCCGCGTCGCTCCCATCCGTCGACACGTCGGCGGCGATCACCACTTCGGTCCCGCCGCGGGCGCGCTTCTCCGCCGCGAGCGCCAGCGAGACGTGTTCGAGCGGCCGTCCGCGGACCCGGTTCGCGTGGGTGTCGAGCACTGCGTCGGCGACGTCTGCGAAGCCCTCCTCGGGCGCGAAGGCGTCCAGATCGACCAGCAGCGACGCTGCCACGCCGGCACTCGACGGCGTCGACTGATCCTGTAGCTCCTGGGGGCGCGTGACGAGCGACTCCCCGTCCGCGGGCGTCAGATACAGCGTCCCGGCGTCGGCGTCGTAGAACTCCGCGACGACGACTCGGACCAGATCGAGCGCGAACGCGAGGTGGTCGACGTCGCCGGTCGTCTGATACACCTCGAACGCGCCGCGCGCGAGGAAGGCGTAGTCGTCGAGATAGCCCGTTCCCTTGACGTCGCCGTCCTTGTAGCGCCGGGCGAGTCGCTGCTCGTCGGCGTCCCACAGGTGCTCGCGCACGAACGAGAGCGCGTCGACCGCGAGGTCCGTGTAGGTGTCGTCGCCGAGGACGAGGCCGCCGCGAGCGAGATTGGAGATCGCGAGGCCGTTCCACGACGCGAGGATCTTCTCGTCGCGGGCGGGCCGCACGCGCTCTTCGCGCGCCTCGAACAGCGCCTCGCGGGCCTCGTCGAGCCGGTCGACGATCTCCGATTCCGAGCAGTCGTACCGCTCGGCGAGGTCGGGGATCGACGCTGCGATGGTGAGCACCGTCGATCCCTCGAAGTTCCCGCCGTCGGTCACGCCGAAGCGATCGCACGCGATCTCGGCCGTGCGCTCGTCGTCGATGGCGGCCGCGACTTCCTCGGGCGTCCAGACGTAGAACTTCCCTTCGTCACCTTCGCTGCGGGCGTCGAGCGTGCTGTAGAACCCGCCGTCGTCGTGCCGGAACTCCCGATCGAGGAACGCGAACGTCTCGCGAGCGATCGTCGCGTACGTCTCGCGGCCGGTGAGTTGGTACGCCGCGAGGTAGATCCGCGGCAGTTCGGCGTTGTCGTACAGCATCTTCTCGAAGTGCGGGACGGTCCACTCCCGATCGGTCGCGTAGCGGTGGAAGCCGCCGCCGACGTGGTCGTAGAGGCCACCGGCGGCCATCGCGTCCAGCGTTCCGGTCGCGGCCGACAGTGCCTCCTCGGTTCCCGACCGAACGTAGGATCGCAAGAGCGCCTCGACCCGACCCGGTTGCGGAAACTTCGGTCCGCCGGAGCCGAAGCCACCGTACTCCTCGTCCGTCGCTCGGAGTGCCGCTTTCGCGACGTTGCCGAGCACGTCCGCGCCGAGCGTGTCGTCGGCGTCGTCGCTCGCGGCCCCGGGCCCGCCGGCCGGCGCCCCGCCTGTCGATCCGCTCGTCGAGGTCGTCTCAAGGCGGTCACGCAAGGCGTCGGTCCACTGGTCGGCGCGGTTCTCGATCTCCTCGCGGTCGGTCTCCCAGGACGCGGCGAAGGACCCACAGATGTCGAGGAAGCCGGGGGCGTTTCCGCGCCGCTGATCCTCTCGCTTCGGGAAGTACGTCCCGACGTAGAACGGCTTGCCCTCGGGGGTCAGCCAGACCGACAGCGGCCAGCCGCCCCCGCCGGCGACGAGCTGGCAGATGGTCTGATAGATCCGGTCGAGGTCGGGGCGCTCCTCGCGGTCGACCTTGATCGGGACGAACGACTCGTTCAGCACGGACGCGACTTCCTCGTCCTCGAAGCTCTCTTCGGCCATCACGTGACACCAGTGACACGACGAGTAGCCGATCGAGAGGAAGATCGGCCGATCGGTCGCCTCCGCAGCCGCGAGCGCGGCGTCGTCCCACGGCTGCCAGTTGACCGGGTTGTCGGCGTGCTGGCGGAGATACGGGCTCTCCTCCTCGTCGAGTCGGTTCCGAGCTAGGGGATCGTCCATACGGGCCGTACGACGCTGCCGTGCAAAAACAGTGTGACGTGTCGTGGTCGCTGTCGCGTCGGTTGCGGTCGTTCGAGAGGGTGCCTCTTCCGCCGCCCTACTACACGAACGTGCATATACGAATACCGAAAAAGAGCAACCTTTACACTCCCGTGTGTATGTCCTCCGGGTATGTCTGACTCGGAGACGGTGCTTCTCGTCGGTGGCGGCGGACGCGAACACGCGATCGCCCGCGCGCTGACTGACGATCCGGCGTGTGACCTCTACGCGTGTGCGAGCAACCGCAACCCCGGTATCACGGCGCTCGCCGAGGGCTTCGAGACGATCGCTGAGACGGCCGCCGAGGAGGTCGTCGCCTACGCGACCGACGTCGGTGCCGACCTCGCGATCATCGGCCCCGAATCGGCGCTGGAAGCCGGCGTCGCCGACGCGCTCGACGAGGCCGGCGTCTACACCTTCGGTCCCGACGCCGACGCCGCCCGCATCGAGACCGACAAGGCGTTCCAGCGGGAGTTTATGCAGTCCGAGTCGATCCCGGGCTGTCCCGACTTCGCCGTCTTCGACGATATGGACGCCGCCTGCGACTACATCGACGACTACGAGGGCGACCTCGCGGTCAAGCCCGCGGGCCTCACCGGCGGCAAGGGCGTGAAGGTCATCGGCGACCAGGTGACCGCCGAAGAAGCGAAAACGTACCTCCGCGAGAACGACTACGAGCAGGTCGTCCTCGAAGAGCGCCTCGTCGGCGAGGAGTTCACCGTGCAGGCGTTCGTCGCGAACGGCGACGTCCGGCCGACGCCCGCCGTGCAGGACCACAAGCGCGCCTACGAGGGCGACGAGGGACCGAACACCGGCGGGATGGGAAGCTACAGCGACGCCGGCCCCGAACTGCCGTTTATGACCGCCGCGGACTACGCCGACGCGGTCGAGATTCTGGAGGCGACCGTCGACGCGCTGCCGGACTACAAAGGCGTCCTCTACGGGCAGTTTATGCTCGGCGCCGACGGTCCGAAAGTCGTCGAGTTCAACGCGCGCTTCGGCGACCCGGAGGCGACGAACACGCTCCCCGTCCTCGATACCTCGTTCCTCGACGTACTGACCGCGGCCCGCGACGGCGAGTCGCTCCCGCAGCTCGAATTCGCCGGCAAGGCGACAGTCTGTAAGTACGCCGTCCCGGAAGGCTACCCGACCGACCCCAAGAGCGGTGCGAAGATCACCGTCGACGAGGACAGCGTCGGCGACGCGCTGCTGTTCTACGCCAGCGTCGACGAGCGCGAGGACGGCCTCTACACCACGACCTCCCGCTCGTTCGCCGTCGTCGGCGTCGCCGACTCCATCGACGAAGCCGAAAAGCAGGCCGAAGACGCTCTCGCTGCTGCGGGCGACGGACTCCGCGTGCGCCACGACGTCGGGAAACCTGACCTCGTCCAGCGCCGGATCGACCATATGGCCGAACTGCGCGGCGAGTAACGACGGGGGAACGTCGCGAGAAACGCTCGCTGACGATTGCGAGACGCGCTCGCCACCTATTGCGGGACGCGCCCGACGAGCGAACCTTTTGGTCACTGCCCGAGAAGGGGCGGTCGTGAGCGACGACGCCGACTCTCCAGACGACGCGGACGACCCCGCTGCCGACGACGGTCGCAGACACGGCCGCGTCCAGCGGCATCCGACGCCGGGACCGCTCAACTCGCTGCAGTACTGGACGGACGCGAAGCCGGTCTGGCGCGTCGCCCTCAACTACGTCCTCGTGTGGATCGCCCGGATCGCTCCTTCACTTCGGGTCCGCAACTGGGCGCTCCGCCGTCTCGGCGTGACCGTCGGGAGGGGCGTCTCCTGGGGACTGGAAGCGACGCCGGACGTGTTCTGGCCTGAACTGATCACGCTCGGCGATCACGCCGTCGTCGGCTACGACTCGGTGATCCTCTGTCACGAGTTCTTACAGGACGAGTACCGGACCGGGGAGGTCGTCGTCGGCGACCGCGCGATGATCGGTGCGAAAGCGGTGATCCTCCCGGGCGTGCGGATCGGCGAGGGCGCACAGGTCGCGGCGAACTCCCTCGTGACGCGGGACGTCCCGCCGAACGCGACCGTCGCGGGCGTCCCGGCGCGACCGATGGGAGAGAGTGCAGAGGACGAAGCAGACAGCGACGAGTAACGAGCACGAAAACGGCGACGAGCGCGGCACCGACGACGGAACCGGCGAGTGACGAGCGCGGCATCGACGACAGAAGCGCCGGTGAGAGGCGGCGAAGCTACTCCCGAATACGAACGACGCCTTTCTCGAACACCGTGCTGTTGGGCACGATGAACTCCTCGCCGTCGTTCTCGACGTGTGTGACGAACAGATTCACTTCCTGGACGATGCCGCGCGCGTCGCCGATCTGGACCTCGTCGCCGATCGCGTACGGTTGATTCAACAGGAGATACGACCCCGCGGCCCCGGATTTGAGCAGCTCCGAGAGCGCGATGCCGCCGAGTAACACGAGCGCGAAGAGGTACGCGGCCAGGAGCACGACGAGCGCGAGCGTGGCGACGCCGAGTTGCGATAGCGCGATCAGGACGGCCACGTAGAACACAGAGAACTTCGCGAGGCGCGGGAAGACGCCGATCTGCGGGAGTTTGATACCGGTGAGTCGCTCGCCGACGACGAGTTGGACCTTGTCGCCGACGACGACGCCGACGATGAGGATGATGACCGCGAAGAAGAGTTGCGGGAGGAACTGTACTGTGCGACTCCAGAAACTGGCTGCGACGGTGACGTTGCCCACCGAAAGCACCGCCAGGAACGTGATTCCGAGGACGAAGAACCGGACGAGCGTGCCGAGTACTTCGACGGTGGAGGTATCGAACTCACGCGCCGTCCGCTCGAAGGCTGTGCCCTCGATCGCCTCGGGGACGCCGAACCGCACGAGCGCGCGCGTCGTCAGCGTGCCGAGCACGGCGGCGGCGATCAGGCCGACCACGACGACGAGTAGCGCGGCCCAGACCGCACGCGGGATGGCGTCGAAGATGTCGAGGAACTGCCCGGGGTCGAACTGCAACACGGTGTGTGTCGACAGTAGGCCCTCCCCCGTCATCAGTACTCCTCCGGATCGATCTCCAGGATGATCTGCCCGCCCTTGAACGCCCGGACGAGGCCGTCGGACTCAGACAGCACGATGGCCGTCGCGTTCGTGTCGCGGGTGATCGCCGCGCCGGCCATGTGGCGCGCACCGAGCCCTTTCGGGATGTCGACCCCTTCGGCCGCCGGTTCGAGGTAGCGATACGCGCTGACGATCTTCCCCGAGTCGGAGATGACGAACGCGCCGTCCAGGCGGGAGAACTCCTTGAGCATCACGTTCACGATGGGGTCCCCGACGTGGACGTGGGACTTCTCGAAGGGGTTGTAGCTGAGCGGGCGGGACTTGTTCATCACCTTGCCGGCGTCGCCGACGACGAACAGCGCGCCGACCGGCTTGCCCTTCTGTCCCTTCTTGCCGAGTTCGATCGCGACCTCGAAGACGTCGCGGATGACGCTCGGATCCGCCCGCGAGTTCGCGAACAGGTCGTAGATGCCAGAGCGCATCGACTCGTCGATGCGGACCCGAACGAGACCGTCGGCGTCGCCGTCGAAGACCCGGACGCTGCACGCGACGACGTCGCTCTCCTCGACGAGTTCCTGTTCGAGCGCGCCCTCGACGCCGAATCTGATCCGGTCGCTGACGTTGTCGAACTCCAGCGGCAGTTCGACGTACGTCTCGGCCTCGACGGCGTTCTCGGGCGCGATGACGACCAGTTCCTCGTCGATATCGGCGTCTGCGAACCGCTCGTAGTGGGAACTGCTCGGCGAGAAGAGAAATACGCTCTCGACGTCCGACACGAGATCGCCTAGGAGGTCCGATAACGCCGACATTGCTACCGCTATTCTCCGGGCGCTGTAAAGCGTTGTGGGACGTTCTCGAAGGTGATAGCCGTCAGACGGACGACTGACGGGGGACGACGAACAAAAGAACGATTGACAGGTCCGGGCGGGATCGCGTTCGCGTCAATACGACTTCGCGAAGTATGCGGTCTCGACGGCGTCCTCGCCACAGATCGCGCAGTCCTCGTCGTGGTGGATCTCCGCCGCAGCGTCGTCGAGGGGTACCATCACGATCTCGGCGGCGATCGGCTCTTTGATTTCGGCTTCACACGCCTCGTCGCCGCACCACGGCGCCTTGACGTAACCGCCGTGCTGCCCGAGCGTGCCCAGGATCTCCGCGCGGTCTGTGGCCTCGCGGACGTTCTCTTCGAGGTTCTCCTCGGCGGCGGCGTACAGCTTTGCGTACACCTCGTCGAAGTGGGACTCGACGGTCTCGACGATGTCGTCTCTGTCTTCTTCAGTCGACTCGCCGTCGGGCCGGTGGACCAGCGTGACCGTCCCGTCGTCGGCCTCGTTGGGGCCGATCTCCATCCGGACGGGGACGCCTTTCAGCTCCCACTCGTTGAACTTGAAGCCGGGGTTGCGCTCGTCGCGGTCGTCGAGTTCGACGCGGATGCCGGCGGCTTCGAGATCCGCGGCGATGTCTTCGGCGTATTCGAGGACGTCCTCCTTCGTGTCGGCCTGCCAGATCGGCACGATGACGATCTGCTCGGGCGCGATCGCGGGCGGCAGAACGAGCCCCTGATCGTCCGAGTGCGTCATGATGAGCGCGCCGAGCGCCCGCCAGGAGAGCCCCCACGAGGTCGTGTGCGCGATCTGGGTCTCCTCGTCCTCGTCGGTGTAGGTGATGTCGAACGCCTCCGCGAACGAGGTGCCGAGGTAGTGGGAGGTCGCTCCCTGGACGGACTTGCCGTCGGGCATCAGCGCTTCGACCGTCGTCGTCGTGTCCGCGCCGGGGAACTTGTCGTGTTCGGGCTTCGCGCCGCGGAGGACGGGCATCGCGAGCAGATCCTCGTAGGTCTCCTCGTACTGATCGAGGCGGCGCGTCGTCTCCGCCCAGGCGTCCTCGCGGGTCGCGTGCGCGGTGTGACCCTCCTGCCAGAGGAACTCTTTCGTCCGGAAGAACGGCTTCGTCTCCGTTGCTTCCCAGCGAACGACCGACGCCCACTGATTCACGCGCAGCGGCAGGTCGCGGTGACTGCGGACCCACTGGGAGATGTAGGGCGTGATGATCGATTCGGAGGTCGGGCGGACGGCGAGCGGCTCTTCGAGTTCCTGATTGCCGGCGCGCTCGACCCACGCGACCTCGGGGTCGAAACCTTCGACGATGTCTTTCTCCCGTTCGAGGTAGCTCTCGGGGATGAAAAGCGGGAAGTAGGCGTTCTGAACGCCGGTGTCTTTGAACAGGCCGTCGAGGTGGCCCTGGATGCGCTCCCAGAGTTCGTACGCGCGGGGACGCGTGACGATGAAGCCGCTCATCCCCTCGGGCGCGTAGTTCGCGAGGCCGGCCTTCTGGACGACTTCGGCGTACCACTCGCCGGTGTTGTATTCTTTCGACTCGGTGATGCCGAGTTCCTGGTCGTCGCTCATTACGTATTTCGAGCCTCAGGGCGGTCTTAAATCCCCTGATAGGACGGCTGGGACTTCGTTATCGGGGTTCGGCGGGCGCCGAAGACGCGGGAAACGTCGCACGGCTCACTCCGGGATGCCCAGCGACGACACCCGACGCGCGGACACGCCACGTGCCGACGGGCTAGCACCCTCATTCGAGCCGGTCGGGATCGACCGCGAAGGGGCTCTCGGTCTCCTGCCAGCCCCACCCCGGGAGTCGCGTCTGGAATCCCGCGGCGAGCGCCGCGTCGAGGTCGTCGATACCGGCGCCGCCGTCCGAGTGCGTCAGCACGTCGGCGTAGTGGAACGTCGCCTGCGCGAGCAGCGACAGCGGCGCGCCGCCGGCGATCGTCGCGGCGAGTTCACGCCCGAGCACCTCGTCGACGACGAAGCCGGGATAGTCGCCCGCGACGTCCAACTCGCGGAGGAGGCCGACGTAGGCGGCGACGTTGACGGCGACGTCGCCGTCGGCGAAGACGCGTTTGACCTCCTCGCGGTACCGTTCCGTCTCGACTGTATCGACGGTCACGTCGAACTCGTTGGCGAGTCGCTGCCGCGTCTCGTTGATGATCGGTACCACCTCGTCGCTTCTGTCTAGGACCCACGCGGCCTCGGCCGCGACGCGGTCGGGAGTAACGTCCATACCCGCCACGAAGACCCCTCAGGGTTTCGACTTTGCGAAGGCTTTTATACGCCGGCCGAAGTATTCTGGATTAAGCGGGTTCTCCCTGCCTCTTCGCAGCTAGAACCGCAGAGATTGCCGTTCACAACGTCGTCCTATGCTCTCTCACGCGACATCGTCGTATCCCCGCATCGACGGAGTGTTCGCACTGCCGGTTCCGCTTCAGGAGACGGGTACCCCGATCAATCGTCCGTCCGTGACGATCCCGACGGAACGCTCTCAGTTATGAGTTCAGTAGATACGCAACTCGAGGAGTTGAAAGCAGAGATCACAGCGGAACTGCCGGCCGACATCTCGGTGTCGGACGTCACCTACGAAGGTCCGGAGCTGGTCATCTACACGCGCGATCCGAAGCGGTTCGCCCAGAACGGTGACCTCGTCCGTGACCTCGCCGGCAAACTCCGCAAGCGCATCACCGTTCGCCCTGATCCGGCGGCGCTCTCGCCGCCCGACCAGGCTCGCGACCGGATCCGCGAGGTCATCCCCGAGGAGGCCGGCGTCACCGACCTCGACTTCCACGAGGACACCGGCGAGGTCGTCATCGAGGCCGAAAAGCCCGGGATGGTCATCGGCCGCCACGGCGCGACGCTGCGCGAAATCACCCAGGAGGTCGGCTGGACCCCCGAGGTCGTTCGGACGCCGCCGATCGAGTCCTCGACGGTGTCGAACGTCCGCAACTTCCTCAAACAGGAGCGCGACGACCGCCGGCAGATCCTCGAACGCGTCGGCCGACAGATCCACCGCGAAGAACTCGCAGACGAACAGTGGGTCCGCATCACGACGCTCGGTTGCTGCCGCGAGGTCGGCCGCGCCTCGTTCATTCTCTCGACGGCCGAGACGCGCATCCTCATCGACTGCGGTGACAAACCCGGCTCCGACGACGTCCCGTATCTGCAGGTGCCCGAGGCGCTCGGTGCGGGCGCGAACTCGCTCGACGCGGTCGTGCTGACGCACGCCCACCTCGACCACTCGGCGCTCGTCCCGCTTCTGTATAAGTACGGCTACGACGGGCCGATCTACACGACCGAGCCGACCCGGGATCTGATGGGCCTGCTCCAGCTCGATTACCTCGACGTCGCCGCCAAGGAGGGCCGAACGCCGCCCTACGAGTCCGAGATGGTCCGCGAGGCGATCAAACACACCATCCCGATCGAGTACGGCGACGTCACCGACATCGCACCGGACGTGAAACTCACGTTCCACAACGCCGGGCACATCCTCGGGTCTGCGGTCTCGCACTTCCACATTGGCGACGGCCTCTACAACGTCGCGTTCTCCGGCGACATCCACTACGAGGACACCCGTCTGTTCAACGGCGCCGTCAACGACTTCCCGCGCGTGGAGACGCTCGTGTTGGAGTCGACCTACGGCGGCCGCGACGACTACCAGACCGACCAGGAAGATTCCGAACGCGAACTGCTCGACGTCATCAACGAGACGTACGACCGCGGCGGCAAGGTCGTCATCCCGGCGTTCGCCGTCGGGCGCTCTCAGGAGTTGATGCTCGTCCTCGAAGAGGCGATGCGGACCGGCAAGATCCCGAGTATGCCCGTCCACCTCGACGGGATGATCTGGGAGGCGACCGCGATCCACACGACCTATCCCGAGTACCTCCGCGACGACCTCCGGGACCGGATCTTCCACGAGGACGAGAACCCCTTCCTCGCCGACGAGTTCAACCACATCGACGGCGGCGACGACGAGCGCCAGGACGTCGCCGACGGCGATCAGGCGATCATCCTCTCCACCTCGGGGATGGTCACCGGCGGCCCGATTATGTCCTGGCTCAAGCACATCGGCCCCGACCCGGACTCCCGCCTCGTCTTCGTCGGCTACCAGGCGCAGGGGACGCTCGGCCGCCGTATCCAGAACGGCTGGGACGAGATCCCGATCGGCGGTGACCGCGTCGGGCGCTCGGAGACGCTGAAACTGAAGATGGACGTCGAGACGGTCGACGGCTTCTCCGGACACGCCGACCGTCAGGGCCTCGAAAACTTCGTGAAGACGATGAACCCCCGTCCCGAGAAGATCCTCTGTGTCCACGGCGACGAACGCTCCGTCCAGGACCTCTCGTCGGGACTGTACCACGATTACCACCTGCGGACGTTCGCGCCGAAGAACCTCGAAACGTTCCGCTTCCTGTAGGCCTCACAGCGCTTTTCGCGTCGATCCCGTGCGAATCTTATTATCACCTGCCCGCGGAACGGTCGTATGCGCCTCGCGCTGATCGCTCACGACGAGAAGAAGCCAGACATCATCTCCTTCGCTCGAAGCCGGCTCGACGACCTCGAACGGTTCGACCTGATCGCCACGGGCACCACGGGCAAACGCCTCCGAGAGGCGACAGGACTCGACCTAGAACGCAAGCGGTCCGGGCCGATCGGCGGCGATATGCAGATCGGCGCCGAGATCGCCGACGAGAACTGTGATGGCGTCGTCTTCCTCCGTGACCCGCTGACGGCGCAACCGCACGAACCCGACATCACCGCACTCTTGCGGATCTGCGACGTGCACGAAGTCCCGCTGGCGACGAATCTCGCGAGCGCTGACGCCGTCCTCGACGAACTCGTCCGCGCTCTGGACGGCGAGTCGTCGTAGGCGACTTGCCCTCCCGATTTTCGAGGTCCGGTCCGCGGCTGTCACTCAACTGTGGAATCTCAGCGTTGAGAACTGCGCCCCGAGACTTAATCCCGAGAGAGTGCAAGCGCCCGCTATGCCTCTTTCCCGAACGCCCGACCCGTTCTCTGTCCGGTCGTTTGCACTCTTTGCGACGTTCCTCGTCGTCGGTTCGCTCCTGGTCGCGGCGGTACCTGTCGCAGCACAATCGAGCGGCGGCGATGGTTCCACCGCGGGCAGTACCGACACGGACGAGCGCCGCTGCTTCCCGGATAGCGGCCACGACATCACGATCGGCGACGGCAACCCGCACATCAACGTGACTGTCCACACGTCGCTGTTCACGAATCCCGCGCCGCCGAGCGCGCTCGGACTGGCGGCCGAGGGCGTCGCGGTCGGCTCGGAGATCATCGAACTCAGAACCGGCGTCGTCTTCGAGGGCGATCCGGAGACTGTCTCGGCGAGCGGCGTCTGGGACTCGTTCGTGATCCTCTTCGACTACCGGTTCTCGCTGCCGATGTTTTCGGACGCGATCGACGACTCTACCTACGAACCGAGCGACGGCCCGGTTTCGGGCGTCGATACGCGCGACTGTTGAATCGGCTACGGACTGTCGGATCTCCGTTTCAGCCCCGTCCCCGTCTCCACTATTCGCCGCCGGCGGCTGCCGGATCGACGACCGACTCAGCGACTTCATCGACGCCGACCCGGTCACAGAGATCGTACAGCGGACACGCCTCGGGACCATCCAGACAGGCCGGCTTGCGCGCGCTGCAGTACTCGCGGCCGAACTGGATCATCGCGGTGTGTCCGAAGCCGCACTTTTCGGGCGGCACGTCGGCTTCGAGATGTTCCCTGACGGTTTCGTGGTCGGCGTCGGCCGGGGCCAGCCCCATCCGCCGCGCGATTCGGTGGACGTGAGTGTCGACGGGGAAAACGCCGTCGCGCCCGCCCGAGAACAGGAGCACGCAGTCGGCGGTCTTCGGACCGACGCCGTGGATGTCCAACAGCGACTCGCGCACGTCGCTCGGTTCTTCCTCCCGGACGAACGCGTCGAAACCGTCCGCGCCGCCGTACTCCGCGCAGATGCGCTCTGCCGCGCCGATGATCATCTCCGACTTTTGATTGTACAGCCCGGCCGAGGAGATGGTCTCGGCGAGTTGGGACTGCTCGGCGTCGGCGAGCGCGGCCGCGAGGTCGCTGTCGTCGCTCCCGTAGCGTTCCATCAGCGCGTCGTGGGCGGGTTGGCTCGCGACGTCGCTCGTGTTCTGTGAGAGAATCGTCCGGACGAGCGACTCGAAGGCGTCCTTTCCCCCGTATGTCTTCTGCCAGTAGCGTCGGCCGAGTTCGTCGACCACTGCCTCCGCGCGCGTGCCGGCCTCACCGGTCTCGAACACCGCGGCCGCGCTCCCGTCCGCGCCGCCGCTGATGTTCTCTTGCGGTTCCTCGGGCATACTCCGAGGTTCGGCGGCGCGCGAAAAAAGTCGTCGGCCGATCCCCGTCGGGAAACGCCCACGACGACCCGGTACGGCGACGTCAGTCCTGATCGCGTTCGACGACGAGTTCGAATCGGACGTCTGCCCCCGCCGTGAGCGCGTCGACGAGTTCTCGATCGAAGTCTGCGGCGGCGGCGTCGGCGCCGACGAGAATCGTCCGGTCGTCGACGTAGTCGCTCGTGCGCCCGACGTGACTCCGCTCGTTCTCGAAGACGAGGTCCGGGTGCCCGCGTCCGTCCACAGTTTCCGTGTAGGTGTCGCCCTCGTCGGTCGTCACCGTGAGTGTGGCTATGATCGTCGCCTCGGGATCGCGGCAGGCCTCGACGAAAGCGTCGTCGAAGTCGGCCGGGACGCGGTCCGCCTCGACGGCGAGGATACAGTCGCCGGCGGGAGTGAGCCAGTCGTCGCTGGTCACCTCGAACGTACTGCTGTGCTCGGCTGTCACGTTCTCGTGTCCGCGCGCGTGGACGACTTCTCGCTCTCGCATACGCGGCCTTCGGCGACGCCCCCGTAAGTCTCGCTCGGTCGGCGATTCGATATGTGCTATGTGAAACAGTACCACTGTTGTTTATATACCCACGCTGAGCACTGGGAACGACTCACACGGCGCACAGACGGGGTGTGACAGGCGTTTTCAGCCGTCGAGACCACCGGCAGATTTATATGTAGTAGACGACAAGAAGTAGATACCAGAACGCCTCCGGCGTTCCGGCGGCACAGCACGCAGAATGATCGGGAATTCTTATCCACGGTCGGCAGCGCTCGAAGAGCGGCCGCCACGGTCCGGAGCGGTGATGGTATCGAGGTTTGATTACGCATGGTGACGCAGCAAGACGTTCTTCAGGACTACGACGTACAGGAACTCAAAGATTCGGACAACATCGAGCTTACAGACGACAAGCTCGAAAACGGCTCGAAAGGTCAGCTCATCAAGGTCGCTGGCCAGCTCCGAGACCGACGAAACGAGCTCAACCAGATGGCCTCCGAGCGCGCATCCAAGCGCGACGACCTGAACGCGAAGACGCGTGAGAAGGTCGACGAGGCTCAGGAACACCGCGAGAAGCGTGACGAGCTCAACGAGCAGGTCCAAGAGCACAAAGAAAGCCGAAACGAGCTCAACGCGAAGGCCAACGAGCTGTTCGACAAGGTCGAGCAGATGAAAGAGGACCTCGAGCTCGACGACGGCAAGGACATCGAGGAGCTCGAAGACGAGATCGAGCAGCTCGAATTCCGCCAGCAGACCGAGGTGCTCTCGACCGAAGACGAGCGCGAACTCATCGAGAAGATCGAGGACAAGCGCGAGGAACTCCGCCAGAAGAAGGAGAAGGTCGAGGACAGCGGCGAACTCGAAGAGCTCATCGAAGAGGCCGAAGAGGTCCGCTCGGAAGCCTCCCAGCACCACCAGAAG
This sequence comes from Halobellus sp. Atlit-38R, assembly GCF_003665925.1. Classification (NCBI taxonomy): domain Archaea; kingdom Methanobacteriati; phylum Methanobacteriota; class Halobacteria; order Halobacteriales; family Haloferacaceae; genus Halobellus; species Halobellus sp. Atlit-38R. Next base: position 67,098 of record NZ_QXIJ01000011.1, read on the forward strand.
GTGACAGAGCTCGCCGACAAGGCCCAGGAACATCACAACCAGATGATCGAGGCCTACCGCGAGGCCGACGACATCCGTGACGAGGCCGACGCGATGCACGAGCTGTTCGTCGAAGCCCAGGAGTCCGCCGACAAGCACCACGAGGACTTCGTCCGCGTCCAAAAGCGCCTCCGCGAGCTCGACAAGCAGGAAGAGCAGGAGCGCGAGGACGAGCGTGCCGAAGAGCGCGAGGCCGCCAAGGAAGAAGCCGAGGAGATCTACCAGAAGTTCAAGGAAGGCGAGACCCTCGACACCGAGGACCTGATGAAGCTCCAGAAGACGGGGCTGCTCTAAACGCCGGCGACCTCCGGACCGACCGGTTCGGAATTCTTCGATCTATACCGCGGTTTTCGTTTTCACCTTTTCGACGGACCCAGTGAGCGCGACGTGTCTCGATCGGTGCCAACACGCCCATAGGCGGTCAACCGTCGCTCTGTGTCCCGAGGCGTTCAGCTCAGCTCCATATCTTCGAGTTTGTCTTTTCTGTACAGGTCCAGTTCGGCCACGGTGTTCCGATTCGACTGGCTCAGCGCATAGATCACCGCGTCCGCGACGTCCTCTGGTTCCGTGACCTCCCCTTCCTCGAACGCGTCCTCGAACGCGGTCCCCTCCTGGCTGTTGAAGTTGGTGCGAACCTCGGACGGATTGATCACCGTCACGCCGATGTCCTCGTCGCCGATCTGTGCGGCGAGCGACAGGGCGAACCCTCGCGTCCACCACTTCGAGGCCGCGTACACGGGCGACGTTCCGCGCGGGTATTTCCCGGCGATGCTCCCTGTGAACACGATGGTGCCGCTGCTCTCTCGCAGGTGGGGGATCGCTGCGCGCGCGGTGTAGAACATCCCATCGCAGTTCACAGCCATCATCGTTTTGTAGTGGTCGGTCGGCATCGACTCGACGTCCCCACTCAACGCGAGGCCGGCGTTGCTCACGACCGCGTCGAGTCGACCGAACTCGTCGACGACCGCCTGTATCATCGCCTCCACCTGTGACTCCTCGGTCACGTCGGTCGGGATCGCGATCGCCTCCGCTTCAGTCTCGGTCTCGATCTCGTCGACGATACGCCGCAGTTCGTCTTCCGATCGGGACGCCAGCGCGACGCTGTGTCCGTTCTCGGCGAGCGCACTCGCCGTTGCCCGTCCGATTCCGGAACTAGCACCAGTCACCAGCGTGACGTTCTCGCCCATCTGTTGTCTCACCAGCACAGACAGACGCACCCACCCCTGAAAAATGGTGACGTGGGCGGTCGCCGAACGCCGTTCGCGCGGCGACGACGTGCAAACGCTCCGCTCGTGCCCCACGCACGTTCACTTCTGCTCGGCTGACCGGGAGTAATTTAACTGAGTGATACCTTCTCACGACCGTGACCACGCTCGTCCTCTGTGTCGACCGGTCCAACGATATCGGCCGAACGGCGGGGCTGGAACTCCCGATCGTCGGGTGGGAGCCCGTCCAGTCGCTCGTCACCGACGTCGGACTGGCCGATCCGGAGGATTCGAGCGTCAACTGCCTGTTGGAAGCGCTCCGCGTCGCCCGCGACCTAGATGACGAGCGCGAGGAGACGGTCGTGGCGGTCGTCTCCGGCGGCGGCGACTCGTTGGTCGGGGCGGACCGATCCCTCTCGGCGCAGGTCGACGCCCTCGTCGAGGAGTACGACCCGGAGTCGGCGGTCGTCGTCCTCGATTCCGCGAACGACGAGCGGGTCGTGCCCGTCGTCGAAAGTCGGGTCCGCATCGACTCGGTCGACCGCGTCGTCGTCCGGCAGGCCCACGACATCGAGTCGACGTACTACCTGCTCAAGCAGTTCCTGGCCGACGAGGAACTCAGAACGACCGTTCTCGTGCCGCTCGGCGCGACGCTTCTGTTTATGCCGATCCTGTTGACCCAGTTCGCGCCGACGGTCGCTCTCGCGGGCCTCGCGGCGCTTCTGGGCGCCGTCCTGCTGTACAAGGGGCTCGCGATCGACGAGTACCTCGCGGAGATCCCAGAGCGGGTGCGCGCCGCGTTGTACTCCGGCCGGGTGTCGGTCGTCACCTACGCGGTCAGCCTCGGGTTGGGGCTCGTCGGCATCTTCCTCGGTGCGCTCTCGGTGACACCGCAGTTCGGTCCCGAGTCGATCGTCCTCCGGACGATGCAGTTCACCTACAGCGCCGTCCCGTGGCTCGCGCTCGCGGCGCTCACCGCGAGCGCCGGACGGTTACTCGACGAACTCATCGGGACCGACGCCGTCAGCACCCCCTACCTGAACCTCCCGTTCGGGGTCGTCGCCCTCGGCTTGGTCGTCCGCGGGTTCGCCGGCTGGTTCCTCCAGCGCGAGGCCGTCCTCGCGGACCCACAGGTTCTCGGGTACGTCGTGACGCCACAGCAACGGCTCGCGGGCTTCATCGTCGCCGGGATCGTCATCAGCATCGTCGGCGTCCGGGTCGCGGCGAGTATGAGCGGCGAGGGATTCGACGACGTGGCGCAGTGAGTTTCCCATCAGGCTGGAGCTTTTATTCACACGATCCGATCTCTCGATATGTCCGAACGGAACGTCCGCGGCGGCGAACTCGCCACCTGTAGCGCCGATCCGACGACTGGCTTCGAGCGCGACGGCTGCTGTGGAACGCATCCCGACGACCGGGGACGACACGAACTCTGTGCGGTGATGACAGACGAATTTCTGAGGTTCAGCAAAGAACAGGGCAACGATCTCGTGACGCCGCGGCCCGAGTTCCAGTTCCCCGGGCTCGAACCGGGCGACCGCTGGTGTCTCTGTCTCGGCCGGTGGCTCGAAGCGCTCGACGCCACGCGGACCGAGCGCCTCCCGGAGACGACCGTTCCGCCCGTCGTTCTCGAAGCGACGAACGAGGCCGTGTTAGATTCCGTCGAACTGGAGACGCTCGAAGCCCACGCGTACGAGACGTGAGACGCATCTATCGTCGGGGTTGCCACTGATTCCGCACCCGACCACGGCTGTCGGGCGATCGGGTGAGCGAAGGCTTGCAAATGCTACTGTAAGACGATGACCGTGTGGTCGCGGGAGTGCAGTCGCGGCATCGGGTCGTCGCGTCACTGCCGCCCCGCCCGCCTCACCGTACGCTTCGGCCCGCTCTCCGGCGGGCGAATCGTTCTCCCAGAGCCGTCGAACGCCGAATTAGGACGCGCGAGCGCGGTACTCACCGTGTTTGACGCCGATCGCGACGCAGATGATTCCGAAAACGAGCATCGCGGGCGTCACCATCATCAACACCGTACTCGTGGCCATCACGCCCGCGGCGCTGAGAACTGCTGTCCCGGCGACGATCAGCGCCAGAAGAACGCCGGCCGTCGTGGTCAGGTTGAATTCCATACGGATGGGCGTTAGCACCCGTGCGACAAATGGGTTGCTGCCGTTCGCGTCCGCCGAGAACGAACGTGGCGCCGACCTGTCGACAACGCTGAACGTCGGCACCGACAGCGAGCTGCCTGACGCCGTCTTAGACCGCGCGTCGGTTCACCAGGGCGCGAAGTCGGGGTCGATACGGCGGTCCGTCCGCTCGATCGCGTCGATCTTCGCGACGTCCTCGTCGTCGAGATCGAGGCCGAGCGACGCCCAGTTGTCGACGATGTGCGCCTCGCTCGTCGCTTTCGGGATGGCTGTGACGCCCTTCTCGCGGAGCCACGCGAGCGACACCTGCGCCTCGCTGGCGTCGTGCTTCTCGGCGATTTCGGTCAGTTCGGGGACGTTGAACACCTCTCCACGGGCGAGCGGCGAGTACGCGACGACTTCGACGTCGCGCTCGGCGCAGTGCTCGCGGAGGTCCTCCTGGGGCAGCAGCGGGTGCAGTTCGACCTGGTTCGCGAATATCGGCGCGTCGGTTCGCTCGATCGCCTCGTCGATGTGTTCGGGCTCGAAGTTGCTGACGCCGATGCGTTCGACCTTCCCGTCGTCGACGAGCTCGTCGAAGGCCCGGAGCGTGCCTTCGGGGTCGTACTCGCGGGATGGCCAGTGGACGTACAGGAGGTCGACGTAGTCGACGCCGAGCCGATCGAGACTCTCTTCGGCCGTGGCGAGGACGTCGTCGTACGCGAGGTTGTCGATCCACACCTTCGTCGCGAGGAAGACATCCTCGCGGGGGACGTCGGCTGCGGCGATCCCGCGCCCGACGCTCTCCTCGTTGCGGTACGCCTGTGCGGTGTCGATGTGACGGTAGCCCGCTTCTAGTGCCGTCTTGACCGCGTTCTCGCACTCCTCAGGGTCGTCGTTCTGCCACGTGCCGAGTCCGAGCATCGGCATTCCGTTCGCGAGCGGTACGCGTTGCTCTTGGTGATAACTCATATCCGATGAAGGTCGCTCGGCCGATTAGATGTTTGGATATCGGACGACGAGATCACTCGGTGAGTCGCTGTTTCGCGAACCGTGCGAGCAACGGCAGGTCGTCGAGGTGGATGAGTTTCGAGAGGCTGCGAATACTGCCGTCGTTTGCATCGCTGAGCGTGTCTACGTCCATCGCGTTCAGGTCGTTCATCAGGCGGTCGTACCGTTCGTTCGGCGCGAGATACAGCAGTTGGGTCATCGTCAACCGCGTCCGCATATCCGGTGCGACGCGGGCGTGCCAGAGGGAATCGTAGATAGACATCGCGTCCGCGGACGTGTCCGTCTCCGAACCCATCAGGCAGCGGTCCGCAGTGATGGCAGCGGCCCGCGCAGATTCCATACACTTGTGGATCCCTTCGCCCCACAGCGGATCGATGGTCGGAACGGTATCGCCGATAGCCATGAATCCGTCCGTGCTGAGGTCGTCCGGCATCTGGATGTGTGCACTCCCGCGGTGCTGTTGTTTGTCCGTGAGTCGCTGGGCGTCGGCGAAGCGGGGGTCGGTCTCCAGCCAGTGGTGGAGGTGGTCGTCGATGCTCTTCGACGTGTCACCGTACTCCTGGTAGCTCTCGTTTTGGATGTAACACAGGCCGACTTTCGCCGTGTCGCCGCCGGTGTGGAAGATCCACGAGTAGCCGCCGGGTGCGTACTCGTGGTCGAGGCGCAGCATCATCGCGTCAGTGAGATCTGCGAACTCGGGGTGGTCGATAGCGACGCCTTCCATCTCCCACTCGATGCCGATCGCCTGATGCTTCCGCTCGAGATCGCAGACGTCGAGTTTCTTCGCGAGCGGCGCTGCTGGCCCCGTGGCGTCCACGACGATTTCGCCGTACACAGTCTCGTCGCCGGCGTACTGCACCCCGACGACGGACCCGTCCTCCACGATGGGGTTGTTCACGCGTGCCTCGAAGCGGTACTCCGCGCCGTGTTTGCGCCCCTCGGCGACAAGCCACCGCTTGAAGTCGGCGAACTCGAGCACGGCACCGGGCTGGTTCTGAACGAAGTGCTCGCTGGGGGATTCGAGGACGACCTCGTCGGTGTAGTTCATCACGACGTCGTCGGGGATCCCGAACGCGCCCGTCATCGACGCAAAGGTTCCCGCTGTCGACTTGTTCGACTGCCTGGGGAACTGGTCTTCGGGTTCTGCCTCTAGCACGAGTACGTCGTACCCGCGCTGTGCGAGGTCTCGCGCGCACTGTGCTCCGGCCGGCCCTGCGCCGGCGATGACGACGTCGTAGTTCTCAGACATAGCGTAGTTCCGTAGTGTACGTCGGCTGCAGATGCTGGTGTACTGTTGCAGTGGTCGTGCGGACACCGCGCTGGAAGTGCTGTCTCGTCCGCTCGCGTCTTCGATCGGTTCGTACGGCGTCCGCAGTCATTACTACCTCACATCGGCGCGTAAGTAAAAAACGCGCCGGAACACTCTTGTTCCCCGTGAGACGGCGAAATCCCGCACTCGAAAGCAACACAGTGCGTGTGGCGTCGCTTGCATCTCTGCCTCTCCGAAGACAGTCGGAGACGAGTGACCGCATCCGGCGACGCCGACGACGGGTCGACGACGAGGACTTCCGACGCCGCCGTCCCCACGGTGAACACCCTCTGTGGGTCTCCACCAACGAGGATGTCGTAGGCTCGATCGGCATAGTTGTCCTCTTGCTCTGGGCGTCTTACAAATGAACGGTACCGGCCTCCTGTCCCTCCCTCGTTCGTTTGCGCACCGCCAATAGTGACAGCGATATTTTAGGTGGCCAATAGAGTTATGTGTAGCATCTCTCGGGTTTCGCGCAGTGATAACTGCGGGCCTAGGCTCTTATTGACACGGAAACAGCTGACGACAACGAATGATAACTTCACTTCGCCGTCTCTTCGATCGGTTGACTATCGACCGACTCGACGTCGGTCCGAAGCTCGTCCTCGCGTTCGTGCTCGTGGCAGCGCTCGTCGGAGTCACGGGTTTCGTCGGCTACGGAGCGGTGGGTACGGTAGACGGGGAGGCGCACGTGATCGCCGAGGACGGGGAGAAGATGGACGCCGCCGCGCAGCTCATCATCGCGGTCGAACAGCAGCGCGCCGCGGTCCAGTCCGCACAGCTTGAGGAACCGGGCGCACGCGAGTCGTTCCAGCAGGCGAATCAACGCTTCTCGGAGGCCGCCGCTCGGTTAGAGGATACACACCTAAGCGCGAGCCAACAGGAACAGTTCAGGGAACTCCGATCGAAACACGAGACGTATACCCAACTCGGAGAGGAGTTCTTCGCTGCGCGAGCCGCCGGAAACGCCGGTGTTGCTGCCGACAGAGCGGCCGAGATGGAGGCGCTCCGAACGCAGATGGAAGAGCTAGCCCACGGCATCGAGGCCTCGGCACAGGAGGACTTGGCGGCGCAGGTCGCTGCGGCTGATCAGGTCACCCAGCGAACACAGCTCCAGATTCTCGGGCTCACTGTCGCCGCGTTCGTCTTCGCCGTCGCAATCGGGGTGTTCGTTGCCCGACGGATCAGACGACCTGTTTCGCAACTCTCTGACGCCGCCATTGCAGCCAGTGAAGGCGACCTCGACGCCGATATCGAGGAGCACCCCGAGAACGACGAACTCGGTCGAATGGTCGACGCGTTTCAGACGCTCCAGGAGAACCTCCGCGGCACCGTCGACGAACTCGACTCCGTCAGTCAAAACCTCCAACAAGGAAACTTAGGGCAGGACATCGACACGTCCTATCCCGGAGTCTACGGCGATATTCTGCTGCGGATCGACGATGGGACCGACCAGCTCACCGGGAGTTTCAACGATATCAAGGACGTCAGCGATGCCCTCAGCGATGGCGATCTCGATCAGGAGATCGACACGGACCGTCCCGGTGCGTACGGCACTGTCCTCTCGAATCTCGACGAGGGAGTCGGCCAACTCCGTGCGAACGTCGGCAGCATTCAGCAGATAGCCACTCAAGTAGCAGCATCGAGCGAGGAGGTCTCCAGTAGCGCCGAAGAGATCAAGCAGGCGAGCGAGGAGGTCGCCGGCTCTGTCGAGGAAATCTCGGAGGGCGCCGAGAACCAGAGCGAGAGCCTTCGGGAAGTCTCCGCCGAAATGAATGATATGTCCGCGACGGTCGAAGAGATCGCCTCCTCCGCCGAGGAGGTTGCCGCGACGGCTTCGACCGCCGTCGAGCGGAGCCAGGAGGGGCAGGAGTACGCCGCAGCGGCGACACAGGAGATCACGTCGATCGAAGAGCACGCTGACCAAGCAGCCGCTCGCGTCGACGCGCTCGACGACGAGATGGAAGAGATCGGTGAGATCACCGAACTGATCACCGACATCGCAGAGCAGACGAACCTGCTCGCACTGAACGCCTCGATCGAGGCCGCCCGGGCCGGTGAGGCGGGCGACGGGTTCGCCGTCGTCGCCGAGGAGATCAAAGGCTTAGCGCAGGAAGCAGCGCAGGCGACGAACGAAATCGAAGCCAGCATCTCGGACGTGCAGGCGATGACCGCCGAGACGACAGACGAGATGGAGGCGATGGATCAACAGGTGCAACGCGGCGCCGACACCATCGAGGACGCCATCGAGATGTTCGACGAAATCGCGGCCGCAGTCCAGCAAGCGGAGGGCGGAATCAGAGAGATCAGCGCCGCCACCGACGACCAGGCCGCCTCCTCGGAGGAAGTCGTCGCGATGGCCGACGAGGTGTCGAGTGTGAGCGAGGAGACGGCCGCAGAGGCGAGCAACGTCTCGGCAGCGACCGAAGAACAGGCCGCCTCGCTGTCGGAGGCGACGGACAACATCCAGCACTTGACCCAACTCGCGGAATCCCTCCACGAGCAAGTCTCGGAGTTCGAGATCGGTGACACCGCGGACATCGACGAGTCAGTCGCGTCGGAGACGGACGCCGGAACGGTCCCGGCACCAACCGGCACGGGCGGTGCGGCCGCAGCAGCGCAGACCGATGGTGGCGACCACACGGCTGGCTTCTCCCAGTAGCGACCCACCACCCACGAGTACGTGCCGTCGAAAAAATCAGACGCGGTAGCGCGCTTCGTTCAGTAGAACTCGCGGACGAGGTCCATCGCGCCCTCGGGAGCACCCTCGTCGATCTCGGACATATTCTCGTCGAGACCGTGCTTCTGGTCGTACGGCACGGATGATTCGTCCTGCCAGATGACGCCTTGGTACTCCTTGTCGGCGTCGAGGATCTTCTCTTTGGCGGCGTCGTAATCCGTGCGGTCGTGGCCCTCCTCGGCGACGTCGACGAGGCTGTCGCGGAAGTAATCGTAGGTGTCGACGTCGTTGAACGTCACGCAGGGGCTGAAGACGTTGACGAAGCCGAAGCCGTCGTGCTCGATGGCCTCCTGGACGATCTCGGCGTGTCGCTGGGCGTCAGTCGAGAACGACTGCGCGATGAACGTCGCGCCCGCAGCGAGCGCGAGCGCGAGCGGATTGACCGGGGGCTGCTGGGGGCCTTCCGGCGTCGTCGACGTCTCGAAGTCCTCGCGCGAGGTCGGCGAGGCCTGGCCCTTGGTGAGGCCGTAGATGCGGTTGTCCATCACGACGTACGTCATATCGACGTTACGTCGGACGGCGTGGACGAAGTGGCCCGCGCCGATGGAGTAGCCGTCGCCGTCGCCGCCGGCGACCATCACTTCGAGGTCGGGATTGGCGAGTTTGACGCCCGTGCCGACCGGGAGCGCGCGCCCGTGCACGCCGTGGAGCGCGTACGAGTGCATATACGTCCCGATCTTGCCGGAACAGCCGATCCCGGCGACGACGAAGGTGTTGTCGGGATCGTTGCCCGTGTTCGCGAGCGCCTTCATCATCCCGTTCATCGTCCCGAAGTCGCCGCAGCCGGGACACCACGTCGGTTGCTTGTCAGATTTGAAGTCCGTGAATCGAACGTCCGAGCTCATTGGTCTGCCTCCTGTAGGGCCGCTTTGATGTCTGCTGCGAGTTCGTCGGCCTTGAATCGCACGCCGTCGTACTTGTTCACGCGGTCGACCCGCGAGAGCGTGTCGTGTTCGACGACGTCGGCGAACTGGCCGGTGGCGTTACACTCGACGACGACGACGTTCTCCGCCGACTCGACTTCCTCGGTGAGGTCCGGTCGCGGGAACAGATACGGGACCGAGAGGAACCGCACGTCGACGTCCTCCGCTTCGAGGAAGTCGATCGCTTCGGTCATCGCGCCCTCGTTCGATCCCCACGAGATGACGAGGTTCTCCGAGTCCGGGTTGCCGAACTCACGCGGCGTCCAGTCTTCTTCCTCGCGCGCGGTCTCGACCTTCCGGGTGCGCTTGTCGACCTGCTCGACGCGCATCTCGGTGTCTTCGGTCCGTCGCCCGAGCTCGTCGTGTTCGAGACCCGTCGACATATGGGCGCCCTCGGCCGTGCCGGGGAACGCGCGCGGCGAGACGCCGTCGTCGGTGATCGCGTGCGGCTGGAACTGGCCCTTCTCGTTTTGCCACTCGTCGATCGTCTCCTCGTCGACGACCTTGCCGCGCTCGATCTCGACTTCGTCCATATCGAACGCTTCCGGCGGGAATGTCTGCTCGGTCACGGCCATCGCGAGGTCCGCGGCGATGTAGACCGGCGTCTGGTACTTTTCGGCGAGGTTGAACGCCTCGACGGTCTTCCAGAAACACTCCGAGATCGACGTCGGGCCGAGGACGAACCGCGGAATCTCGCCGTGGCCGCCGTACAGCATCATATTCAGATCGCCCTGTTCCTGCTTGGTCGGCATCCCCGTCGAGGGACCCGAGCGCATCACGTCGACGATGACGAGCGGCGTCTCGCTCGTGGCGACGAGGCCGAACGTCTCGGCCATCAGGTCGATCCCGGGACCCGACGTCGCCGTCATCGAGCGCGCGCCCGCTCGGGCCGCGCCGAGTGCGATGTTGATCGCCGAGAGTTCGTCTTCGGCCTGCACCACGTGGCCGCCGAACTGCTCGATTCGGCCCGTGAGGTACTCCATCACGTCCGTCGCAGGCGTGATCGGGTAGCCGGCGTAGAACTTACAGCCCGCGGCGATGGCACCCATCCCGATGGCTTCGTCTCCGTTGAGCAGGACGTAATCGGCGTCGGTCGTTTCGAGTTCGTAGTCGAACTCGTGGTCGTACTCCTCGGCGACGTAGTCGCGACCCTTCCGGGCCGCCTCTTTGTTGTTGTCGACGAGGGCCTGACCCTTCGAGCCGAACCGTTTCTCTAAGGCGCTGTCGAGGTTCTCGATCGGGAAGTCCGACACCTCACACGCTGCACCGAGGGCGACGACGTTGCGCATAATGGCACCGCCGGCCTCCTCGGCCAGCCGCTTGAGAGGGACGTCCAGTCCGATCATCCCCTCGGGGATCTCGACGTTCTCCATCGTCGTTCGGTCGCCGTCGTAAATGATGACCGAACCCTCGTGGAGTTCGTCGAGGTTTTCCTCGATCGTGCGCGGGGTCAGTGCGATGAGCACGTCGAGGCGGTCGACGACACTTTGCACGGGGTCCACGGCGGTCCGCACCTTGTACGCCGTGTAGCCGCCACGGATCCGGGACGCGAAGTCCTTCGACGTGAATACGTGTCGCCCGGCCCGGGAAAGTGCCTGGGCGAAGATTTTCCCCGTCGAGTCGATGCCATCGCCGGCTTCGCCGCCGATGGCCCAGTTGAAGTCCGCAGGCATGTGGCTAAGGGGTTCCCTTGGATCTAAGAAAAGCCTTCTGAAAAGCATTGAAAAAAGGGGCGATTTGTCAGCCCCGAAAGTTTACGAACAAACGAGTATACTCCGAATACCGAACATACTGAGAAGCGAGTAGCAAATATTGCGCGAGTAATTGACCGTTCGTCCACAAGCAATTTCGAACGCGTGACGGGGAAGGGGCGGACCGACCGATCGGGAGTTCCGGAGCTTTCGATCCGGGTGTGCTCTATCGGCGCCGGAAGGCAAAGTCCTTCTCACCGGACGAAGAACGTGGGCGTATGGACGCGACAGTCGCCGTCGGCGCCGTCCGAGACGTCGGACCGCAGACGGTCGCACTCGAGTTGGAGTCTCCGGACGGATTCGACGCCGAGCCTGGACAGTTCATCAAACTCGCCGCCACTGTGGAGGGCGAGGAGTACGCGCGCTTCTATACGCTCTCCTCGCCGGGCGTCGACGACACCTTCGAGGTCACCGTCGGCGTCGATCCCGAGGAGGCCGGCCCGTTCAGCCAGTTCCTGCTCGACCTCGAAGTGGGAGACGAACTCGACATCTCCGGGCCGTTCGGACAGAGCTACTACGAAGGAGAATCGCGCGTCGTCGTGCTCGCGGGCGGGCCGGGCGTCGGGCCCGCGGTCGGCATCGCCGAGGCCGCTGTCGACGACGGCAACGAGGCCGCGATCGTATACCAGACAGACGCGCCCGCGCACGGGAACCGCCTCGACGCACTCCGGGAGGCGGGGGCGTCTGTCGTCGTCGTCGACGGCGCGATCGACGAGGAGGTCGCCGCCGCAGTCACCGGCGCCGACGACGAGCAGGTGTTCGTCTACGGCTTCGCGGCGTTCGTCGAGGACGCGACGGCCGCGCTCGACGTCGCCGGCATCGATCCCGACGACGCGAAAGTCGAAAACTTCGGCTGAGGACGGTCGTACTGTCGAACAGACGCCCGTGAAGCAGTGCGGCACCGGGGGGAGCCGAGCATCTTCACATCGGTCTGTCCGACAGTATCAGGATTCGATTTCTTCGACGGCGGGCCAGACCCGCCAGACGGCGACCGCGAGACTGCCGACCAGCCACACGAGCAGACCGACAGTGTTCAAAAGCGGGTCGCCTGCATTCACTTCCGCGCCGCCGACGACACCGACCGCCGTCGAGAGCACCAACCCGCGGAAGGCGCTGTTCGGGCTCAGCGCCAGGAGCGCCGTGAGGCCGCTCTCGGGGAGCACGCCGCTCGCGAGGCCGGCCACCAGCGCGGTGTCGATGCCGAGAACGAGCGCGAGCGCCAGCGCGGCGGCGAGGGCGAACGCCGTCCGGACGGTTCGCGCCGCGGCCGAGATCGCGATCGTCGCGGCGAGCACGACGAGCGTGAAGACGGCCGCGAGGACGACGAACCGAACGTAGCGGACGCCCGAGTCGGCCGCGGCGTTGATCGCCAGGAACGTCGGGATGTCCGCCGTGAGGAACGGGACGAACAGCCCCACGACGAACAGCGTGGCGACCACGACGCCGACGAGCGCGAGCGCGCGCCCCAGATAGACCCCGCCGACGTAGGAGACCCGGCGCACGTCGTACGTCCGGAGGACGTCCAACTCGCCGGTCTGGCGGTCGCCGAGGATCGGTCGGTAGCCGAACGCGACTGCGAGCAGCGGGACGAGCACCTCGACGAACGTCAGCAGATCGAGCGTCAGCGGGACGAACCCGCCGCCACCGCCCGTTCCGGCCCACGCGACGCCGACGACGCTCAGCGTGAACGCCGCCGAGAGCGCGAGGAGCGCGGGCGTCCGGGCGATCGTCCGAAGTTCGCGCGTCGCGACGACGAAGAGGTTCGTTCGGAGGCGGGCGAACCCGCTCTGTCTGGATTCCGCGCTCGCTTCATCGCCCTCGTCGGTCGTCGCTTCGGGCTGTTCGTCTTCCACTGCGGCCTCGCTCGCGGACGCGTCGACCTGCCCGTTGCCCGCGGCCGTCGACCCGTCCGCCGGCCGCGCGTCGGCGCTCTCGTCAGCGTTCGACTCACTCACCGCCCGACACCTCCTGTGCGCTCTGTCCCTCGTCGATGCCGGCTCTAACGGTCGATTCGCCCGCCTGCGCGCGGACGATCCGGAGGAACGCCTCCGAGAGCGACGCCGCCTCGGTGTCTTCGAGGAGTTCTTCGGGGGATCCGCTCGCGACGAAGCCGCCGTCGTCGAGAATGTAGACGGTTTCAGCGTGGGCCTCGACCGCCGGGAGTTCGTGCGACGCCACGACGACGGCGGTGCCCTCTGCGGCGAGTTCGCCGACGACCTCGAACAGCCGCTCGACCATCGCCGGGTCGAGGCCGCTCCCGGGTTCGTCGAGGATCAACACCGCGGGATCACCGAGCACGGCCTGTCCGAGCCCGAGTAATCGGGTCATTCCACCCGAGAGCGATCCGACCGCGCGATCCGCGACGTCTCCGAGGCCGACCCGGTCGAGCGTCGCCGCGACGTCCTCGTCGTCGACGCCCTCGAGGAGTTCCGCGTAGAATTCGAGGGTGTCGCGCGCGCTGAATCCCTCGCGGAACGCGGGCTGCTGTGGGAGATAGCCGACGCTGCGTGCGCCACCGGCGCGGCGTGGCACCGTGACCGAGCCGTCGGTGGGCGGACTGACGCCGGCGAGGATCTGCAGGAGCGTCGACTTCCCGGAGCCGTTCGGGCCGACGAGGGCGACGACCTCGCCGCGCTCGACCGTCAGCGAGACGCCCGAGAGGACGTCGACGTCGCCGAACGACTGTTCGACGCCCGTCGACTGGAGCGCCGCGGGTCTGTCGTCGCTCACGCTGTCGCCTCCGGGGCTGTCGCGCGCCGATTCGGTTCTGCGCCGATCCGCCGGTCGTCGACTGGTCTCGTCATCATCGTCTCCTCGGTAGTCGCGTTGTCGTTCGTGGACCGTTCCTCCGCGAGGAATCCCTCGGTATCGACCGCCCGCGCGGCGGCGATCGTCTCGGGGTGGAACGGCTCCGTCCGGGCGTGCGTGTCGACGACGCCGGACTGTCTGAGCCCCGAGACGGCGTCCTGGACGCGACGGAGCGTCGCGACCGCGGGCGACTGCGCCAACGCGGTCGCGCCCGAGACTGTCCCGATTCGTGAATCGACCGACCCGGACGGGCGGTACGGGCGGTCGTAGATACCGTCGTCGTTCCCGTCGGGGATCGGCAGTGCGCCCCAGTGGTTGCCCACCCCGCTGTGTGACCAGGTGCGGAGCGGTCCGATGGTGGACTCCACCGTCTGTTCGTTGTCGACGAAGTCGTTTCTGAGCACCCAGTTCGACGGGAGGATGTCGCTCGCGCGCACGCCGATCTCGTTGCCGATGACGACGTTCTCGGCGAACGTGTTGCGGTCGCCGGCGACCTGGAGCCCGCGCTCGTTGTCGACGACGACGTTTCGCGCGTAGTAGGAGTCGCCGCCGGCGGGGACGATGCCGTACGTGCTCTGTCGGACGTCGTTGCCCACGATGATGTTGTCCGTCGGGCGAGTCATCACGATGACGCCGGCCTGCGCGTTCCGGACCGTGTTGTTCGCCACCAGCGACTCGGAGGTGTACATCTCGTGGACGCCGTAGCGACCGGGATCGGCGCGGTTGTCCCGGACGACGCTCCCGTCCGCGCGGTGGGTGTAGACGCCGTCGCGGCCGTCGATGAACACCGAGTCCTGGACGACGCTCCGCGCGCCGATGAGCACGACGCCCATAAAGCCCTCGCGGGCCGTCGGAGCGCCGCGAACCGTCAGATTCGTCAGCGCGGAGTCGGGGCTCTCCCGGACGATGACACCGCTCGCGGAGGTGTCGATTTCGACGCTCGCGACCGAAGCGCCGGCCGCCCCGTCGAGGACGATCGCCGCGTCGCCGTAGCCGTACGCCAACTGCACCGTCGTATCCCAGTCGACCGAGCCGTTCCGGAAGTCGCGGCCGCGGCTCCCGACGTCGCCGACGCCGGTGACGCGCAGGTCGCGGACGGCCGAGCCGTCGCCCTTCAGAAAGACGACGCTGCGGTTTCCGTCACCGTTGATGACCGTCTCGGGTCCCGCGCCCGCGAGCGTGACGGACTTGTTCACGACCACGTCGTCGACGTCGTACGTTCCCGGCGGGAGGTAGACGGTCGTGTTCGGCGGTGCAGCGGCGATGGCGTCGGCGATCGTCGCCGCGGTAGCGACGTCGCCTGTGGCCGAGGCGTCTACCGCAGAGCCGTCCGTGGCGGAGCTATCCGCGTCGACGACGACGCTCCGCGGTCGATCGCGGCGCTCGGCGGTCTCTGTGACGGTCTCGTTCGCCCACTCGTGTCGGGCGTCGATCGACGCCTCGAACCGATCGAGCCGGGACGGCAGCGGGTCGCCGACGCGGGATTGAAGGGCCGCCCAGTCGACGACGTCGCCGCCGTACTGCTCGGCGAACTGCTCGGCGTCGCTGCGCTCGGAGAACGGCAGTATCACCGATCCGGACGGGATCGCCGCCTCGCTCCCGACGACGAAGTACGCGGATTCGGCGGGCGTCCAGCCCACGGCGCGGCCGCGCTCGGGAACGACGTACCCCTCATCGGTCAGATTGGGTGTGATGTCCGAGAAGTCCGAGACGTAGACCGCGAGCGGATCACCGAACTGCCGCTGGGCGCTCGCGTCGCCGAGTTCGCTGACGACGGTCTCGACGCCGACGTAGCCGACGACGTAGCGGTAGCCCGAGTAGAACACCTGCGCCCGCGGGAGGGCGAACCCCTCCGCCTCCGCGCGGCGTGTGTCGACGCCCGTCCCGCCCATACTCACAGTGTCGTCGAAGTCGACCGGGCGGAGCGTTTCGCCGCTCGCCGGCGTCAGGGCGAACGAGAGACTCGCGAGGACGAGCGTGAGGGTCACGGCGGCCGTCACCCACTTCGTCCCCGTCGACGACAGGATCGCCATCACATTCCGAGGCCGGCGACGACTTCGGGGGTGACTCCGTCGTGGGTCGTGAGCGACCCGCCGTGCTCGGACTGGAACGACTCGGCGTCCTCCCGGTTCGAGAAAGCGATCAGGTCACGGCCCATCGTTCCTTTCACCTCGGAGTCGACGACGTAGGTCACGTCGGTCGCCGAGACGAACGTCGACGCCTCGAAGTGTCGCGTGATGAGGATGTCGCCGCCGTCCTCGTAGGTCTCGTAGTCCACCGACGAGTAGTCGGTGACGTAGAACGCGACGTCCTCCCAGCCGCTGCCGTCCTTCTCGAACTCGTACTGGTAGGCCTCCCAGGTACTGTCGAAACGGGCCGGGTTCTCGTGGCCGTTCGGCTGTTGGTCCTTGTAGAAGATCTCGGCAGACGGTCCCGGATGTTGGCGAATCACCATCCCACAGACCTCACAGGTCGCCGTCTCGGGGATCGTGACTGCGGCCGGCGGCTCTGTGTTCCCGTCACCGCCGCCACCGAGACAGCCGGTCAACGAGACGGTCGCGGCCCCCGCACTCGCGAGCAGGAGACGGCGACGACCGACCGACGTCCCGTCGGCCTGCCCGTCGACTCCCGAGGGTTGCTCCTCACACATAGACCAAGCTACGCGACCGCGTAATAAAAGACTCTGGGCGATTCCAGGCTTTTGAGAGCAGATAGGTAGTGGCTCCCCTCCGAGACACATCGCCGCAGTAGTTCGGTTTCGACGTCTCGCTGACTGGGTCGCACAGATTTATCACCCGGTATTCGAAAACTGTGAGTGAATATGACTGACAACGGCGACGGAGACGGGGACCTCGAAGCGCGACTGGTCGAACAGGAGAGCTTCGAGCCCACAGAAGAGTTCGTATCGCAGGCGAACGTTTCGGATCCGGACATCTACGAGGAGTTCGAGGAGAACTGGCCGCACAGTTGGCGTCGCGCGGCCGACCTCCTCGACTGGGACCGAGAGTACAGCGAGATCCTCGACGACTCGAACGAGCCCTTCTACGAGTGGTTCCCGGACGGCACGCTGAACGTCTCCTACAACTGCGTCGACCGGCACGTCGAGAACGGCGACAAGAACCGCGTCGCCATCAAGTGGGAAGGCGAACACGGCGACACGCGGACCTACACCTATCAGGACCTCTACCGCGAGGTCAACGAGTTCGCGGCTTCCCTCCGCGACCTCGGCGTCGAGGAGGACGACGTCGTCACCCTCTATATGCCGATGGTGCCGGAACTGCCGATCGCGATGCTGGCGTGCGCGCGGATCGGCGCGCCGCACTCGGTCGTCTTCGCCGGCTTCTCGGCGGACGCGCTCGCGACGCGGATGAACTCCGCGGACTCTCGCTATCTCGTCACCTGCGACGGCTACTACCGCCGCGGCGACGCCCTCGATCACCTCCAGAAGGCCAACGAGGGCTTAGCGGGCGTCGACCACGGGGTCGACGCGACGGTCGTCGTCGACCGCCTCGGCGACGACGGCTTCGACCACGACCTGAAGGGCAACCAATACGCCTGGGAGGACCTGATGGCCGACCACCAGGGCGACCGCGTCGACCCTGTCGAGCGGAGCGCCGAGGATATGTTGTTCCTGATGTACACCTCGGGAACGACGGGCCAGCCGAAGGGCGTGAAACACACGACCGGCGGCTATCTCGCCTACACGGCGTGGACCTCCCACGCCGTCCTCGACCTCGAACCCGAGGACACCTACTGGTGCTCGGCCGACATCGGCTGGATCACGGGCCACTCCTACATCGTCTACGGGCCGCTCGCGCTCGGGACGACGACCGTGATGTACGAGGGGACGCCGGACTTCCCCGAGCGCGACCGCCTCTGGGAGATCATCGAGAAGTACGCCGTCGACGTGTTCTACACCGCGCCGACGGCGATTCGCGCGTTTATGAAGTGGGGCTCGCAGTTCCCCGAGCAACACGACCTCTCCAGTCTGCGTCTCCTGGGGACGGTCGGCGAGCCGATCAACCCCCGCGCCTGGAAGTGGTACTACCAGCACATCGGCGACGAGGAGTGCCCGATCGTCGACACGTGGTGGCAGACCGAGACCGGCGGGATGATGGTCACGACCCTTCCGGGCGTCTGTACGATGAAACCCGGTTCTGCGGGGCCGCCGCTGCCGGGCATCGACGCGCGCGTCGTCGACACCAACGGCGACGAGGTCGAGTCCGGCCGTGCTGGCTATCTCACCGTCGACAAGCCGTGGCCCGGAATGCTTCGGACGCTGTACAACAACGACGAGCGGTTCATCGAGGAGTACTGGGCGGAGTACTCCGACCCCGACGCCGACGAGTGGGTGTACTTCCCGGAAGACGGTGCGAAGATCGACGAAGACGGCTACATCACGATCCTCGGCCGCGTCGACGACGTGATCAACGTCTCCGGGCATCGGCTCGGCACGATGGAGATCGAATCCGCCATCGTTGGCGTCGAGGGCGTTGCCGAGGCCGCAGTCGTCGGCGGCGAACACGAGGTGAAAGGCGAGGCCGTCTACGCGTACGTGATTCTCGAAGACGGTTACGACGGCGACGACGAGATGCGCGAGCGCATCGTCGAGGGCGTCGAGGACGCCATCGGCCCGATCGCGCGCCCCCAGCAGGTGGTCTTCACGCCGGAACTCCCGAAGACCCGCTCGGGGAAGATTATGCGTCGCCTGCTCGAAGAGATCGCGAACGAGGAGGAACTCGGCGATACGACGACGCTCCGCAACCCGGAGATCGTCAAAGAGATCCAGGCCAAAGTCGAGCGATAAGCGGAGCAAAGCGCCCCGCGCCCCGATTCCTCTCTCGGATGCGGCCGAGTCACGGGCCGGCGTAGACGCCGTCAGCGTACAGCTAGCGGCGCGAGCGTTTTCCTGGTGTGTTCAGCACTGCGTACCGCGAGGGAACTCACCGTCGAAAAAGGTGGGGCTACAGATACGCGGCGTCCCAGCGGACAGGCTTGCGGCGGTTCCCACACTCGTTACACTCCAAGCGCTCCATCGTGTCGATCGCGACGTCGAAGCTCTCGTCGGCCCCGCACATCCACCCGTAGCGCTCGGTCTGTGCGTCGTCGAGGTAGACGGCGAAGAAGGGCGACTCGGAGCCGCGTACCGACTCGTCGTAGGCGACGTGGACGGTCCGATCGCCGACCTGCTTTTCGACGAGGCCGCTCGGCGCGGGTTCCTCCTCGTCGAGGAACGTCGTGAAGACCCGCTCGGTGAACGATTCGCCGTGGATGTCTACGGTCCGCTCGCCGACCTCGGTAAAGCCCTGTTCGTCGTAGAAGGAGACGCCCTCTCGGTTCTCGGTGAGGACGCGGCCTTCGAGTCGGTCGACGCCGGCGTCGACGAGCTCCTGCTCGAGACGCGCCAGGAGTTGTGAGCCGATGCCCTCACCGCGGTGGTCCGGGACGACGTGGAGCCAGTCTAGGTAGCCGACGGTCTCGCGACCGTCCGAAATCTCGCTCTGGGCGAACCCGACGACAGTGCCGTTGTCGAGCGCGAGGACGAACACCTCGGCGTCGTCGGTCAGCGACTCTCGCAGTCGCTCGGGGCTGTACCACTCGTCGACGGCAGCCGTGATCGTTTCCTCGTCGATCGCGTGCCCGTAAGAGGCGGTCAGCGATTCCGTTGCGACCCGTCGGATGTCGTCGACGTCTTCCGTCGTTGCGTCACGGACGTCCATACCCCTTATTCGTCGTCCCCCTACTTGACCTTCGGGGGCCACATATACTGGCCGGTGTATATAACCGGGGGTTCGATGTGACCACCGAACGCGCGCAGGACTCTGCGCTACGGCAGAAATATAAGTACAATGCTGTCACTCTAGTCATTATGGCTACAGACGGGCGCGACGAGGACGGGAGCCCCGAACCCGACGGCGGAAGCAGCGGCGCAGACGAGCAAGTCAACTTCGCCGTGAACATCGAGGGCGGCGAGACCGTCATCACGATGCGCGGCGACCGCGACACCGCCGTCGTCGTCCGCTCGGCGTCGGGCGAGCGGATCTACCTGCCGCCGGAGGACTTCGAGCGCGACGCGGTCCGACGGGATGGCAGCCCCTACCAGTCCGCACCGGACGACAGTCCGTACCGGGGGACGCGAGACAGCCCGTATCAGGGGATCCAGAGCGACAGTCCGTATCAGGCGGCCAGACAGAGCCTGCCGAGCGAGGGTCTCGTTCCCACTGCGGAGGGATACCGCATCCGACACCCCGAGCCCGTGACAGACGTACGGCTCCTTCGGTAGGACCGCAAAAACAGCACCGGCGCCTCCGATCGTCTCAGACGATCTCCTCGTAGAACGCGATGGTCTCTTCGACGACTTCGTCCCAGGTGATCGGATCGTACGTCGGCGCACCGTCGAGTTCGAGACCGCGCTCGATCCCGTCTGCGAGCGACTCCGATTCGGGCTCGACCTCGACGACGCACTCCTCGGAGAGTACCTCGTTGACGCCGCTCTCGGTCGCAACCACGCGCGTCCCGGCCGAGAGCGCCTCGGTGATCGTGATCCCGAACGGCTCGGCGAGCGACGGCGAGACGAACAGATCCGCAGACGCGTAGTAGTCGCCCAGTTCCGCCTCGGGCACGTAGCCGACCCACTCGATCTGGTCGTCGACGCCGAGCAGTTCCGCGAATCGCTTGAGCTGTGCCGTGAGATGCCCCGAACCGCCCATCACGAGCGTCACGTCGTCTCGACGGAGCTTCTCTAAGGCGTACACGAGGTGGGCGATCCCCTTCTGGTCGGTGTGACGACCGACGAAGAAGAGCATCTCGCCGTCGATTCCGAGTTCGGCTTTGAAGTCCCGCCCGGTCGTCTCACACTCGGAGAACCCGTTGTAGATGACCCGGCACTCGCCGCCGTACTGTTCGCGAACGTCGCCGGCAGTGAGTTCGCTGACGGCGATGAGGTGATCCGCGCGCTCGGCGAGTCGGCGCTCGGTCTCGACCTCTCGCTTCGGTGGATCGAGGTTCCGGTCGGTCGACAGCGAGTGGAAGGTCGTGACCCACTCGACGTCCGCGTCCGACTTCGCGCGCGACCCGGGGCCGTAGCCGAACCAATCGTGTGTATGGACGATGTCTGCGTCCTGTGCGCGCTCGGCGAACGTCGAACTCATCCGCCCCACGCGCGTGATGATGTCGCCGTCGCCGGTCGGCACGCCGACGATTCCTGCTCTGTCTTTGGGGGCGTACTCGGACGGAAGAACGAGTTCGACGTCGAGACCGCGCGCTCGCATTCCGTCGAACAACTCCCCGACGTGGGTGTCGAGTCCGCCGCTCACGTTCGGCGGAAACCCCCAGCCCAGCATCAGCACTTTCGGCGACATCTTGCTAGGAGTGACCACGCTCGCGCACATAAGTCCTGTCCGTGCTGCGTCTCGGGGGGCGCGGAGTCGACCGAATCGCAACCGAAATTCGCTTGCCGCGGGGGACCGAGCGGTCGGTATGCACGTCGTCGTCAACGCCGCGACGAGCGCGGACGGGAAACTCTCGACGCGTCGTCGCGAACAGGTGCGGATCAGCGGCTCCGAAGACTTCGCCCGCGTCGATCGGCTCCGCGCCGACAGCGACGCCGTTCTCGTCGGCATCGGAACGGTTCTCGCCGACGACCCACACCTCACGCTCGACGACGCGGCGCTGCGAGACGAGCGAGCAGCGCGTGGCGACGACCCCAACCCCGCCCGCGTCGTCGTCGACTCCAGCGGACGGATCCCACTCGATGCGCGGATCCTCGACGATGCGGCGACGACGTACGTCCTCCTCTCGGCGGACGCGACCCCCGAGCGCCGGGACGCGATTGCGGCGGCCGGCGCGGAGGTCGTCGTCGCCGGCGACGAGCGCGTGTCGCTTCCGGAGGCGCTCGATACGCTCGGTGACCGCGGCGTCGCAGATCTGATGGTGGAAGGCGGCGGCGAGATCATCTACTCGCTCTTCGCGGCTGACCTCGTCGACGAACTCTCGGTGTACGTCGGCTCGCTCGTCCTCGGCGGGCGTGAGGCGCCGACGCTCGTCGACGGTCCCGGATTCGTCGAGGACGTTCCGAAGCTGTCGCTCGAAGACGTCCGGCGCGTCGACGACGGCGTCCTGCTCAGCTACGAGGTACTCGGCCGGTGACTATCGGTCGTTTATCCGCTGCGTTCGCCGCCGTTGTATGTCGACGGCGCCGATACCGACGCTCTCGACGGTCGTGCGAGGCGGGCCCCAATCCTCGAAATAGGTAAAGGGCTGCCCCCAGTAGAGCGTGGTATGAGTTCGCCAGAATCGACCGGCGCGCCGATCCACGTCGAGAGCGCGGAACACTTCCAAGAACTTCTCGCCGAACACGAGATCGTCCTCGTCGACTACCACGCAGAGTGGTGTGGGCCGTGCAAGATGCTCGAACCCACAGTAGCGGAGATCGCCGAGGAGACCGACGCGACCGTCCTGAAAGTCGACATCGACGAACTGCAGGGCCTCGCGCGCGACGCCGGCGTCCGATCGGTTCCGACGCTCGAGTTCTACAAGAACGGCGAGCAGGCCGAGCGCGTCATCGGCGTCCAAGAGAAGAGCGACCTCGTCGGCGTCATCGAACAGCTGTCGAACTGAGCGCAGCAGTCGCGGCGGTCTGACGTCCGCTTGTAACCGCTTCGACGCCTCACGTCGACTCCTCTTCGAGTATCTCCCACGAGCCGATGGCTCACGCGCCCCCGAGAAAGTGCGGGAGACAGCCCGCACGTCACGTCGCGTCGGGCGCCCGCAGCGCGGCGACGTCGACGTCGTGATCGGTCACCGACCGGTGCTCCGAAAATAGCTTTTCGGCCTCGGCCGCCCGCTCCGTGAGGTGTTCGGTCGGACAGTCGTGACAGACCACGTGATAGACCCGGTCTCCGGGATCCGCGTCGGAATCGACAGCGCGGCTCATACCTGTTCTGTCGCGAGAAGTGGTGATAGCTAATCGTCGATTATCGAAGGCGGCCGTTCGAGAAAACGCGCCTTAATGCGGGAAGTACACGACTACCGTCCCGACGCCGCTGTCTGCCCGCGGTTCCGAGCCCTCGGTTGTGGAGAGTCGAATTCACTGGATTGGACCCGAATCCGCGGGACGGCACGCGAGTCCCACATCCGAACGGCGATCACACGACGCCGCGGGGAGGGCTTTTTACTTCGGAGCAAGTAGGGAGCGGTATGATCTCACTTGACGAAGCCGTGACGGCGCGACTCGAATCGCACGGCGAGCGGTTCGAGGTACTCATCGACCCCGACGCCGCTCTCGCCATCAAACGAGACGAATTCGAGGGCGACTTAGAAGATGTCATCGCCGCCGAGGACGTCTTCGAGGACGCCTCGCGAGGTGACAGACCGGCAGAGAAAGATCTAGAGACCGTGTTCGGAACCACAGACCCTCTCGAAATCATCCCCGAGGTCGTCCGCGAAGGGGAGATCCAGATCACCGCCGAGCAGCGGCGCGAGATGCAGGAACAGAAGCGAAAGCAACTCATCAACCGCATCGCGCGCAACGCCGTGAACCCGCAGATGGACAACGCGCCGCACCCGCCCGAGCGCATCGAGCGCGCCCTCGAAGAGGCCGGCTTCCGCGTCGATCCGATGGAGCGCGTGGAGTCACAGGTCGACGACGCCCTCGACGCCCTCCGGCCGGTCATCCCGATTCGCTTCGACGAGGTGACCGTCGCGGTACAGGTCCCGGCCAACTACGCCGGCAAGACCCAGGCACAGGTCCGCGAGTACGGGGACCTCGAACGCGAGGAGTGGCAGCCGGACGGCTCGTGGGTCGGCGTCGTCACCTTCCCAGCCGGGATGCAGAACGACTTCTACGACCTCGTCAACGAGATGACCTCGGGCGAGGCGGAGACGCGCATTATCAAAGACAAAGACGAACTCAGCACGCGGTAGCGATGCGGTAGCGACGGAGCCGAACTATCCCTTCTTGAATCCGACCAGGAAGCCGCCGGTGAAGCCAGCCGAGACCGACAGCGTCGAGAGAATCGTCGAGATCCAGTCCGGCGGCGTCCCGTTGGCGGCGCTCTGGGTCGTCTCGACGAACCCGGACGTGAGCCGCTCCCAGTCGACCGAGAGGATCCCGCGGGATTCGAGGAACTTGAAGAGCGCCAGTTCCAGACCGACGATCACGGCGATGATCTTGGCGACTTTCTTCGCCGCGAAGCCGATGATGCCGCCGATCACCGCGCCGCTCCCGAACTCCAAGCCGAGCTGCGTCGGGTCCAGCGACAGTTGTAACGAATCGAGCATACCGAAACTCTCCCGCCGCAGTATAAGTCGTTTGTGGGGATCGCGTGCCGATATCGGCCGACTGTCCGGGCTATTTTCCTCCGGTCAGAGAATGACGAGACGGGAGACACCCCTCTCGTGAGTCCACATTTTCGTGGAATGTCAGGCAATCGAGGCGGAAGTTACAAAGAATCCGGGTCGAAATGGGGACCTATCGGAATTATGGACGAACGCGACATTCGCCTCCTGAAAGCCATCTCTGATCTCGGGACCGGGAGCCCGGAGCGACTCCACGAGGAGACCGACATTCCCGTCTCGACGATCCACTATCGGCTGAACAATCTCCGCGAGGCGGGCATCATCGAGAACGATCTGTACGACATCGACCTGGAGAAAGTCGGACTCGGCGTCACGGTTCTCGTCGAGTTACTCACCGATTACCACGGGTCACACCACGATTTCGAGGACAAGATCCTCGCCGTCGAGGGGGTCTCGCAGGCGTACTTCACGATGGGCGAGACCGACTTCGTGGTCGTCGCACACCTCCCCGACCGCGAGATGGTCGAGCGCCTCATCACCGACCTCGAAACGATCGAGGAGGTCCGCCGGACGAACTCGACGTTCGTCGTCTCGACGCTCCGACACAGCACGCGGGCGCTGCAGAACTACGACTTGGAGACGCTACTCACCGAACTCGCAGACGAGTGAGAGCGTTGATCTACGGGTGTAGAGACAGGAGAGGCGGGCCGGGCGTGATCTGAACGCACGGTGAGGTGCTCGCTTCGTTGCGTGTGACCTCCCTGCAATTTTCCTCCCAACAGATCAGATGCGCGCCACTCGCGGAGTTGCTCGCGGCGAGAATACGGGCCGGACGCGATTTGAACGCGCGACCGTCTGATTAAGAGTCAGACGCTCTGCCGGACTGAGCTACCGGCCCACTGCATCCCTGAGTTCTGGTGGCGCAATTATATGTGTTTCCTTTCGGCCGACGGTCGGGAGTGACTCTCACGACCCGATTGAACTGACTCCGATCCGGACGCTCCGGCGTCGCCTCCCCGAGTGCCGCACCGCTGCTCACCAAACGAGTGCTGTTAAGTGGCGTCCGACCGGAGTTGGCGTCAGAATGAGCGCCGGGGTCACTATCTCGTCGATGTCCACCTACGCCATCCTCGGGTGCGGGAGCGTTGGCTACGCGGTGGCCGAAGAACTCGCCGAGGAGGGCAAAGACGTCCTCATCCTCGACAAAGACGAGAGCCGCGTCGAATCCCTCCGTGATCAGGATCTGAACGCACAACAGACGAACATCGCCGATCCCGACGTCGCCGACGCGGTCGCCGATCGAGACGTCGTCCTCATCCTCGCCTCCGACGTCGAGGCGAACAAAGCGGCGGTCTCGGCGATCCGCGAGCGCAACGGCGATCAGTTCATCGTCGTGCGCGCGTCGGACCCCGTCTCCGAAGACGAACTCGCTGAACTGGGCGCAGACGTCGTGATCAACCCCTCGGAGGTCATCGCGGACTCGGCGCTGCGGTCGCTCGAATCGGGCGAACTCGAATACAAGGCCCGACAGCTCGCCGAAGTGCTCGAAGGCGCGACGGAAGGGCTCGCGGTCCTCACGCACGACAATCCGGACCCGGATTCGATCGCCTCGGCGGTGGCGCTGCAGGCGATCGCCCGCGAGCACGGCGTCGACGCCGTGATCAACTACGACGGCGAGATCGGCCACCAGGAGAACCGCGCGTTCGTGAATCTGCTTGGGATCGAACTCGTCCCGCTCTCGGAGGGCAAGCCCCTCTCGGAGTACGGGGCCGTCGCGCTGGTCGACCACATGAAGTCGGGCGACCCCGACCTCGACGTCGACGTCGACATCTTTATCGACCACTACGAGCCCGACGAAGACATCGAGGCGGAGTTCACCGACGTCCGCCCCAACGTCTCCTCGACGTCGACGATCCTCACGAAGTACCTCCAGGAGTTCGACCTCTCGCCCAGCGAGGCGGTCGCGACCGCGCTGCTCTACGGCATCCGCTCGGAGACGCTGGATTTCAAGCGCGAGACGACCCCCGCAGATCTCACGGCCGCGGCGTACCTCTATCCCTTCGCCAACCACGACACGCTCGAACAGGTCGAGTCGCCCTCGATGTCGCCGGAGACGCTCGACGTCCTCGCAGAGGCCATCCAGAACCGCGAGGTCCAGGGGAGTCATCTTGTCTCGAACGCCGGCTTCATCCGCGACCGCGACGCGCTCGGGCAGGCCGCACAACATCTCTTGAAGCTCGAAGGCATCACGACGACCGCCGTCTTCGGCATCGCGGACGACCGCATTTTCCTCTCTGCGCGCTCGAAGGACATCCGGATGAACATCGGGAAGATCCTGCAGGACGCCTTCGCCGGCATCGGCGAAACGGGCGGACACTCCACGCAGGGCGACGTCGAGATCCCGCTGGGAATCTTCACCGGCATCGAGACGAGCGACGACAACCGCGATACGCTCTTGCAACTGACCGAAGAAGCCGTCCGGAAGAAACTGTTTCAGGCGATGGGCGTCGACAGTTCCGAGAGCGGCAACGGTAGCTGAAACGCTTCTCTTTTTTCGGCTTCAGGCGCCGTCAGTGGCCCGTTCTGCGAACACGAACTCCGCGTCGCTCCCCAGCGGATCGCTCACGATCTCGGTTCGGAGATTCCCGAAGCCGGCGTCCCGCAGTTGTGAGAGCGTGGCGTCGCGGCCGGGCGCCGAGAACAACATTCGACCGCCCATCCAGCCCCGACGCACCGTCTCGAAGCGACCGCGCGGCAGCGTCATCAACAGACGGCCGCCGGGACGCAATACCCGCGCGAACTCCCGGTACACGTCCGGGTGCGCCGCTCGCGGGACGTGGAAGACGGCGTGATACGCGGTGATCGCGTCGACGCTGTCGTCCCTTACTGGGAAGTCCCGCATCTCCGCCTGGAGAAGGTGGCTCTCCGGCACGTTCTCTCGGGCGAGTTCGAGGCCACGCCGGGAGATGTCGAGGCCGATGCTGCCTGGCGGGAGATTCGCGAGTGTCCGTGCGCCGTCGCCACAGCCGACGTCGAGGACAGTCGGGTCCGGTCCCAACTCGTCTCGGAGCCGCCCGAGTAAGTCGGCGTCTGAACCGCTCGGATCGCGCCGCTCGGCGTACGTCTCCGAAATATCCTCCCACGCCCGCCGGATCGCGTTTCGGTCCATCTTACTCTAGGAAGGCAGCGAGCCGCATAGGCGCGTCGGCCGGTTGGCCGGTCGGCGGCGGGCGCTCTCCGCTCAATAATCTCCGAGAACACCCAGGCGTCGGGCTCTGCGGGTCGCATACTGGAAGACCAGGTACCCGAAGCCGAGATAGCCGACGGCCGTCGCGAGGAGGAGCGCCAACTCGAAGGCGCTGAACTCCCAGAGTCGCGTCCCGTCGAGCATCGCGCGTTGGAGGAGGCCGCTGCCGTGCGCCAACGGGAGGAGGCTGAGCCACGGGACGTCCAGCGACGGCGCCGAGATCAGGACGACGAAGCCGAACTGTAGCAGATTGAGCCAGCTTCCGATCTGCTTGTACAGCAGCGTCACGCCGCCCGCCGCGAACCCGAGTCCGAGCACCGACGTGATGGTGAGCGTGGCGACGACGACGATGGTGAACAGATTGAGCTGGAGCGTCGTGCCGGTCATACCGAGCATCACGACGAGGATCACCGTCGACGTGAGGAACGTCCGGACGATCTTGGCGATCCCCTTCAGCATCGCGACGGGCGCGAACCCGAACGGCGTCATCACGTGCCGTTCCAGCGTCCCCCACTGGACTTCGCTGCCGATGTCGTTCGAGATTGACGAGTAGGCGCCGACCGAGAGCGTCCAGAGGAAGTAGCCGACCACGATTCCCTCGATCGAGTCAGTCAGCGCTCGGCCCGCGACCATCCGCCCGCCGTAGAACAACACGCCGAAGAAGAACAGGGCGATGACGACGCCGCCGATCGCGTTGGCGGGGTACCGAACGAACAGGATGGCCTCGCGGTAGAGGACGGCCCGCGCGAGGTGGAAGTACCCGGCCGGCTTCGGTCCCTGCCCCGCCCGTTGACCGGAACTCATCGCTGTTCCCCCCATCGCTGTGTCTCCGTCTCTTCCTCGCGGTCGCTGGTCAGGTCGACGAACACGTCTTCGAGGTCCGGATCGACCGCAGTGAGGCGATCGATCCGCACGCCCTGCTGTTCGAGCCGCGCCATCAGCGCGTACAGTCCGTCGCTGTCGGTCGTCACGTCGACGCGCGCGCCGGGACGACGCTCGAAGCGCTCGACGCCGGTCACGTCGAACGCTGCGCGGAGCTCCGCCAGGAGGTCGGCGTCGAAATCGCCGCTCGCGATCCGGACGCCGTGTCGCTCGCCGCGACCGAGGAGCGCGTCGACGCTGTCGTCGGCGACGATCCGCCCGCCGGACATAATCAGGACCCGATCGCAGACCGTCTCGACGACGTCCATATCGTGACTGCTGAGGATCACCGTCAGTCCTCGGTCCTCGGCGAGCCGCCGGAGCTCACGCTGGAGCGTCCGCGAACTCTCGACGTCGAGGCCGAGCGTCGGCTCGTCCAGAAAGATCACGTCGGCGTCGCCCGCCAGCGTACTCGCGAGCGACACCTTCTGCTTCATCCCGCGGGAGAGATTCCGGACCGCGACGTCGACTTTGTCCGCCAACTCCAGGCGTTCGAGCAGCCGCTCGTGGCGGTCGGCCACGGAGTCGGGGTCGATGCCGCCGATGGTCGCGAAGTACCGGAGATTCTCGCGGACGGTCAGGCGCCAGTAGTCGTTTCGCGCGCCTTCGAGCATCGCGTCGACGTGCCCGTACGCCGCCCGTGGGCGGTCCGCTACGTCTACACCGCAGATCCGGACCGAGCCCTCGTCCGGGAGCACCATCCCCAGGATGGACTTGATGAGCGTCGTCTTGCCGGCCCCGTTGGGGCCGAGGAGTCCGACGACCGAGCCCGGTTCGATCTCGAACGAGACCGAATCCACCACCGTGATGGCGTCGGAGCCCGTTCCGAACTGCTTCGAGAGTCCCTGGACGGCGACAGCGACGTCGGTGTCGTCGCCGGACCGCCTGCTCCCGTTCGCCTCGGCTCCGACGTCTGCACTGTCGGCCGTCGACCGCTCGGATTCCGGCCCGGTGGTGACGCTGCCGACGCCCGCCGCCCGCCCGTCTCCTCCATCCGCATCCATTGTCGTCTGGAAGGCGCGGAACTACAAAAGCTACAGCCGGTTCGCACCCCGTTGGGTCCCCCCGGCGAATCCGCCACCGTCGTTTAGTGACTGCCGACCTACCTGTCGGTATGAGAGCTGTCGCAGAGGCCGTGATCGACCGACCACGAGAGGCGGTCTTCGAGTATATGGACGTGCCCGAGAACCAAGCGCGCATCTCCCCGCGACTGTCGCGCGTCGAAACCCTCGGCGTGCTCGATAACGGCGGGAAGCGAGCGCGCTACACCTATCGTCTCGGCTTCCCGTTCCGTGGCGAAGTGCGCGGCGTCGTCCACGAACCACCGGAGCGGATCGTCTTCGAGCTGTCGGGCGACATCGAGGGACGCCTCCAGTGGACGTTCGAGACTGTCGACGATCGGACGCTCGTCACCTACGCCGCCGATTACGACCTCGGATTGCCACCGATTCTCGACCGCGTGCTCGGTCCGATCGCCGCCCGATACAACCGACGCGAACTCGAACGGACGCTGGCGAATCTCGACGAGCAGCTACAGTAGCGTTTGCAACTGAGTACACACCCGACCGCACGCGGTCGTGCGATCGGGTGAGTGAAGACTTGCAAACACTACTACGTCCGCACCGATCGACGCCTGACCTCTGAACCGTTCTCGACAACGCACACTCTCAAGTAGTCGGGTTCACGGTCACAGTCGGAGTCGAGCGCGACTCATCGGCGGCACACCGAGACGTGATTGCAGAAAGACGTCTACCGCTTCGACCGCGATCTCGACGACGCGGCCGGATTGCTCTCGTTACGTTCGAGACTCAGGGTGTCATAGAAGAGTTGGCACGCCCGTATGGGATTCGCTCAGTGCAGATGAACGCTGTATCACATCGGAGCATCATCTACTCAGCATCTGTCAGGAATCCTTTACTGAATATAGAAATTACAGTCAGCAGGCTCTGTTGAAATCCTCCAGCGTTGACATTGCGGAGAGAGACGCTTTTACCCGGATTACACGGTTCCAGTGGTAAACTGCCTTTTCAACAACGCCAGACTGCAAGAGGGTTTCAACAAAGCCAGTCAGCACAGTATCGAGATTTTCTTTTTTCAAAGGACTATGAGATACACAGGTTTAGACATTCTACCCCCTACAGAAGAAATCTGGCCGCAAGAAGACCGATAGTCATTATTAAAATTATTGTATAACATAAAATCTTAGACTTATCTGACGGCCTAAACCAGTTACTGGGTCTTCTAAACTTGTCTGCCCTCTCTGAGCGTGTCATAGAAACCATCTCATAGCATCTCACAACCCGGACCGTTCCCTCGCTCGTAGTTGGTGATGGCAACGACGAGTCGCAGGCAGAGCGCAAGGAACACTTCTGTTCGTGCGTGGACGCGGCCTCGGGCACGTCCGCGCCCGAGGCCGCAGTCCTTGACCGCGTCGTTGGTTCGTTCGACCCCTGTCCGGTGGTTGTACGTCTCCTCCAAGATGGATTGTTTCAGCTGAACGTCCTCACTGTGTCCCTCGATCCGGTCTTCAACTCTGTACTCGATGTCTTTCGGGTCGTCAGTGTTTCGCGGATTGTACGGAACGATTGGCACGACCCCTGCAGCCAGCAGGTGGTCGTGCCAATCGAGGATGTCATAGGCGGTGTCTCCAAGCATCCAAATCGGCTTGGCGACGGCGAGCGCGTCACGCGTGACGCGCATCGCCGTCTCTTGATCCGCTTGTTTGGTCTGTGTGAATTCAGCCGCTATCGGGATCTTTGCGCCGGTTGAGACAATCGTACAGCCGAAGCCGTAGTAGTACTCCTCGGCTGTTGGATCGTAGTTCCACGAGGCAGCGTCGTTGTATTGGATCGCTTCGACGTGGGTCGAGTCGATAGAATACGTGGAGTCGAGCAGGCCGCGGGCGGCGGCCTGCTCGACGAGCCTGTCGAAGATATCGTCAACAACGTGTTCGAGGTCGGTGAGAAAGCGGTCAACGGTGTCTCTGGATGGCGGTTTGTCGAGTCCGCAGTAGTACCAGACGAGACCGTTCTGAAGTTCCCGTGTAACTGGACGTGTGCCGTAGACATCCTCGTAGTAGCAGTGCAGAAAGCCACGAAAGAGATCTGGTGGCGAGTGGACTCGTGTTCGCCCCCGCTTGAGTGGTCAGCATAACTTCTGAACATTTGGGAGGAACGTCTCGATCCAGTCAGCGGCGAAACTCACACGATGGCTTAGCCTGAGGAATGTCTCGGTGAGGAATTCTCTAAAGTGGTCTTTGTCCTCG
>NZ_QXIJ01000012.1:0-94601 GCF_003665925.1 Halobellus sp. Atlit-38R
GTGCTTCTGTTGCCTGTCCCTCCGTGGCGATTACCATAATAATCGCCTGCTGATAGATGACAATCGTTCGGTGTTCGTCGACATCGAGATACTCGACCGCTGCCGCCTCAAGTGCTGTACGGAGGTCCGTCGACGTCCTTCTTCGTAAACTTCGAGTCTTCAGGAACTTCGTCATACAACCGGGCAATCTGACAGCAAAGCTCCTCAAACCCGTCTTGAACCGATCCACCTATAGGCCTGATGGAGTCGAAATCTAAGGTGGAAGACATTACCATCACTTCCGTATTTAATCCCCAAATCAGTACCGGAAGATTCGATTATACAAGGAGGGGAGCGATCAAATACTCTTTTGGCGCATATGTCCCAATTCTGAGTGTTTATTTACCCCTCAATGGGTGAGGGGTTCGCCGTACTGGCGAGTTCCTGAATATGGTGAGAACGATGGCAACCAGAGACATCTACGAAACGGGCTTCGACGAGGACGTCCGAACGGAGTCGAACGCAAACCACTGTCCCGAGTGCGACGGACGGGTCACCACGAACGCGGTCGAAACGGTCTGCGAGGACTGTGGCCTGGTCATCGACGAGCAACGTATCGATCACGGGCCGGAGTGGCGGGCGTACGACGACGAGGAGTGCGAACGAACAGGTGCCCCACTCACTGCGGCTCGCCACGATCGCGGCCTGTCGACGGAGATCGGGCGCGGGAAAGATGCGAATGGAAACGAACTCTCTGGGCAAAAGCGCCAGCGACTGTCCCGAATGCGCCGGGAACAGAACCGTGGTCGGTTCCAGTCGAAAGCCGAGCGAAACCTCGCACACGGGCTGGGTGAAGTACGAAGAATCGCCAGCGCCCTCGAGCTTTCAGATTCGGTTCGGGATCAGGCGTGCCAGCCCTTCCGGAGTGCCCAGAACGAGGACCTGCTTCGAGGCCGATCAATCGAGGCGATTGCGGCAGCAAGCGTCCACGGGGCCTGTCGCTGTAACGGCCACACACGGTTACTCGACGACGTTGTCGACACAGCACGCATCGAACAATCGAGAGTCGCGAATGCGTACAAGACCCTGAATACAGAACTTGGGCTCCCGACTCAGCCGGTTCGCCCGAGTGAATACATCCCCCGTCTCGCGTCAGATCTTGGCATTTCAGACGCCATCCGGCGTCGAGCAGTGGCACTCTCGAAGCACCATCAAGAAACCACTATTTCAAACGGGTGTCGTCCGAGTGGTGTCGCGGCGGCCTGCATATACAAAGCTGCACAGGAACACGGAAGGTCACTCACACAGCAGAGAGTTGCGGATGCTGCAGGGATGTCGGCTGTAACAGTTCGTGCGAGGAGAGACGAACTCAACGCGGCGTGAGCCGACTTGCAACGGCATCAACTTCATACGCTGAGAGATGAGTTACTCAACTATGACGCTCACAGAGACGGTCGATTATCTCGCCGAGGAGTTAGATCTTGAGCGGAGTCAACACGTCCGACAGGTCGGAAAGGCAGTCGCAAGACTACGTGATTGAACAAGACTGGCCCTGCCCTCCCAGTAACCCAACACAGCACGCATTTGCATATATTTGAAGAATCCGAAGATATATTGAGAGCAGCCGCCTACAGATAGGTATGACCGAGTTCGATCCGGCCCCCACATCCGACGATACGCAACGCCGGTGGCAGACGGGGACAGACACGTTTGGTCGTGTCTACGACGTCGTCCTCGGCGTTACCTCTCCGACTGCCTACACCGAGATCGCTGAGCTTGCGGACTGCTCTCCGAATGCTGCCAAAAAGCACCTCGACCGCTTGGCAGAGATGGGCATCGCTCGAGCCGAGAGAGACAGCCGCCCGGCGACATACGAACGTAACGAGGGGTATCTCGAATGGCAGGACGCCAGTCGAATCGCGACCGGGCTCTCTATCGAAGCGATCATCGACCGCGTGGAGGCGCTTGAAGCCCAGCGAACGGAATACGAAGCGCAGTTCGAGACGACAGACCCAACGGCTGTCAACGTGTTTGATCACGATAGTCACGAAACCATTCACGAGCGGATGACCGCCATCAGCGAGTGGCAGGGCGTGATTCGAGATATCCGGCTGTACGAACTTGCTCGCCAGCTCTCCCAGAATGACGGGCATCTGATTCCGGCCTAAATGAGCCAGCCACCGGAGGATTCGGGCTCACACTCGACAGGGCCAGCGGATCGACAGACGCTGCGCCTGCTGGAGCGGCACCTCTCGTCGGATTCGCTCATCGCCGAGACTGCGTTCGACCCGGATTCATACGAACCTCGACTGCTTCGTGGACTGCTCGACGCTGGACGATATCCTGACACAGTAACAGCGGCCCGTCTCGACATCCGATGGTTCACGACTGACGATTTCTCGGTCCACTACGTCGAAGAGCACGAGGACGGGGAACGCTGGGAGTGTCGCTGGGACCGGCACCCGAACACGCACAACACCCGGTTGCACTTCCATAAGCCACCGTCTGCCACCGAAATTACCGACCTCGAACTCCCGTCGCTCCATCCACTCGAAGTATACTCCACCATCCTCACCGCGATGGAGCAACGCATAGAGACACTATGGTCGTCATAGTGATTTCGTAAAGAAGGGGAGCATAAGTTCAACTGAAGCGGTAGCGCAGAGGCTTTCCACAAGTAACAAGCGAAGCGAGTGAGTAGAGAAGCGAGAAGCGCGTTCGTGCGGTACAGACACCTGAATATAAGTAGCCATAAGATCACATTGAAGACGTGGTAGATGACTATGTGCGTCGGACGGCAATTACTCGTCTTGTGATTACGGACGAGCAACGCGACCTACTCGAAGAAACCATCTCCGAGTGGATGCGGGGTTGCCAACTCGCCACTGACATGGCGTGGGGAAAGTGCAACGCCAAAAGCGACGTCCAACCCCTCGCATACGACGACGTGCGCGAACACACCGACCTCGGTAGTCAGCACGCTATTCTCGCCATCCACCAAGCCGCCCAAGCCATCACCGGCTGCATCGAACGCCGCTCGAAAGGCAAGAAGATCAGCAAGCCGACTTTCACCGCACCCACGGTGAAGTACGACACCCGGACAATGACGCTGTTCGACGACGATACAGTGTCTCTCTCCACTACGGAGAGCCGAGTCCGGTGTCCACTTGCCCTTCCCGACGCCAACGATGGCTACCAACGGCAGTACCTCGACTCCGACAAATGGAGCGTCACGGAAAGCACACTCACCGCCCGTGATGGCGACTATTTTTTGCATATCGGCTTCCGCCGACCCAAGACCGACACCGAGCGGAATACCGCCGAGGACGGAACGGTTCTCGGGGTTGACCTCGGTATCCAAAACCTCGCCGTCACAAGCACCGCCTATTTCTTCAGCGGGCAGGAGTTAACCCACGACCTCCGTGAGTTCGAGAAGGTACGCGCAGGACTCCAACAGACAGGCACTCGAAGCGCTCACCGAACGCTCGAACAGTCGAGTGGTCGAGAACTTCGATACGTCCGTAACGTACTCCACCGAGTGTCGAACGCGATAGTGAACGAAGCACTTCGGTACAAGTGTGACGTGATAGCGTTCGAGGACTTAACCCATATCCGCGAGCGGACGGGTGCGTCGTGGGGTCACAAATGGGCGTTCCGAACATTGTACGAACAGGTAGAGTACAAAGCCGAAGCCGAAGGTATCGCGGTGAAGCAAGTCGGATCGGCGTACACGTCGAAGCGGTGCGCCGAGTGTGGATTCACGGCAGACGAGAATCGCCCGACTCGCAACGACTTCCGATGTATGAAGTGCGAGTCGGAAGCGAACGCGGACTACAATGCGGCGAAGAACATCGGGATGCGGTACGTCCGTCGAGGTCAACAGTCGTCTCGGCGGACGGGCAACAGTCAGCTTGCCCTAAAGTCTGGAACTGTGACGCCGAGCGGTGGATTCACCGCCCACCCGGAAGGGTTCGAAGCCGAGTTCATGGACAAGACCCACCCTCAACGAGCGAACCCGCCAGGGTGAGCGAAGTAGGGTAGGTAGTTGATATACCATAACGAGGGAAGCCATCCACAAGAGATGACGGACCACTACTCGGATTTTGAGGAACTACGACCACTTGGCGAATCGGCCCATGTTCCCGACGACGAGGTTTCTGGACGGGGGAACGCTGGGCAATCAGAGGGACAGCGAAGAGAGGGGCCGGATTCGTATCCAGATCGAACGAGATCGACACAGGGCGAATGTTCCTCGTGTGGTGCGTCGATTCCTGCGAGCCGTACCAAGTGTCGGTTCTGCCTCTCGAATCATCTGGATGGAACCAGTGGCGAGAGTCCCACCCCGGATACTGAGTGGACACTACTCCATGTCGTCCATCTGCTCGTCGAGGCGTCGACGTTCTACACCGCGGTCGCGAAGGGTGCTGCTGCGGCCACGCTCCTCACGAAGACCGATAGGGATCCAGCGGTCGACGACTGCCAGCTAATCTACGACCTCGATGCAGAGCCCGCCGCACAGCTGACCGACAAGTGGCCCTCGCTCCCCGAAGCAGTTCGAATCACCTCCGAAAGCGGTGAACAGCTTCTCGCAGCCGTTCGTGAGCGGACGGGACAGACAGAGTTGACGCAGTCGCAGCGTAAGGGGGCACACACAACGTTCCTCTACGAGGAGGGAGGGCACGGTGTTCGTGATGAAGATCGGCTTACAGAGTTGCTTGAGAGCGCCGAGGACGACGTCTGGCTGGTGCCGTCGATTGCACTTCAGCGTTCCGTCGACAACGACCAGTCCGAGAATCGCCAACCCAGTGTTCCCTCGAAAACACGGCTTGAATGTCGCAAGTGCGGTCGAATGACTGAACATCAGTTCCAGGAACTCGAGTCTCTCCCAGATGACGAGTGGTCGGGCCAGCCGATGTGGGAGTGTCAGGTGTGTCAGTCGCCTCGTCACGGACCAGATCCCGAGTAGGATACTCGGCTGAAGAAGGCCGTAACCAACCGAGGATGCCTACACGAAATTGCTCTGTTGGAGCTACCAAAGGTGTGGATTTCTGGAAAGTATCCTCGGCAGTATTTTTCGGCCCAAAACGCCGAGCAAAAGAGCGTCATTTTCGGGTGATCTGGGAGCCAATCTACCGAGAATTCCCGTGCTGTCAGCGGATTCAACAGAATAGAGTGTGTCTCACGGAGTACACTTGGAAGCGTTGTAGGGTGGGTACTGTATGAGTCGGAGGCTCCTGATCTACTTTCCGTGAGTCCCCAAGTTTTCAAGTATAGCTCATTGGTTATCGTTATTAATGGTCGACAGCTTCGTCATTTCACTCAGTAGTATCGTGTTCGTGGTGGTTGGGCTGATCACGTTGAACAAGGGCCGTACGGAGCGGGCCGAAAGCACCCGGATGGAGGAAACCGAGACGACTGCGATCCGCGACCTGGAACCAGGGCCGGTCGAGGTCAAGGGGACTGCACACGGGACCGACGACGCGACCCTCCGGCAATCGCCCATCGACGGGACGGAGGCGTTAGCCGTCCACGTCGAGGTCAAGGAATTGCACTCGGACGGCAACGGCCCGGGCAACTGGCAGACCATTTTCGAGGACCAGACGGCCGAGCCTATGTTCATCGACGATGGCACCGGCGAGGTACTGGTCAACCTCCCGGAAGACGGCGGGTTGAACCTCGAGCAGTCGGAATGGAAAGTCGAAGCCGGCGACGAACCGCCGGAAGAGATCCGAACGTACGTCGAGAACGAGCCCGCACTCGACCTCCCGGATGGCGTCGACATCGGCCCATTGAGCACCGGCGAGCGCCGTCGCTACCTCGAAGGCACACTCGAACCGGGCGAGGAGGTCTATCTCCTCGGAACCGCTAGGGAGACCGAGGCGGGTTGGGACAATCGCGATTACGTAATCGACGAGCCGACGTCCGACGGTGACTTCGTTCTCTCGGACAAGTCGGAGGCCGCGCTGATAGAGGAGGGACGGAGTAGTGGCCTCGTCCTCCTGGCCGCTGGCGCGCTTATGATAGTAATTGGACTGGCTTCACTCCTCTCGCCATTCCTACCAATATAGGAGTAGTTGGCACACCTGTTAGTTTTATTTAATTATATCCACCTTGTTGAATCCGGTGATGGCCTCGAGGTCACCGTTTGAGCGTATCGAGGTTTTCCACACTGGCTGTGGTTGAGAGCGATGGGGAATCAACTACTACCTGAGGTCCAGCCCAGCCATTGATCCGAATCAACGTGGTTCTACCCTTTCATCTGGGATTGAATGTATGGTTCGAGCTTTCTACGCAACCGTGGCAGTACTCGTCGTGCTGGCGGGGTATGGCGCGCTTGCAGGCTTGTGTATGGTTTCGTGACCGTGATCCCCGTCAATGTAACGCAATCACTGAATTAACCTACCTCGGCGGAGTGATTGACGACGATCTAGGGTGTGCTCCTCGGGACAGTGGGTCGGCGGAACGATGGAGTAGGGTGAACAGTATCGGGAGGTTGACCGCGTCATCCAAACACGAGGATCGCAAGCGTGGCGACACTCGTGAGGTTGACGACTGCGTGAACGACCGTGCTCGCAGTCGCTCCCCATCGATGCCGGACGAGACCGAGAGCAACAGCGAGCACTAGCACTGTCGGGAGCCGCGCGAGCGACGCGTCGAGCACTACGTGTTTGGCCGTGAATAGTACTGCCGTGACGGCGATGCCGACCGTCGGTCCCCACGACTCGACCAACGCCGTCTGGACGACGCCACGCCAAGCCAACTCCTCTGTTACCGGCGCGACTATCCCGTGGGCCAGTGCGAACAGCGCAAGCACCCACACCCCGGCTTCGAGGTCAGCAAGCAGAAACCCGAACGTTGTGACTGCTGCGTCCGTTCCAGCGACCGACGTGACGAGGAGGCCAACACCCTGCACGGCGAGGACCGTCAGTAGCCCCCCTGTCAATCCAATGCCCACGGTGTGGACGGTCGTTCGGTAGTCCCAGTCATCGCGGTCGATACCGACGCGACGACCGTACTGGACCGCGAACAGCGTGGCGACTGGGAAGCCGACGACCGTCGCGATGAGAGTCCCGGCAAACGTGTTGTTTAGGACGTACCCGGCGGTCGCTGCAAGTCCGAGCCCGAACAGGAGTTGGATCACCGTCCAGCCCCCGGCCACTACCAGACCCCCGCGAGCAAGCGGTGAGAGCTGTGACGGCGACAACCCCCGGGCGACTCGTGGTCGAGAGCCGACCCAGGCGGCCACGAGCGTAACACCGATCGCGACGGCGGCCCCCGGCAAGCCGAAGAGCAGCGGATACGATATCACTCGTCCCTCGACAAGAAACGCCGCTCCCCGGAGAAACAAGAACACGCCGACTAGCACGCCGGCGACGAGTGCCGGCGAGAGCCACTGCTTGCGGTACCGGACGCCGAGAGCTAACCCGACCAGGGTGGCGACGACCACGACGGCGGCAACCGTCCCGATATCGACGGCCCCACTCGGAAGGGAGTTCGCTGCGCTCGCGGCCACCACGATTGTGGCTACGACGCCAAGGACACCCGCAACGATCCCCACTCCAGCGAGGCGAACGCGACTGATAGAGCGGGACACTATGTCTCGCTCCGCCTGACTCTGCTGTGGTTCAGATGCTATGTCCCTTTCCGTCTTCACGGTCGAAGAGAGGCTCGACAGCCGAATAAATTCGGGAGCGGATTCCTGACGGTCGAGAATCGACTGAACGGGCTGTTCGGCGATTGTAACGGCGAGCGAACTGTTCGGAGAGAGGCGTGTCAAGCTATCCTCGTGCTGAACGACGATCGCGGTGATCGCTGGTGCCTACATATACTTGACCACGATGAGATTCTCAGTCACTCGTCGAAGCCGACTGTAAAACGTCTGTTCGAGGTCACACTCTCGGTTCCAGAGCCCGATGCGGAACGCAATCGTAGGCTAACAGCAATCGATTGCTGAAAATATTGATACTCTCACGAGGAGACTATTTACTATGGGAGAAGCGTCAGTAATGCGGGGATCGACGTCTACGTCGGAGGTCTCAATCAGACGACGAGCCAGTGTGTTCACAGTCGTTACACTGGCTTTCTCCTGGGCGCTGTGGACTCCGCTCGTCGTTGGCGCGATCTCTATGAACAGCGACCTAGCTGTTCTTTTGATATTATTCGGTGGGTTTGGACCGGCAGTCGGAGCGGCTCTCAGCGTCTCAATGTACGGTGGGTCGATCCGAGCGTGGCTGACAGACCTTCTCTCGGTCCCAAGGTCGGTCGTGTGGTTTGTCGTGGCCTTACTGATTCCTCCGACAGTTCTCACTCTTACAGCAGTCCTGCACGTTAGAATTGGTGAGGCAACCTTCGGGCTGGACCCGCGGATAGCGCTTGCTGGGTACCCGCTTTCGCTCGTATCGATCTCCCTCCTCGGTGGCGGGCAGGAAGAGTTCGGCTGGCGAGGCTACCTGCTGCCAGTGCTCCGGTCTCGGTGGGGGATGCTCACTTCGAGCCTCGGTGTCGGTTTGCTCTGGGCCGGCTGGCATATCCCCCTATTTCTCATCCCTGGAACAGACCAGAGTCATCTTCCGGCCGTGAGTTACGTTCTCCTCGTCCTCGCTATGTCGGT
Source organism: Halobellus sp. Atlit-38R (assembly GCF_003665925.1). Classification (NCBI taxonomy): domain Archaea; kingdom Methanobacteriati; phylum Methanobacteriota; class Halobacteria; order Halobacteriales; family Haloferacaceae; genus Halobellus; species Halobellus sp. Atlit-38R. The sequence continues at coordinate 8,591 of NZ_QXIJ01000012.1, forward strand.
CATCCTCACGTGGATATTCGAAGGGAGCGGCGGCTCGCTGCCGCTGGCGATGTTGTTCCACGGTGGCCTCAATGCGTACGCGTACTATCCTGCTGGCGGCTTGTCCGCCGTTCGAACACCACTGGGATACAATCTGATAGTCGCCTCGTATCTCGCTCTCGCCGTCCTCGTGGCATTTGGTTCGTTTCGGCGATCAAAGTCCTCTGAAACGCAAACACAAATCCATGTTTGAAATATCACCCAGAAATCGGTCGGAGTACAGCCAGACAAACGAAAACCGCTGGTTCCACTGGGAGTCGCTTGAAAATCAGCGGCCGATCACTGGAGCAGGTCTATGAGTCGAGAGGCATCCACGTCACATTTCAGTCCCTTCGCGCAATTCGTCGTCCTGACGTTCGTGATTACGTGGACGGCTTGGGGAACAGTCATCGCAGTAAATCCAGAGCCACCACTCAGGCCAGTGTTGGCGCTACTGGGTGGCGTCGGTCCGCTTCTTGCCGCCGGTATCCTGAGTTGGCGGGACAGAATACTCAGGAAGTGGGCTTCACGTGCAGTCCGGTGGCGCGTCCCTGCCCGCTGGTGGATCGCTGCAGTCGTCCTTCCAGTTGTTCTCTCGCTCCTCGGTTGGGGCATCTACGTCGTGCTCGAAGACGTGTCGATTGGATTGACTCCCAGTCCGATTTATATCGTGTATCCGACCGTGTTCCTCCTCGTGTTCTTCCTGCAGGGTGGCTATGGTGAGGAGATGGGGTGGCGAGGCTATGCGCTCCCGCACCTTCTGGAACGATACAATGCCCTTGTTGCTGGGCTCTTTGTTGGCGTGGTGTGGGCCGTGTGGCACCTACCTCAGTTCTTCATCCAGGGATCAAGCCAAGGTGGATCGTTCCTCGTGTACCTTACCGGTGTAGTTGGGCTTTCGATAATTTTGACCTGGCTGTTCGTCAACGGCCATCGAAGTGTTCTCCTCGTCGTTGTGTTCCATGCCCAGTGGAACGTCTTCGACAGCGGTGCGCTCTTCGAGTTTGCGGCAGCGCCTGGCCTCGTTGCCCCTGCGACCTCGACAGCTCTCATCTGGGCATTCGCACTCGTCCTGATTGCAATCTGTGGGTCAGACCTCCAGTCTCCCGGAGAGATGGGAAACCGGCCATCGGGTTTGGACGAGGGAGCCAACAAATGAGCCGTCAGGGAGATCTCCCGAATCCTCAAAAAGCAGCCACTATGGATCGAATGGTTTCTCAAAACGCCAGAAACGATGGTGATGGCACCGGGACCCCGACGGAGTTGATCGTCCGGGATGGTACTACCCTCGTCTATCGCGTGTACGGCGACCGTGATGACGAACCCCTACTCCTCGTACACGGCCTCGGGTCGAATTATTGTCGCCGGTGTAGGTTACCGTCGTCGTGTGGTAGTCCTGGAGGCGGTCAACAGCCCATTCCTTGTACTCCGTTTGGGTCTGGCCGAACCGGCGCTCCTCGACGTCGTCGAATACCTCGGTAAACTGCCTAGTATCGAGGGGGATCGTCGCGTGGAAGTTCTCGGTGACCAACGTCGCGACATCGTTATCTGCCACGTTCGGATGGCCGCGTTCAGCGTGGACAACGAACTGTGTGCGGTCGTTGATGTGGTGGAGGACGCCCACCGATGTCTCGAAGACAGCGTTCGTGTCGGCGGTGATCGCAACCACCGGCCGAAACGTTACCTGCGAGTCCGGTTCGGGGAGATCCACAGCCTCGATGTTCTCAATGTCGCGGAACGCCTCCACGACGGGTGCGTCGACCGTGGCCGCGGAGTCGTGTGGCCGGAGCGTCTCGTCACAGAGGATCTCGATGCGGCCGTTGTAGAGATCCAGCCCGATCTCGTCGGCAATCTCCCGGAGGTCCTGCCGGTCCAGTAACTCGATAGGATAGGGATCGTCGTTCTGCTGGAGCTGTTCGGCGTACTCCTGGGCAGGGTTCGTGAACCGGCCGGTCGTGACGACCATCCCGCGTTTGGGACCGTCGAAGTCGAACGTCGCGATCGCCGAGTGCAACTTCTGGACGACCGGCCGCCCGACCGTCCCCGTGTGCTTGCACTCGACGATGATGGCACGGCGGGTGCCGTCGACGACCTCCTCCATCAGGACGTCTCGACCCTCGTCGCTCGTTTTGGCAGCCTGCCGAACGTTCTCGTAGCCGAGAGTGCGGAACACGTCCTCCATCAGGTCCTCGAACTCGAATCCGGAGAGGTCGTCCAGGACAGCCATCCTAAGGTAATTGGACAGTACGTTACAACTGTCACATATGTTGCCGAACGCAGCTCGCCCTGTTTGTTGAACCCCTGAGAGGGGTGCGCGGATCACCGAACCGCCCGCGAGCAACGAATGAACGGGAATGTAGTTGTAGCAAGTTCGGAATCGGTTCCAGTCGCATCGCCTGTACAGTCTCACCGAGATACAGTCGAGTACGTCGGCTTCCGCGTCGACGGCAAGCCGTCGTGCTGAACCTCTCGGAGCATCGGCGACTCTCCGGCGAGCGCAGTCTGGACCTTGTCAACGAGAGTCCGCAGACCCAACCGAAGCTACTTACGTGATACAAGCGTATCACAGCATATGAGCACTGACAGCGACGCCGGCGGCGACGGTGAAATGGAGAAAATCAACGTCCGGGTGCCACAGTCGCTGCTGGCACAGGTCGACGACGTCTGGGAGGAGCGTGGCTACGCGAACAAATCCGAGTTCATTCGCGACGCGCTTCGGGACGCCGTCAATCCCCCCACGCAACTGTCCGAGGAAGCGCTGGAGCATCTGGCCGAGAGCCGCAAGCAGCGGGAGCAGGGCGAGACGGTGTCGCAGGACGACGTGAAGGACCGTCTGGGTATCGATGACTGAGGTCGAGTGGACACCGAAAGCACTCGATTTGTTGGAGGGGCTCGAATCGGAAGCGCAAGAGCGGTTGGTGAAGAAACTCGACGAGGCGAAAGACTGGACCTCTCATCGTCTCGAAAAGCTCACTGGGTATCCATACTACAAGCTTCGTGCTGGTGACTACCGTGCGATCATCACGTGGGACCGGGATGAGGATGTCCTGACCGTCGAAGCAGTTGGGCATCGCCGGAATATCTACGACCGTCACCTCCCACCGTAACACACGCTGTCTACAGCCCTACTCGAGGTGGCGACAAACTCGGTCTGAAATTCAAGTGCGATTCCGGTCGATAGTGTTTATTGCCCCGAGAGGGGTGCGGGGGAATTCGCTTCCCGTCACCGAGCCTTGACATCCTCCTCCGCCTTGAGTGATCAGCAGAACTGTTGAACCCATTGATGGACGCTGGCCACGGCACGGAGATGCTGGGAGACTACGGTGAGATGTCGTGGTTCTCGTCGTTTGTCCCGGCTAGTTCAGAACTTATGCAGACCACTCCAGGCTGAGGAGGATGTCAACTGTAAATGTGTAGCAGCAGCGCTACCGTGACACAGTAGCCCCTGAAATCCACGGCCTTAGTATATACATTTATATACTTACTATACAGAGAAGTCGTACCGGTGTTCGCACGTATACTATTCGCGCTTGATCTTCCACGATAGGTCTTACACAGCCCCTACGTATACCCACTATAAAAACAACTATACCAACAGAGACAGATAGTGGTATCACCGAGATGCCCACGAAAGAGCTTCCGGATAGCGCACCGGGAAAATACGTCCCCTATCATCCGAATCCGTACTATTCACCGGAGCCGCTCCCAGTAGAGCCGAAGCTCGAACTCTCCGACCAGACACACAACCTGGTGGCCGATGCAGCGTATCAAATCGGTCGTGTCGATGGTATTAGCTCGACAGTCGACTTCTCCACAGTTCTCTACACCTCTCTCATCCGTATCGAGGCCGTTGAGTCAGCACGTATCGAAGGCGCAGACGTCGCGTATCAAGACGTTGAAGCGTACCACACAAAGCACTCTTCAGGCGACACTGACACGACAATCGAGAAAGACCTGAAAGAGGCCCTCAATTACGAGACGGCACTCACGTACGGCCTCAAGAAAGTCGAGAGCGGAGCGTCGATAACGCTCTCGCTGATCAAAGAACTCCATTCGATGCTGCTTGAGGAGGTTCGAAACGAGGGAAACGTCGTCGGTGACTTCCGCGACCATATGGTACATCTCACGAGCCCACAGCCAGGACAACGTCCGTTCGTCCCACCGACTCCGGAGGGACTCACTGCACTTATGCACTCACTTGAGTCGTACATTCAAATGGGTGGGCAGTACCATCCGCTCGTCGACGCCGCTATCATCCACTATTTCTTTGAGACAGTACACCCCTTCTCGGATGGGAATGGTCGACTCGGTCGATTACTCATCATTCTGTATTTGGCGAGCGAAGGGTACCTCGAAAGTCCATACATCTACCCGAGCGCGTACTTCAATCGGCACAAAGTCGAGTACGTCGAGCGGATGCGTGCGGTGAGTGAGGACGGTGCGTGGGACGAATGGCTCAGGTTCTTCCTCGAAGGACTCCGAAGTCAAGCCGAGACGTCGTACGACCGGACGCACCGACTCCGTGATCTCCAAGAGCGCTATGAGAAAGAGTACCCAGGAAGCACGAATACGGACAGATTCGCCCGGCAGCTACTCCAGTATCCGTACTTTACGGCACCTGACCTCGTGGAGTATCTCGACGTCTCCCGGCGGACTGCCTACAAGGTCGTCGACGACCTCGAATCAGATGGCCTCATCGAGGAAGTGACTGGGAAAGAACGTGGGAAGGAGTACAAAGCGGTCGAGGTATTCGACATTCTGGAGTAGGCGGCAGTGCCTTGGTTTCAACTGAGGCGGTACGGAGTCCCCTTCCTCAACAGTAGTTGCCGAAGTGCCTGAAAGACAGTTTTCTCCGACGACATCCTATGTAGAATATGGTCATTACTACCGAGGCACGGCAGGTCTGCCGTGCCGTAGGTTCGCTACTGTATCCCGCTCTGGAGTTCGGAACGAAGCCTAACGGCACCTATCCGAGTGAGGACTTTTCCAGAGTCCTCACTCGGAGCGCATTCCACCGTGAGTTCACTAACACCAGTGCTAGACATCTCCAGTTGGCTCGGGGCGAAGAGGTGGATCTCGAAGACCGAAGTCCGCTCTCGAAGTCGCTGCTGTACCATCTTGGTGAGATGGATGCGGATGCCATCGACGACCAGTTCGATGGCATCCGCGGGCAGTTCCTCGCCCAAGCACGGAAGGCACGACGATTCCCATCAACCGCAGAGGTTGCGCTCGATCTTCACGAATGGCTCTACTACGGCTCCAAGCAGACACCGATGGTTTCGCGGATCAACCCAGATCGTGGAACGAATCTCGCCTACGTGTTCGTCACATTGTGTGTTGTTTCCCCGTCAGTTCGTTTCACACTCGCGACCGAGCACGTTGCTCGAACGGATACGTAGTCTCTGATTACATTCGCCTGCGTCCATCCGTCCGTTTCTGGACGGTCTGGACAAAACGGTGAAGCGTCGGGGCTTGTCCCCGAGGTACTTCACTACTACGATATTGGTGAACTTACGCCGCCAGTCACCTCCAGTAAGTAAGCTGAGGTCTCTCGTTTGTTACTCCCTCGTCGATCGTTCCAGTTCTATCGTCACGATGCTCCCTTGCGGATCGTTCTCTTCGAACGACAGGTGGCCGTTCGACCGCGTGACGATCCAGTACACGAACCACAGACCGAGCCCGGTCCCGTGAGACAGCGACCCGATTTCGGCCTCCCCCAGCAGTGTCTCGCGCTCTACAGCGGGGATACCCGGACCAGTATCGGCGACCTGGATCCGAACTGTGTCGGTGTGGCCTTCGACTCGCAGCGTGACCGCTGGATGCGCTTGCTCCGCGTGCACAGCAGCGTTCTCGAGTAACTCTCCCACTGCTCGTTCGACGCCCGGCATCGCGACGACAGCCGTCTCCTCGGGACAGTCTATCTCGACAGTCACGTGTGCCTCAGGATACTCCTGTCGGAACTGCTGCACCTGCGTCCGGAGGCGGTCGACGAGCGAGATCGGACGCGGGGACTCCGACGTCCCGATGAGATCGAGAATGTCGCGGTATGTCTCGGCGAGTGACAACATCTCTTCGCTGGTCTGTTCGATCTGTGCCGCATCCGCTGCAGTCTTCCCAGTGGCGGCCGATTGGATGGCCCGCGCCTTCCCGAGGACCACGTTCATATCGTTTCGCAGATTATGTCGCAGAACTCGAGAGAGTACTTTGAGCTGCCGTTCTCGCTCTTTGAGCGGCGTGATATCCGTCTGAATAGCGACGAACTCTTCGACGGTGCCGGACTCGTCGGTAGTCGGTGCGATCGTCTGATGGGCGTGATAGAGCGCGCCGCTCTTGGTCTCGTTGAGTATGTTCTCGTCCCACACGTCACCCGCTAGAATCGTCTCCCACAAGTCAGCGAAGTAGTCATCAGACATCTGTCCGGAGTCGAGCAACTTCGGCGTCTCACCGAGTGCCTCCCCGGGCGCGTAACCGGTTACCTCCTCGAATGCGGGATTGACGTACTCGATCGTGCCGTCGTGATCGGTAATGTAGATCGCGTGCCCGGCCGTGTCGATCGCGCGGCGGAAACGCCTGAGATTCTGTTCGCGATCTTTCCGTTCGGTCACGTCGCGTGCCGTGACCAGGACGAGATCTGACTCCTCGGTCGGATGCTGGAGTGGGGCCGTCCGCGCTTCGTACCACGCGGGCTGTTCGTCGGGCCGCTCGACAGGGTACTCGATGCGCTCGCTGTCGCCTGTTCGGTACGTCGTCTCGGCCACCTCTTGGATCGCAGTCGCTGCCTCGTCAGACAGGAGCTCGTCGATCGGACGGTCTACGGGGGCTGCCGCCTCCTCATCCGGGAACGTTTCAGTCCCCGCGAGTATCTCGCGACACTGACCAGCCTCGTCGACGAGGAAAATCGTGTCTGGTGATCCCTCGAGGACGGCTTGGAGACGGTTTTGATTTGCGCGGAGTTCGTCGTTGATCGTTTGCATCCGGTCTTTGAGGGCTGCTTCTTGGCGGACATACTGCAGCAGATAGAGAACGAGTACAACTGTGAGTATGCTGACAATGAATCCCGGCACCTCGCGGAGCCCCGGTGGTGCACCTACCACTGTAAGGGCCTGCCGAATCGCCATCAGAGAGAGCAGTCCGGTGAAGAATACGAACCGTCGGTCACCGACTTGGCGTAACAGAAACAGTGAGAGAACGACTCCCAACACGCGTAACAGGAGCGACAGTAGAAGTGGTAGATTCGCATCAAACATCTCCTGAACGCTATACGCTTCTGACACAGGTGATAAAAAGCCGGTGTCTCCTTCGAGTCCCCTGTCGGCTGGGAGTACTACCGCTGCGGAGCGTATCATAGAACCCATCTCATAGTTTCTCACAGCCGGGATCGTTTCCTCGTTCGTAGTTGGTGATTACAATGACGGCCCGTAGGCAGAGCGCAACCAACACTTCTGTCCGTGGTAGCAGTGGGAGAGTGTCATAGAAGTCCTCGAACATCTACACGGGAATCACTCAAGACATAGGAGCTACCGAACGGCCCACTCAACAGGAAAAGTGTCGGTGAATAGGGGTCGACGGCGCCTCTCAAGTGAATTATAGCAGCGTTTGCAGCCTATCGCACGATAGCCGGTGAATTCACACGGATACTGCTGGTGCCCGTTTCGTTTTCAATCCTCACTCCCTCTGGATCGATGCGGAGTGTCTGAGGTATCCCGTCACTCGCCTCATTCACCACCCACCCGTCTTTCCGTGACTGTTACCCCTCTGGTGTGAGTTCTCGTCAACTGTTGGTAGTTGCACAACCAGCGTACAGCACTCTTCGTTTGCAGCCCGTTGTAAGATAGCCGTGTCACGCGGTTCAGGAGTTGGTGTGGGTGACCGCTCCGTGGAGGAACTTGTAGGTATCTTGCTCGAGGCAGGTGGAGGCCGTTGATAGGGGCGTACCCGACCGTGCGGAGTGGCTCGTTGAGGCTGCTCACCCGGGTGCCGTGCTCACGGCGCCGCCCACTGATGCGAAATAATTGAGCTTTCTCCAGAGAGGTCCTGTTCGATCGATCTGAAGGCACCTAGATTGAGCGAGGGGTTCTTCCAGTCACTATTCCGGAACATCCACAGTTATGAGTTAATCTACACGACCGACATATAGCTGATAAGCCGACGGAAAAACTAGCTCGGCGACGGCTCAGTCGTTTCGGGTGGGAATCTCACCGGCCGGCACAATTTCACATTCGGGTAGGTCGGCCAGCACGTCTTCGGGGCCTGGCGGGGCGTACACCGCAAGCAGTTGCAGCGTCTCCCAGCCGGTGTTTGTGGTTCCGTGCTCGACGCCCGCCGGAATGTAGATCATCTCGCCGGGACCAACCTCCTTCGTTTCATCGGCGACGGTCTGCTCGCCTTCGCCGCTGATGAAGTAGAGAATCTCGTCGCTGTCGGGGTGAGTGTGGATATCGTGACCCTTGCCGGGTTCGAGGTTTACCACGCCGGCACTGAGTCGTTCCGATCCGTTCACGTCTGGGGTCGCCATCCACTTCAGGGTCCCCCAGTCGAACAACTGTGTCGAGACGTCTCCGCTACTGATGAAGTTCTCTTCTGGCATTACTACGAAATGCTATGTGTTGCCAGTGAAGTATAATTGTACCGACGATTACGGGCCTGATCCGAATTTTTGACCAGTGTGAGTCTAGTTACGAGTGACAAGTAACGAGACTTATTAGTTAGGATCATAATTCATACTATCGAGATAACTTAATTTTGCCTTTTCACCACAATATTGAATATCTGCCCGTCGGTTGGTATCAATTGGCTATGAAGTTCACACGTGAGGAGTCGCTCACACGACTCGAAGCAACGGTATCGAGTGGCGAACCGATCATCGGTGCGGGGGCGGGGACGGGCATCTCTGCGAAGTTTGCCGAGCGCGGCGGTGTCGACTTGCTCATCATCTACAACAGCGGCCGTTACCGGATGAACGGTCGCGGATCGCTGGCCGGCCTCCTCCCCTACGGTGACGCCAACGAGATCGTCGTCGATATGGGCCACGAGGTCATCCCGGTCGTCGAGGATACACCCGTTCTGGCGGGCGTCAATGGGACAGATCCATTCCGCGAGATGGACGTGTTCATCGAGGACCTCAAGCGCCGAGGCTTCTCGGGCGTCCAGAACTTCCCGACAGTCGGCCTCATCGACGAAGACAGCCAGTTCCGCCAGAACATCGAGGAGACGGGGATGGGCTACGACAAGGAGGTCGATATGATCCAGGAGGCCGCCGAGCAGGATATGCTGACCTGTCCGTACGTCTTCAGCGAGGAGCAGGCCCGCGAGATGGCCGAAGCGGGCGCGGACGTCATCGTCTCGCATATGGGTCTGACCACTTCCGGCGACATCGGCGCAGAGACAGCGCTCGATCTTGAAACGGCCGCCGAGCGCGTGCAGGCCCACCACGATGCCGCCAAAGACGTCAACGACGACGTGATGGTTATCTGCCACGGCGGCCCGATTGCCTGGCCTGACGACGCCGAGTACGTCCTCAACAACACCGAGGGTGTGGTCGGTTTCTTCGGCGCGTCCAGTCTCGAACGCCTCCCCACCGAAGAGGCTATCCAGAACCAGGCCCGCGAGTTCAAAGAGATCGAGTTCTAGTATGGCCGTCGTTATCATCGGCACGCTGGACACAAAGAGCGAGGAACTCGGCTTCGCCCGCGACGTGATCAAAGCGCAGGGCGTCGACGTTCACATCGTCGACGTCGGCGTGATGGGAGATCCCGCATTCGAGCCGGACACGTCAGCGAGCGAGGTGGCCGAAGCCGCCGGCACGACGCTGGATCACCTCCGGGACAATGCAGACCGCGGCGAAGCGATGGAAGCAATGGGCGACGGTGCAGCTGCTGTCGCCGAACGACTCCACGATGAGGGCGTCCTCGACGGCGTCCTCGGCCTAGGCGGGTCGGGTAACACCTCCATCGCGACGACAGCTATGCGGGCGCTGCCCGTTGGCGTGCCCAAAGTGATGGTCTCGACGATGGCTTCGGGCGACACCGAACCCTACGTCGGGTCCCGCGACATCGCGATGATGTACTCGGTCGCCGACATCGAGGGACTGAACCAACTATCCCGACAGGTCATCGCCAACGCCGCACTGGGGGTCGTCGGGATGGTTGCCAACGAACCGGACGTTGAGGTCGAGGACCGACCGACCATCGGAATGACGATGTTCGGCGTCACGACGCCCTGCGTCCAGACGGCCCGCAAGATGCTCGAATCGAAGGGCTACGAGACCATCGTCTTCCACGCAACTGGAACCGGTGGCAAGGCGATGGAGTCGCTGATTGAGGAGGGCATCATCGACGGCGTGCTGGACGTCACCACCACGGAGTGGGCCGACGAACTTGTCGGCGGTGTTCTCAGTGCCGGCCCTGAGCGACTCGATGCCGCGGGCAAGGCGGGCATCCCGCAGGTGGTCTCGACCGGAGCACTCGATATGGTGAACTTCGGGCCGCGTGAGTCCGTACCCAAGGAGTTCGAGGGGCGGCAGTTCCACGTCCACAACCCGCAGGTGACACTTATGCGGACGACGCCCGAGGAAAACGCCGAACTCGGCGAGATCATCGCCGACAAACTCAACGCTGCGACCGGTCCGACCGCGCTCGTCCTGCCGATGGCGGGCATTTCGATGATCGACGTCAAGGGCGAGGACTTCTACGATCCCGAAGCCGACGCGGCGCTGTTCGACGCCCTGCGCGAGAACCTCGACTCGGACGTCGAACTCGTCGAGATGGACACCGACATCAACGACGAGGCATTCGCGGAGATGCTCGTGGAGACACTGGATGCGTATATGCGCGCGGCGGGTCTCGGTCCTGAGGCGTGAGATCGGCCTGTACGGCCGCGATCACGTCTGAATCGGTCACTATCGATAGCTCCACGACGAAGACTTCGGATTCGGGCTCGTTGTCGGTATCGTTTCGTTCTTCAGCTGAGACGGACACGTCTGGCGTCTTCTTGTCGCCGTGTCGGACAGCGCTTACAACAGGTTGCGACGCACCGAGGTGGCTATCTCGTCGGTTCGGGCGCTTGTAATCGGTCGTGAGCCCTCGGTGGCGACGATCGCTTCGACTGTCAGAGACTGGATCCCGTCCCCCACCTCTGATCACACGCACCAGACGAGCGAGCGCTGTCGATCAGGGTAGCAAGGACCAACGGCTGAAGAGTGTCGCCCTAGCTATCGAGTTGATCCTCATAATGACTGCAAGGCGGAAACCTGCGACTGTAGGCGCGGGAGGAAGCCGACAACACTGACACCATCCACGCTCGATGGCAGGACGACTCCCCTACGCCACTCCAAATTCATATAAATACTCTCTTCTACATATGAAGTACAGATGGTGGAAGACTCACGCACTCGAACCGTTCCCATCAAGCTCGATGTGGACGAGAGTGCCGCTAACCTCCTCCACCAGACAACCGACCACTTCCTTGACTCCGCTAACTACGTCGTAAACGTAGCGTGGGAACCAGACTGGAAAATCACCAGCAAGCAAAAGCTCCACGACCTCACGTACTACGATGTTCGAGACGACTCACCGCTCCCAGCCAATCTCGTGCAAGCCGCACGAAACCGCGCCGCAGAAGCCGTCAAAGGCTGTGTCGAACGTTGGAAGGAAGGCAAGAAAGCTTCGAAGCCACACTTCACGTCACGGTTCGCCAGCTACGACGCCCGAACCGTCACCGTCAACGACGACCACGCCACACTCGCCACCATCGACGGGCGAGTAACCGCAGAGTTCGTCCTCCCAGACAAACAGCGTGACACGCCGCACTCAGCGTACCTGTTCAACGAGGACTACGACGTGAAAGGAGCTACGCTTCACTACGACAAGGTTGAGGACTGCTTCTACCTTCACGTGCGGACAAAGCCCGCCGTGGAGAACGATGATGCCGATTCAGGCGATGCCAAGCACGTTTCCGTCCTTGGTGTTGACCTCGGCATCACAAACATCGCAACCACCTCAACTGGACGCTTCTGGAGCGGTGGCGAACTCAACCACTGGCATCGAGAATACGAGACGCGTCGAGGCGACCTCCAACAGACCGGGACTCGGTGGGCGCACGAGAACGTCCAGCGAGTCGGTCAAAATCAAACCGGGCGGTTCGAGCAAATGCTTCACATCATCTCGAACGAACTCGTAGAGGAAGCTCTCGAAAACGACTGTACGCATATCGTGTTTGAGCAACTCAAAGGCATCCGCGAACGCTTGCCGTACGCGAAGGCGGTTCACAAGTGGGCGTTCCACCGGTTGTTCGAGTACGTCACGTACAAAGCCGAGTCTGAAGGGCTTGTCGTGAAGCAGATTAATCCGGCGCACACGAGTCAGCGGTGTTCGAAGTGTGGGTTCACTCACGAGGATAATCGTCCACAGAACAATGGGCAGGACGAGTTTGAGTGTTTGAAGTGTGGGTATGATGTTCACGCGGATTATAATGCGGCGAAGAATATCGGTTTGAAGTATCTCCGCGACCAGCAAAAGTCTGGGCGTGGAGGCGCACCCGTAGGCATGCGCTTGAACAGCGGGATGATGAACGTGAATGGCGAGTATTCGCCTACTGTGTTACACAGTTAGAACGGGAGTCCACGCTGAATGCCACGCTCTTCAGGGCGTGGTAGCTTACTACGGCTGAAAACTGAGGAGCGACCATATCTATCGAAATAACGACCGCCGCAATCGAACGGGGGTCACCGAACGATCGTCACCCGTCGGTAGCGCGGAGGCCCCACCCTCAAGGAGCGAGCGGGTCCATAGACCCCGGGCGAAGTAGAGTAGGGTGGGTAAGGTAGTTTACCGCAGCCACACACGACCGAGGAACACTATGAGGGCAAAGACAGTGATCCCGACACTGAAGCCTGGAGTGCCGGTCGACGTGGTTTCGGTCTCTGGTGGCTCAGACGTTTCCGTTGCTGTCACGGCCGAGGTGTCCACCGTCGCTGCAACGGCGAACTCAGAGAGGCCTGGCGACTCAGCCCGGTACCTCACGTGCGTGGCGTTTTGTGTCTGTATCTGCGTTCGAAGTCTGGTCCACGTTTGATTTTGTGTTGTGTACCGGTACAGCGCGACTTGATCAGCCGAGACGTTCCGCTCGCGGAGTCGCGTGCGATTGAGCAGAAACGTCAGCGAGGCGTTCGTGACGTTCTCGTTCGAGAACTGGTGCGTGATATTGAAATAGCCGAATGGTGCTGGACCAGTGAAGCGTCGAACACCGGCGCTCGCGTTCTGAGCCGTGCGGAGGGTGAATTGGTAGTCGCCACGTTGGTTTGTTCTGAGGGCCATCTCTTGCATCTGGATACCGACGTCAGGGGACTCGGCCCGGTACCGGAACCGTACGCGAATCGTCTGGTTTGCTCCGACGTTTTCGACCTGCACCGAGTGACTTCCGTTGGGATTTGGACCGACCGAGACATTGGGACCATGTGGACTCATCCCCCGACCATCTGCCATCGCTGGAGCGACAGCAAACTCAGAGAGGCCAGGTGACTCCGCACGATAGGCTATGTGTGTGGCATTTCGGTCAGTGATGCGAGTTCGGAGCCGGTCCCAGGTCTGGTTTTGAGCGTCGTACCGGTGGAGGGCAACTTGATCTGCCGAGACATTCCGCTCGCGAAGTCGCGTGCGATTGAGTGTGAAGGTCAATGAAGCGTTCGTGACGTTTTCGTTCGGGAACCGGTGCGTGATGTTAAAGTAGCCAAACGGTGTCGGACCGGCGAACCGCGGAACACCAGCACTTACGTTCCGCGACGTGCGGAGAGTGAACCGGTAATCACCGCTTCGATTGGTTCTGACGGCCATTTCGCGCATCTGAAGGCCACTGTCAGGTGAAGCAGCTCGATACCGGAACTGCACACGAATTGTCTGATTGGCTCCGACGTTCTCAACCCGCATTGAATGGCTGCCGTCCGGATTCGGGCCGACAGAGACTTGTGGGCCGCTCGGTCCCCCGTCACGTCCATTCTCTTGACTCCCTTGCGCGGCGGTGGTGGTCGCAAGCATACCGGGAGTGGCGCTAGCGAACACAACAACGAACGCCGTTAGGAGTACTATGGCTGAACTCCGTTTCATTAGAATTTACATTTAATATTTAGTAATTTAGATGGTAACTGTTCCGACGGAGACAAGTAAATGGCAGACACAGAGGCTCTTATCGCCATCAGGAGCCCTTCTCGCACACTCGAATTGGATACTCGAATCCCAAAGGACAAACGTCGCTCTCCCCTACAAACAGTTATGAGTGAGTCAAAAGATACGGACGCGGGGCCACAAATATCAGTTGCAGTCGTTGATAAGACACACGCGAACGAGATTCCGGACAATATTGACTCTGAACTATATACGACGACCAGACCAGAGTCATCGTTGGTAGAGTTTTCGGTTGACCCAGACAGTGAACTGGCAGAGGCACTCAGGCGGAACGGATTCGACGTGTAAATTGCCTCGGGGTCAAGTCCCGAGGCTTACTGCTTTGATGACGCGCTTTGCAGACACCTGAGTGGTGTCTGTAGGGAGCGCAGTCTCCACAGGCGTTGACGAGAGTAGAGCTCTCGTCCGCACATCAGAACCGCGTCGCGATTCTGAGGACGTCGATTCGGGCTATCTCAGCCCTAACTCAGAAAAGCTGCGTTGAAGCACATTCATCGCCGCATTCGCATCACGGTCACACTCAAACCCACAACTCGGACAGGAGTTTTCCCTGATCCAGATAGGCTTCGCCGTCTCCACACCGCACGATGCACACTCTTTTGTCGTCCATTCGGGTTCAATTGAGATCGCTTTGAGAACAGATTCGAGGCTATAGTTGTGGAATCTGTTTTCCTCACGACACCAACAATATTGCTAGCAGCAGGGTTTCGACGCGAGTTCCGACGACCACAAAATTAGATCCATCTAATCTCTATTTTTGATGCGAACTACTATATATTTTGCCGCACACCGACTAGCCGACAATGAATGACACGGGACAGTCGCAACCGAAGTACAGCGTCTCACGCAGAAGAGCCATTACTGGGGGTACAGGACTTCTCGCCGCTAGCCTCGCCGGATGTACGGGGAGTCCCAGTAGCACCGGTGCCGAACCTACGAACGGCTCAGGGACCGATGGCGCGAATGGCGACGGCCCTGCCGTCGCAGTTGCGTCCTTTTTCAGTTTCTACGACTTTGCTCGGAATATCGTCGACGAGACGCCCATCCAAGTGAACAATCTCGTTCCGACCGGATTGCACGGTCACGGGTGGGAGCCGAACGCGAGCGTCACGAAAGACATCATCGAAGCGGATGCGTTTCTCCACGTTGGTCCAGAATTCCAGCCGTGGGCCGACCGTGCGATTCAGACGCTCAAAGACGACGACGTCGACACGCAATTGATCAACGTCCGCGAGGGCGTCGAACTGGTCGATCTCGCGGCGACTCTGGACCCCGAGGAGGAAGGCGTCGGGAAGCAACAGGGTAAAGATCCGCACTTCTGGCTTGATCCCGACCGGGCGAAGAAATCGGTCGACAACATCGCCGATGGATTCGCTAGACTCGCTCCCGACCAGGAACGGTCGCTCCAGGCGAACGCCGAGACGTACAAATCCGACGTCCTCGAACAAATTGATCAGGACTACCAGTCCATCTTCGACGCGGCAGACCGAGATGTGGTGCAACTGGCGGCGCACAACGCCTTCCAGTACATCGGCGTCACGTACGACGTACAGATGGTTCCACTTGTGACGAACCTCGCAGCCAGTGGCGACGTCAAGCCCTCGGACATCGCTGATGCGAAGGAAGTCATCAAGGAGAACGATATCCAGTACATCGCCAACGGTGTCTTCGAGTCGCGGAAGCCAGCGAAGCAACTACTCGATGAAACACAGGTAGAGGGGTACCTTCCTGTTACCCCGTACGCGGGGGTCCGAGAGGACTGGGTCGAGAACAACTGGGGGTACAAGGAAATCGCCTACAACATCAATATGCCCACGTTCGAGGTTGTGCTCGGCAACAAACAGCCCGAGGAAGCCGGTCCCGATGGCTGGGCAGACGAGTGGATGAACTTCGAGTGAACCTCTAATGCGCACACAAACCTCTGCGAGCCCCACGAGTTCGGGAACGGCAAGCAGCACCGAGTCGGCCATCGAACTATCCGATGTCGACTTCGGATACACCTCTTCCCCGGTGGTCGAGGAGATCTCGCTTCGGATCGACCCCGGCGAGTACGTTGCGGTCGTAGGTCCGAACGGGTCGGGGAAATCGACGCTGATGCAGTTGATGTTAGGGTTGCTCCGACCGGACGAGGGAGTTGCTCGGCTCTTTGGCGAACCCTCACATCAGTTCGACGACGGCGAGCGGATCGGCTACGTCGCCCAGCATGCCAGCGCCTCGAAAGAGATGCCGATCACCGTCCGCGAAGTCGTAAAGATGGGTCGGTTCCCGCATATCGGCTTTGGTCGCCTCTCCAGTGAGGACTGGGATATCGTAGATCGGGCGCTTGATACGGTCGGTATGGCGGCGTTTTCCAATCGTCGTGTGACACAGTTGTCGGGCGGTCAGCGCCAGCGGGCATTCATCGCCCGTGCGCTCGCCAGCGAGGCCGACCTGCTCGTCCTCGACGAGCCGACTGTCGGGGTCGATATGGAATCAGTTGAGGCGTTCTACAATCTCTTGGATTCACTGAACAGCAACGGTATCACGGTCCTGCTCATCGAACACGACTTGGGCGCAGTTACCGAACACGCCGACCGTGTCATCTGTCTCAACCGGGAGATATACTTCGATGGATCAGCCAACGAGTTCGTCGAGAGTGACGCCCTGGCTCGCGCATTTGGCACCACAGCGAATCTGCTGGGTGGGTCTCGATGACTTCCCTATCTGTTGTTCCGCTTCAAGCGGGGCTGTTGGACGGTGTGTTCGGTCCAATTTATTGGTTCCTGAATTACTGGTCGGAGGTTATGTCGTGGGTTGCCGGCCAGACAGGCCTCGAAATACTCCAGTACGGCTTTATGCACCGGGCAATCTTGGTCGGTCTCTGTATCGGGGTAATGGCACCCCTGATCGGGACGTTCCTCGTTCACCGGCAGCTGGCGCTGATCGGTGACGCACTCGCCCACACTGGCTTTGCTGGTGTCGCCGTGGGATTATTCCTCAACGCGGTCCTCGACCTCGGTGTCTCGCCATATCTGACTGCAGTCGTCGTTTCGATGATCGCGGCCCTGTTCATCGAACTCATTTCGGAGGCGACAGACGCTTACAATGACGTTTCGATGGCAATTGTGCTCTCGACGGGCTTCGCGTTGGGGACGGTCCTGATCAGCATCAACGCCGGTGGGCTCGCCGTCGGCGTGAATCAGTTCCTCTTCGGGAACCTTGCGACGGTCTCGCAGGACAGTGCAGCCATACTTCTGTTGTTATTCGTCATTATCATCAGCGTGGTCGGACTGACGCGCAACCAACTACTGTACGTCACCTTCGACGAGACGGCAGCAGCTGTGTCTGGCCTCTCGGTCAGTTGGTACAACCGCATTATGGTGTTGCTGACAGCGATGGTCGTGGTCGGCGCAATGCAGATTATGGGGGTCATCCTCGTGGCCGCGATGCTCGTCGTGCCTGTCGCTGGCGCGTCACAGGTCTCTCGGAGCTTCAACGAATCGATACTCGTGTCGGTCGTCCTCGCCGAACTGGCCGTCGTCCTCGGCATCGGTGTCTCCTACTATGCCGAGGCGACTGCTGGGGGCGTGATCGTCCTGCTCGCAGTCGCGATCTACGTGGCCGCCGTCGTGCTCGGAAAACTACAGGCGGCCACCGGTGAGGGGGATTCCCCTGAGATGGGCAGCATCGACGTACGCGACACCAGACCGAGTGACGACTGACGATCTTCCACAACGAACCTGTGCAATGGCTCGCGAACTACCCGCTCGAAACAGGGCTGCGGCATCCAAGAGAACACACAACACAGGTGGGTTCCTCCGTGCAGTACTCTGCATCTGGAGTCCCGACGACTTACCACCCTTGAGAACAAAGCCGCATTCAGAAGTTCAGTATGGACTCTAGAGAACCTGGCCCTCCTCGAGGAGAGGAGCCTCCTGGCACGCCGCCAGTACCCTGTGCTGCTTGCGAGGCGGCACTGCAGTCGCCGGAACAGCAGTACCTCTCGTTTTTGTTGCTCGATCAGTTCACGATCCCTGTCGCCGGGTGCGAGGAGCATCTGGAACAGTTCGCAACCACGTGTGGGTATACGACGGACGACACTGTAGAGCTCATTGCCCATCGACCTGCAGGGGGGATCAGCTGCCCGAGTTGTCATCTTGCGCCTTATAATCTACACCACCCCGTTATTCCGGTCGGCACCGGCGCCGTGAGCGTCCTCGCTTGTCCAGAACACCAATCCGAGATCATCAATCGTTTCCAAGCCGGACTCGACACACAACAGCAACTCACGACGTCGCTTCAGACTTCGGAGATGAGATAGTTTCTGGGGGACCACAAGTGGATGCTACTCCGTTGGTTGTGGGCCAGAGAACGACGCAAGACAGCACAAGGTCGTGTGACGACGGCTATCCTGCGCCGGCAGCATTTTGTGTGCGGATGCCAGTTGGATATAGAATTTTGGCTTGATTTAAAAAAGTCTTTCACGTCATTTGTGGCGTGGCATATCGAGTGCCCGCGACGTAGAAGCCACCGACAATTACGCTAATCAACAGTCCGGTCGCGATACTCACGGTTACCCACTCGTAGGGCGAGATAGCGATTGGTCTCGGCTTGAGGAGTTGGAAGTACGTGTACTGTAGTTGGTCTTCATAGACGTAAGGGACGAGAAACCCACCGAAGCAAC
Source organism: Halobellus sp. Atlit-38R (assembly GCF_003665925.1). NCBI lineage: Archaea > Methanobacteriati > Methanobacteriota > Halobacteria > Halobacteriales > Haloferacaceae > Halobellus > Halobellus sp. Atlit-38R. The sequence goes on from NZ_QXIJ01000012.1 coordinate 27,449, forward strand.
TGGTCCCGAAGCCGGTTGCCAGCAGTAGACGCCTGGCTGAGGAGAATCCACGTCTGCCAGTATCGTAGCACACAGCCCCAAAGACGAGTAGAGCGACGAATAGGCCAGCGACGCTCAAGATAGCGAGGTACAAGCCGGTCATACACGTGAACTCCTCAAACGACAGCAGTAAGACTGCTGTCCTTGACGCCCTATGCTATTTTCGCGAGGCATAGGCTGAATCAACAATCAGAACGGTGTGCCATTTGACGACTCCATTCTCCGTCTTACGTGGCCAGTCTGTGGAGAGATAGTGCTAACAGCGCTACGAGTACTCCTATCGCAACGATTCGCAATACGCTCGCTACGTATCGTCGACCGTTGGGAAGCATTTCAGCAATCCCGGATATGCCCGAAGCTGCGCCGAGGACAAGTATGGCGGCTAAGCCACTAGAATGAAGCAGTTCATAATATGCGTACATAGTGAAGAACGCAAGTGAGCTGACAAGCTGTATTCGAGCCACTTCCCACCCACTTGGCTCGGAGAATAGCTCCAGAAGCTGGATGCCTCGCATACCTATACGGAGTGATTCAGGGCTCGAACCGGATGACGAGCTGGTCGACTGCCAATCCATACACAGTCATCTTTCTGCCCTTTTCAGAATACCACGTATCGACGGGCTCGACGAATTCCGCCTCACAGAGCTGGTCAATGTGGTAACGGACGTTCTGGAGCGACGTCCCCGCATCGTCCGCAATCGCAGAGACGGGCTTCGGGCCGTCTCGAAGCGTCCGAAGGATCTGCTGGGCTGTCTCTGAGGCGATAGCTGAAAGCACTGCTCCTGAGCCCGTCCCGTCGACGACAACCTCAGTCCGAGCTCTGCAGGAATGCTCGACCGATTTTCGGGTCGGCAATAAGCTCGCCATTAGGCTAGCAGTGTCGGGGGCCCGGCGTTCGGATCCTGCCGGATCGGATGGGTCTGATCAACGTCGCCGGTTGCAGGGACGTGTTTCCCCGCGACAACGCGCGCGGTACACCTCCCGCAGTTCCTCTGTCTCTCATTTCAACTCACGTTTGGGGACTCGGATATATCAGATGGCAGGCGGAGTTTCTCAGCCTGAAATTCCCCCAGTGAGAGGAGCAATACCAGCTGCAACGTGCGAGCGAGAAGCAAACACGGGAGGAGCCACAAGCTCAAGCGCGTGAGTGAAGCGAGTATGCGATGAGCAAGACACCGAGAAACTGCAGACTCCGCGTTACGAGTGTCAACGGCTGCTGGTACTGGAGGCCAAGGTAGCCTTCACGAAGGAGTAGTGATCCGAGGAAGGCGATGCTGAATGCGGCCGTCGTCAACAAGAGGAGGCCCAACGAGAGCGCTTGCATCGCTCGGCTATCGTGACGTCGGTAGCCCCGATACGCCTGGTAGCCGACGTAGCCACCAAGGAGTGTCGATGCAAACGCCAGCGCGACGATCAGCCACTCGACGAGAGCTGAGGCCGCCAGCATATCAGAGATTCTCCCACATCTTTGCGAAGCGATCAGCAGTATCGTCTTCGTGCTGTCCAGGGAATGTTTCGGGGTCGGCTCGCGTTACGGCAGCCTCGAAGTCACCGTCATCCAGCGATACCGACACCTCGTCGAGTGTGGCGGCGTACACGCTGTAGTGATTACCATCGGATTGGAGTTCCGTCCGTTCTTCGAGGAACTCCTGTTTTTTGAGCCGTTCGATCCGCCGGTAGACGGTGGGCTTGGACATTTCACACTGCTCGGCGAGTTGCTGTGCAGACATTGGCTTGACACTCGTTGCGGAGAGGATCTCCCGGGCGTACTCGTCACTGAGAACATCCAGAAGGGCACCGAGGTCCGGGTCCTCACTCACGTGTTGACAGCACGACGACCGCCTGTATAAAAACCCCCACAGATTTCTGACCCAGAGAATCCGTGTGGAAACGGAAGAGAGCGCACAGATTTTGCCGGTTGACTGGGAACAGAGCCCTACTGTGTACTGAGAGCTATCTCAGGACGTCGGACACCCAACCGAGCGAGCGACAGTGATCAGCTGATCCGTCTCGACACCAGTCCCACGGACGGTGTATCGATACTGATCACACGTCCACGACAGCGAGGTCGTCGGCCCACGGTCGAGCGTTGCAGGCCGACCGCCGATCGTCAGATCACGTTCGCCCGGATCGGGGGCATACGTGAAATTGTACTTCGCTATCGTGAGTTGACTGCCCTCGGTCGCGTACCGAAGACCGACGCCGTGCACCCGGCCGGTGGTTCGAGTGGTGTACGTTACGCGGAACGGCGATGGGACCGTTGGGTCGGGGACCGCGATCGAACTTTCTGCCTTGAGACGGTCGACACTACGGAACCACTCGGTGTTAGGTGTCTGTAGCCGCTCGACCGAGGTGTCAGCTCCGAAATCCGGTTGGAACGTGTCTGCAGACACCTGCGCGTCGAACGTGATGTTCGTATAGCTGGTCGTGACCGATCGCTGGACGCCATCGGTGCGCCAGACCGTCTGGGTGCGGAGCGGATAGAATCGCTCCGAATCGAGCCAGATCCGCTGTCGGTACGCCGTCTCGCTCCGATTTGTCGCAGGGGACAGTTCCACCACGAACGTGTCTCGGCCGTCGATCGAGTCTCGTTCGATATACTGGACGCGGTAGCCGTCGGCGGCTGGCGCGGCTTGTAGACTACTGCGACGCGGTACCGTGGGAAGTGGGGCGACGTCGGGTTGCTGTGGGCGGCCTGCTGCATCAGTCAGCCCGGCCGCTGCGACGATCGCCTGCAGGCGGGCAGCCCTCCCTGTGGTCGGCGGACCGGTGAGGTTGATGACTGTGACGCGCTCCCGATCGCTGTCGTAGAGCCAGAGCACCGAGCCGTTTGAGATACGCCGTTCGTTTCGGTGAGGCCCAGTCTCGCGGAACTGGACGCGCTTGCGGTCCGTCCCCGGAACGAGGGTCACATCCGCGACAGTGCGTGTGGTGGAGTCGTTCTGCGCAACAACGACAGAACGAGTTGCACTGACACTCTCGACCGATTGATACCGTTCGCTCACGTTCGCGGTGACCTGCGGTTCACTGTCAGTGACCGCCACTCCAGACGCCCACAGTCCTGAGGAGAGTACAGCAGCAAACAGCAGGAGGGCGATGAGTGTGCGTCGGCTCACTGGGAGGGCATCGGTGCTCATAGGGTACTAGTCGTACAACTACGTGCTGTGACCGGCAGTGATTAAGTCTTGCCGGTCAGCTACGGCCGGGAAAACAGTCACGAATCAGATATTTGGGCCGTAGTGCGGTAGAAATCATCCAGTGTGCTACAAGAACCCTCGTATAGAGCGATTCCCTCACAGAGCCGCCTGCGCCTAACGTAACGTAGTCAGAGAGACGGAGGTTCCAGAAAATGTTTTACACCGCTACCCGATGGCAACGGTGATGCCCTCCCTGACACGCCGCCGAGCCCTCCTGACGGTCGCATCCGGGGTCGCCGCACTCGCCGGGTGTTCCAGCGAAGCTGATCTCCCGATGATCGATCCTCAGAGCGATCACGATACGATCGAGGACTACGAAGTGCGCCACGTCCGCAACGAGGATGGTGTCGTCTTGTTCGCCCACAGAGCGGAGTTGCCGACCCCGAGCGACGAAGGGCGTGGACGGTACGCCCGTCACGGTCGAAGCGTCATCGTCTCCGAAGACGATCTTGCTGAACTCACGTTTGGGGACGTCCAAGAGGCCGAGCGACTCCGCTCGTTCGTCACAGAGACGGACTTCGACTCGTCGTCGGTATACCTCCTCTCGATGCCCGTTGAGGCCTGTTACGAGATCAACCTCCAGTCGGCGACCGTCGAGTGGGACGAGCTGGAACGCGACGATCTCCATCCACACGCCGACTTCTGCCGAACGCACCGCCCTGCCGACGTCGAATGCAGCGTCGAGGAAACCCACACTGTCGGATTCGCGATCCGACTGCCCGTCGCCGCCGAACAGTCCTCGGGAATGGGCCGCGGGATGTCGAGCTCTTGTCGACCCTCACCGCGCGGAGAGTACTTCAACGCGACAGTGACGCCCGCGAGCGGTGGTGGCGGCGAATGAGATCGCGTCGCACCGTGCTCACCGGACTCGGAACGATCGGCGTCACCGGGCTGGCCGGATGTGCAGCTCTGCCGTTCGGGGACGACCACTCCGACAACGAAGACGTGCCGCTGTCAACTGGGGATATAGGGACAGTCACGTGGCCCGAGTCGCCGTTCCCGGTCGCAGTTCCCCCGAGTCTGGTGAACGCACATCGCGATCGAAGCCGCGAGTTACTCGCCGCAGTTCCGTCTGATCCGTCTGTGCCGAACGGCGCCGTCGCCGAGGAGGTGCAATCGGACCGCGAACGCACCGCGAATCAGCTTAATGGTGAACCGGACGAGTCCTGGCCGACCGAGGCACTCTCGACGTGGCGCGGGCGGCGGAACGAGGCCGCGTGCGTTCTGGGAACCTACCGCGCCGCGACAGGCAAAGACGACGCAGAGGCGCTCACAGAACGGCAGCAGGGGGTGCGCAACGATCTCGCGTCCTTCGTTGCCGACCACGAGTACCGCGCGTCGTCACCGTTAGAGGCGGTGCTCGCACACGCACCAATAGAAGAATTGGTGGGGGACTGTCGCCGACACGTCCGTCCTGCCCCGGCGTATCCGTCCGATCCGGTCGCCAGTCCGTTCCAGGCGGGGGACGCCGTCGGACGCGTTGAACTCGCCCGTGCAACGCTCGCGGACGCCCGTCGACTGCGGGAAGCGTACCTGGGCGAGCGCTCCGAGACGACCGCGCAGTGGACAGCACTGATCGACGCGTCGAGGCGCTTAGAATACGCAGCCTCGCGCACACGCTCGTCTGTTACCGACTTTCTCGACCGCGAGGAATCACCGTTCCGCACCGATCTCGACGGAACGGCAGGTCGGTGGTTGTTCAGACGAGCCAGCGGATACCTCGAAGCGAAGACCGAAGAGGCGCGGGAGCATCGAAACGACGGCCAATTCGCGGCCGCCGTTATCGAAGCCGGACAAATCCTGGCGGGCGTCGAGGCGCTCCGAGCGACGATCAACGGAATCCGCGACGGCGCATATCTGGGTGAAGTGACGACTGAGTCGGTCTCGGGAACGGCCGATCGGGCGCGGGAAGCAATTACCGCCATCGGGGAGAGTGATAATCCGAGAGTGGCTGCCCAGATCGTTCGACCGACGCTCGGGACCTTCGAGTACATCACCAATCTCATCAAGGAACACTACGCCGAGGCCGTGCGCGTTGAAGGCGATTTAGCTTGGGCTGAACTCTACGCGCGCGCTGTTCCCGCCGCGGCCGAGTTCGTGGTCGAACGGCTCGAATAGCCACTCCATCAGTATCGGCTTCGGATTCATCGGGGCGATACGTCGCGATGATTTGACCGTATTGAGCAAATCCTGTTTCAGCGTAGTGTACTCGATGAAACGGAAAACGGAGCGACGGCGTCGATCCGGTGAGCAACACCCTCGACGTGGCTCCCCCGCGCATCCAGTACCCGGATGCTCCTGTCATCGAGCGCGAGCCAGATGGACTACTGGATCTTCGTATCTGGAATATAAACTCAAGTAAGAACAAATATGTCGATGACACAGAACTTTTTCAATGAGAGACATATACTCGTGTTCTGTGTCTAAGACTAGACTTTCTACGGGTCTCCAGGGACTCGATCGAATCCTCAACGGAGGCGTCGTCGAGGGATATAGTACACTTTTGCGTGGTCCTCCGGGAGCGGGCAAAACGATCGCCGGCCTTCACTTTCTTACTTCCGGCGACGACGACGAAACGGCGCCGCTTTTCATCAATCTCGGCGAGCCGAACCATTACGTCAAGGAAACGGCACGGGAGTTCGATCTCGGCCCCGAGAACGTTACTTTTCTCAATCTTTCACCGACGAAGGAACGATTCGTCGAAGCGGAATCCTACTCGCTCTTCGAGTCCGCGGAAGTCGAGCAGCCCTCCTACGTTCAGAGACTCCGAGACACGGTCGAGGAACTCGAACCGGACCGCGTCTTGCTCGATCCGATAACGGAGTTTCGGTACCTCACCACGGACGAACACCAGTTTCGCAAGCAAATCCTGAGTCTCCTCGACTTTCTCAAATCCCACGAGGCGACGGTGATGCTCACCTCTCAGGCGTCGGAGTCAATCTCTGATTCGGACCTGCAGTTTCTCACAGACGCAGTCATCAGTCTCGATAGTACGCCCTCGGGTCGGACCGTACGCGTTTCGAAGTTCCGCGGATCCTCGTTCCAACGCGGCTTTCATACGTACACCATCGCCGAAGACGGCGTCAGCGTCTGGCCGCGGCTCACACCGGACAAGGAGATCGATCCGAGCGAATACCAACTCGACACGCTGTCTTCGGGAGTTCCCGAACTCGACGAACTCCTCAACGGGGGCGTCGAAACGGGGACGGTCACGTTCCTGAGTGGTCCGACCGGAGTCGGGAAGACGACGACCGGACTGCAGTTCCTGAAGGAGGCAGCCGCCAGAGAGAAGCGGTCAGTTCTGTTCTCCTTCGAGGAATCGAAACATACGCTTCTCCACCGCGCAGAATCGATCAATATTCCAATACGCAAAGCCGTCGAAAATGGGAACCTCTCTATCGTGGAAGTACTCCCCGAAGAGTTCACCGTCGACGAATTCGGTGACATCGTTCGGTCTGCCGTCGAAGACGACGTCGAACTGGTGATGATCGATGGCATCCGCGGGTTCATCCAGAACGTCAGAGGAACGCGTGGCTCTCCCTACGACGACATCCTCCGAATCGGACGGTATCTGCGTTCACAGGACGTGACGACCATTATGGTGAGTGAAGTGAACAATATCACTGGCGACTTCCGCGCGACCGAAGAGGGAACGAGCAATCTCGCGGACAACATCGTCTTTCTGCGCCACGTCGAAGTCAACGGAGAGTTACGAAAGGTCATCGGAGCGCTCAAGATGCGCACCAGCGACTTCGAGCGCAGCCTCCGTGAGCTCGAAATCACAGAATATGGGCTCCGCGTCGGTGAGCCGCTCCCCAAGCTTCGGGGAATCCTCACCGGAACGCCCGAATGGAACGAGACGACGAATGAAACCCGATGAGTGGCGAGGCGGCGAAATCGCGGATCTTACCGCTCGTCTCTGAGAGTGGGAACCGACGAATACTCCGCGAGTGGATCGAGGGGAAGCCCCGGTATCAGTTGGTGGATGCGGGCAAAGCTGTCCACTCGGCTGACTTCGATATCTGCATCTTCGATGTGGAGAATCTCACGGACGAACGGGAGGCACTGCGGGAGCGAAAGTCGCGAAAATCGGTGATGCTCCCTTATATACTGCTCGTCCCAGAGAATCGAGCCCAGTCCGTACGAGATCAGCTCCGGAGTCAACATCCGAAGCTGTGGGAGATCATCGATGCGATACTCGAAATCCCCCTCTCGAAGTTACAGCTCGACGATCGGATCGAGACGCTCCTGCGACTCCGGCGGCAATCGATCGCATACCAAAAGCAGCGATCACAGTTGAAGGCCCTCCGAAGTGTGGATTCGGGACACGGAGTCGTCATCACGGACGCAGACGGGACGATCGAATACGTCAACGAAGTGTACCAGCAACAGTCCGGCTACTCCCAGGACGAACTCGTCGGTGAGACGCCTGGCATTCTCAAGTCTGGCGAACACGGGGACGCGTTCTACGAGGGGCTCTGGAGTACCATTACCGATGGGAAAGTCTGGCAGGGCGAGGTGATCAACGAGCGCAAGAACGGCGAACAGTACGTCGTCGTGCAAACGGTCGCGCCCATTCGCGGACTGAACGGAGAGATCGAACGCTTCGTCGCAATCAATCACGAAATTACCGAACTCAAGGAGATGGAGCAAGCGTTTCGAGAGCAGAGCGAAGAGCTGGAGTTACTGAATCGGATCCTCCGTCACGACGTCCGAAACGACCTGAACATCATCCTCGGGTGGGCCGAATCGTTGGAGGAGACGGCCACCGGCGAAGAGGAAGAGAAACTGGAGCGGATTCGCTCTGCTGGCCAGCGGGCGGTCGAACTCACCAGAGTCGCGCGCGACATCGCAGAAGCGATTTCGGGCGAAGAAGAACCGGAACTGCATCCGGTCCCACTCGACGACGTCCTCACTACCGAGGTCAAGAACCGGACGGCCGCATTCGACGATGCAGCTATCGAACTACACAGTTCGCTCGACTCAAAGGTCAGGGTCAGAGCAAATCAGATGCTCTCATCTGTCTTCCGAAACCTCATCAATAACGCTGTCAAGCACAACGATGCCGCCGAGCCAGAAGTGATAATCACCACCGAGGAACGGACGGACTCGATCGTCGTTCGAGTCGCGGACAACGGCCCCGGAGTCCCAGCGGAATTGAAAGAGCGAATGTTCGGCGAGGGAGAACGGGGACTCGATAGTCAAGGGACCGGAATGGGGCTGTATCTGGTACAGAGCCTCGTCGATACCTACGGCGGTGCCGTGTGGATCGACGACAACGACCCACGAGGATCGGTGTTCACCGTCGAACTGCCAAAAGTACCCGATAGTGTCGACCAGTAATCACGCGATGCCCGCTCAAGACCCTCCACAAATCCCGAGTCCGGAGGAGACACTGGGTCTCTACCCCCTTGTCTCGGACGGGGCTAATCGCCGACTGCTCGTAGAGTGGATCCAAGACCAGGAGCGATACGAAGTGACCGACCCGGAGACGCCGTTGTCGGCTGCGCAGTTCGACCTCTGCATACTCGATGCCGAGGCGTTCCGCGCGCACCGTGCGAAGTTACGAGAGCGAAAAGAGGAGACAGCACCCGTCAGCCTGCCGTATCTCTTACTCTTCCCCGATAATAAGCAATCGGCTCTAACGAGCGAGAACGGGAGGTTGACGAACGACGATATTATCGACGACGTCGTATTCCTACCGATCAGAAAGGCCGAATTGGCGTGGCGGATCCGGTCTCTCCTCCGACTTCGCGCCCAATCACGTCGCCTGTATCGATACAACCGACTCCACCAAGTCTATCGAACGCTCAACCGCTGCCTCGTCGAAGCTGACGATCGAACCACGCTGCTCACGAACGTCGTCGAGACACTCTCCGATTACGACGCCTTCGACCGCGTAATCGTGACTCTCGTCGAAGACGATTCGCTCGAATTCGACTGTGGGGCGGGCACCGCGATGAGTACCGGGGGACTCCGAGAGTACCACTCGGCGGACCGTCTCAAGACCGCAACCGAACGGGGACACCTCATCAGAGAGGACGTAACCGGGTTCACGCCGCAAGACGACGAGACAGCCCCACACACCGAAGTGGAACTCCCGATCGAGTACGAAAGTCAGGTGTTGGGAGCGCTAAGCGTACTCTACCGACCAGAGACCGCGAGCACTGACGAGGAAGTGGAACTCCTCGCGGAATTGGCTGAGGACATTGCCTTCGCAGTGTACAACGTCCAGTTGCGAGTTGATCACGAGGAGGCGATAGCACAACTGACAGAGCGGAACCGTCAGCTGAAGGTCATCGATCGGATCCTCCGCCACAACTTCCACAACAAGGTCAACGTCATCAAAGGCTACTCCGAGATGGCCGAAACGCAGGCCGGCGAGGACGTGGCGTCCTACGTCGAAAACATCAACGACGCGGTCGGCCGCCTCATCGAACTCGTGGATAAAGAGCACGACATCACTCGCACTCTTTCGGATCCGCCTGCCGTCAAATCGTTTGACATCGTCGCTGTCGTAAGGTCGGCAGTCTTGAAGATGAAACGAAAATACCCCGATGCAGAGATCCACACAGACCTCCCACAGAAGTGCCCGGTCTTCGCGTCAGTCGGTATCGGCCGGGCGGTAGAGGAATTGATCGAAAATGGGATCACATACTCCGAAAAGATGCACCCCACGGTAGAGGTGCAGGTAGTCAGCGAGAACAACGTGGTCCGAGTCTCGATCTCCGACGACGGCGCAAAGATACCCGAAGTCGAAAAACAAGTGTACGCGGGCGAAGCAGACATCACGCAGCTCTCTCACGGACTGGGTCTCGGCCTGCGGCTGGTGGAGGTACTCGTCGAACAGTCCGACGGTGACCTGCAATTCGCGGAGAACGAACCGCAAGGGAGTGTGGTCACGATGGAACTCGCAACTTCCGACCAATAGAGTCCTGATCGTTTTCCACGACGGACTGTTGGACAGGATAAACGTCATAGAAGGTAATAGAATCGGGAACGTTCTGCCAGCTAATGTATAATTCAAAATCGAGCTGTGTAACGACGTGATGGGCATTTCAAGCCGTTATCTGGCACGTTAAATCCGTGATCAAATATCGGATCCACCAAGATCAAACTGGATAGACACCAAAAGATAGTCAGTATTTCATATATACAAAAGAGACAAATTCTTCGATAGACGATGTATGAGATGGCTTTGGGGTTATTTAGAAAAGCATTTAGGTATATAGAAAATTACCTTTCATAATATAAATTAGTTTGATAGAAATAGGTTGCTGGCACTGTTAGTGCCTGTTTGTCTCTCGCAAACGCCGAACCGTTCGATCTCGGACTTGCTGGATCGCTGCTTACTTCGATCTGCTCAAAATAACACTCGTACGTATGTTATCTTTCATAGCTTATAGGAAGTGCTCCCTCGACGACTCTAACAAGTGTACAGATGTTTTTGAATCGCTCATACAGTGTAGTAGGGGATGACTGGAAGCCACTGGAAGCCACCTCGGATTGGGATACGGGAGAGACGATCAGCACTCGACGACGACTGTTCGGCGACGAACCGATCCGTTCACAAAGGCCAAACGAATCACGCGTCCGGAGACGACGCGACGAGCCCGTTGTTCCTCCCAGAGATGCCGTACCATTTCAAAAGAGCGCGCTAGAACGCCTGGGATTCCGCTTCACGTAACCGACTACCATACCAGTTGGTTTTTGAGACTCATACGTGGTATTTGGTCCTCGCGAACGGCTAACTACTACCATAATCCGCTCCTGAATCGAAACAGACCACGAAAACCGGGGAAAGAAGCGGCCTGCTCCGAACATTCGGCAGGTGCGAACGGTCAGACTTGCGTCGCGTTAACTTCGATAACGTTCGCTGCCCCCTCTACGATCTCCGGCAGTTCCTCGTGGAACCGATCTCCCTTAAATCGGCTCGTTGGACCTGATATGCTGATCGCGCCACAGACGCCGCCGTTGGGATGTTTGATCGGCGCCGCGATGCATCGCAGACCCTGGAGAATCTCCTCGTCGTCGAACGCGACGCCTTCCTCACGGATCGTCTCTAACTCGTCGAACAACTCCTCGCGTGAGGAGATGGTCTTGTTCGTCCGTTGGGGGAGCCCGTGTCGGTCGATGATGGCGTCAATTTCGTCGGCCGAAAGCTGCGAGAGGATCGATTTTCCGAGTGCAGTGCAGTGGAGGAGCTTCCGGTTCCCCGTGTAGGAGGCCGTCTGGATCGCGTTCTCTCCGCGTGCCTTGTGGAGATAGACGCCGCGACCGTGTTCTTCGACCATAAACTGCGCTACCTCACCCGTCTCCTCGGCCAACCGCTCGACTTCTTCTTTTGCGACTTCGTAGATGTCGACTTGCCCTTTCGCGTACTCTCCGATGTCGACGAACCGAAGACTCACTTCGTAGACGCCGTCGTTCTTGACGACGAACTCGTTGGCGGCGAGCGTCGACAGGTGGCTGTGGATAGTGGCCTTCGAGCGGTCTAACGCTTCGGCCAACTCGGAGACACCCGCCCCGTCCATTTCACGCAGCGCTTCGAGGATATCACAGGATATCTGTACCGCCTGTACGTGCCGGCCCGATCCGGCCTCGGTTGGGATCTTGCTCATATCGTGTGCTATGAAGAGGTTTCACTTAATTGTTCGCGAGAAGCAAACGGCTGGTCCAGCGGTGACAAACGGACGCTCAGGCCGTGATCGTGTCTGCTTTTTCGTCGAGTTCGCTGTTCTTGACGGCGGCTCCGGTCCGGCCGTCGAAGATGTGAATCTTCTCCTCGGGGAAGACGACGTGCACGTCCTCGCCTGCGGAGATTCTTATCTCGCCGTCGATGCTGGCCGTGTACGTCTGGTCGCCAATCTCGAAGTAGGCGTAGGTGACCTCCCCCATCGGCTCGACGACCTCGATTGTCGTCTGGATGGCGTTCTCCGCGTCGGCATCGGCGATCTGGATGTGCTCGGGGCGAATTCCGAGCGTGAGGTCTTGACTGGCGGTTTCCAGTTCGTCTGACGTCGTCGCTGATATCTGGTAGCTGAACTCGTCGTGTTCGAGCGTCTCATCGTCGTGTTTGACCGAGAGGAAGTTCATCGACGGCGACCCGATGAAGCCAGCGACGAACCGGTTCTTCGGGCGGTGGTAGCACTCCAGCGGCTCGCCGATCTGCTGCAGTTCGCCGCCGTCAAGGATGGCGATGCGGTCGCCCATCGTCATCGCCTCGGTCTGGTCGTGGGTGACGTAGATCGTCGTGATCCCCATATCCTGTTGGAGTTGCTGGATCTCGGTGCGCATCGTTGTCCGAAGCTTCGCGTCAAGGTTCGAGAGCGGCTCGTCCATCAGGAACACTTCCGGCTCCCGGATGATCGCGCGGCCGAGCGCGACTCGCTGCTGCTGGCCGCCGGAGAGGTCTCCGGGCTCTTTCTCCAACAGCTCACCAATTTCGAGCAGTTCCGCGGTCTCTTCGACACGCTCGTTGATTTCGCCTTTCGATAGATCAGTCGTAATCTTCAGCCCGTAGCCGATGTTCTTTCGCACGGACATATGTGGGTAGAGTGCGTAGTTCTGGAACACCATCGCCATATCCCGCTCTTTGGGCTTGCGGTGGGTAATGTCGCGATCGTCGAGTAGTATCTGACCGGAGGTCGTCTGTTCGAGACCGGCGATACACCGCAGCGTCGTCGACTTTCCACAGCCGGATGGACCGACCAGTACGAGGAACTCGCCGTCTTGGATGTCGAGGTCGAGATCGTTGACCGCGACGATCTCGTTACCGCCCGATTCGAAGACCTTCGTCAGTTCGTTGAGTTGTAAGCGTCCCATTGTGTCACCGTGGTTCGTTGTGGCACAATTTAGGACCTCCCCTAATAAATTCACCCCTCAGCGGCGGCCTCACACGACGATCGTGAGCCGCGTCCCGTCACCCGTCCACTCGCCCGGCTCTGGCTCTGAACCGACTGCAGTGTGCTGAGAACCGTCGACAACGACCTCGTCTGGATCGGCATCCTGCACCGTGATCGTCGTCCGGGCTGCGGTGACTCCGCCGGTGTCGACCGACAGCGTTCCCGCTGCTTCCTCGACTGTGATTTCCAGTAGCTCGTCGGCGTCGACGTCGTAGAACCGCCCGCTCGCCTTCGCCTCCGCGAGCGTCGCCTCCAGTTCGAGCGCCGCAGGCGTCCCCGGCTGGATAGACTGCGTGGGTTCACGCTGCGGCACGACGCTGCCGGCACGCACGAAGATCGGCATCTCGTCGAGTGCGACGTCGATCTCGACGGTTCGTTCGCCGGCGTAGCGCTCTCCGCTCCGGTACTCGCGCCACTCTCCGTCCGGTAGGTACACCGAGCGAGTGCCGGCGTCCGCGAAGACTGGTGCCACGAGTATGTCTTCGCCGAGCAGATACTGTGTGTCCATTCGGTGGACGGCCGGATCGTCCTGGTACTCCAACACGAGGGGTCGAACGACGGGCAAACCGGTTCGTGCGGCGATCTCAGCGTACGTATAGAGGTAGGGAATCAGCCGGTAGCGCAGTTCCGCGTACTCTCTGAAGATGTCGAGGGCCTCGTCGCCGAACTCCCACGGCTCCCGTGGGGTCGTTCCGTGGCAGCGGGCGTTCGAGGAGAGCAACCCGAACTGCGCCCAGCGAGTGTAGACTGCCGTACTCGGCGTTCCGCGGAAGCCGCCGATGTCGTGGCTCCAAAATGCGATCCCCGAGAGCGACGCCGAGAGCCCGCCACGGAGGGCAGCACCCATCCCGTTCCAACTCGTCTGCGGATCGCCACCCCAGTGCATCGGGAACGCTTGACTCCCGGTCCAGGCGGAACGACCCCAGACGAGGGCTTCCTCAGCCCCGTTGACCTCGCCGACGACCTCGTATACGGCCTCGTTGTAGAGGTACGGGTAGAGGTTGTGCATCGTCGTCCCGGTCTTTCCGTTCTCGAAGACGGCGTCCTCGGGCACGTACTCGCCGTAGTCGGTCTTGAACACGGACACGCCTTGTTCCAGCAGCCGCCGGTGTTTGTCTTTCCACCACTCCACTGCCTCGGGATCTGTGAAGTCCACCAGCGCCCCGCGGTAGTCGCCCTGACACGTGTGGTCCATCACGTAGGGGTCCCCGGAGCCGTCGGTGACGAAGTACCCTTCCTGGACGCCCGCCTCGAATGCGTCGGTCCCGACAGGTACGTGCGGATGCTCCCACAGCGAGAGGCGAAAGTCGCTCTCGCGGAGTTGCGAGATCATCTCTTCGGGCTCGGGGAACTGGTCGGTGTCCCACTCGAGGTCCGTCGACTTGTGCTCGCGCATCCAGAACGGATCTAAGTGGAGGACGTTGCTGGGGATCGACTCCGAACGCAGTCGCTCGGCGACGGATTCGAGTTCCTCCCGAGACTCGTAGCCCAGCCGTGACATCCAGGTGCCGAAAGACCATTTCGGCGGGCGGGCTGGCCGCCCCGTGACGGCGGTGTATCGCTGGATGATGTCACGGAAGTCCGGGCCATAGAAGAACACGAACGCGAATTCGTCATCCGAGACCGACATCGTTCCCGACGCCACAGAGCTTTTGCCGAAGTCGTAGTGGACGCGCGCCGTGGTATCGACCAAGAGCCCGTATCCGTTTGTCGAGAGGTGAAACGGGATATTCTTGTACGCCCGCTCGGTTTCGGTTCCGAGCGGCTCCTCGTGCCACAGATCCAGTTCGCGCCCGCGACGGTCGAACTCGACGAACTGCTCACCCGCGCCGTATATTTTCTCGTCGGGCGAGAGGCCGAACGCAGTACCCGTCTGCGTCACCTTGCGGGGATTGTGATTGATCTCCTCTTGGGTGAACCCGAGGGGATCGACGCGTTGCTGCCCAAACACGTCCGGGTCGGACCGTTGTTCCTCGAAGACGGTCTCGTCGGTGTCCGCGTCCGAGACGACGAACGACCACGCATCGAGTCCGACCGCGATTCGCAGTGCTCCCGTCTCGATCGTGAGCGTCTCCTCGGTCTCGGTCACCTCAAAGTCGGGCGCCCCCGAGAGCGCATCGTGGTTCAGCCGCGGGTAGTCGCTGTCGGTCGCAACTTCCGGGTTCGCCTGCAACTCGAATCGGAAGGTCCGCGGGCCATAGATAGCCAATTCCACCGGAACAGTCCGCTGTGTGACGGTTTCGGGGGCCGCTATCTCACAGTCGAAACGGACCGTTTGGTCGTCGACGGTGTACGCCGCCACCGAGTCGACGGTAATGCGCTCGCTTGTCATCCTACCCAGGAGGGCGTCTCTCTGGATATTAAAATTACCCCGTCGGAGTGAGGGTTTTTGCCGTCTCCGGGCGAACGGTTGGATATTCATCGATGACTGCCCCACCTGATCTCGACACCCTCGTCGGCGAGATGGCGCTGGAATCGAAAGTCGCACAGCTCGGGACCGTTCGGATCGGATCGCTGCTGGAGGACGGTGCGTTCTCCCCGAGGCTGGCACGCGAGGTGATTCCTCACGGCGTCGGCCGAGTCACGCGGGTCGGCCGCGAAAGCGGACTCCCACCGCGTGCACTCGCCGCCGTCGTCGCAGATCTCCAATCGTTCCTGCGCACTGAGACGCCACACGGTATTCCCGCGTTCGTGCGCGAAGAGAGTCTCTGCGGGTACGCCGGCCGCAAGGGTGCGACTGTTCCGCAGGCGATCGGCATCGCGAGCAGTTGGGACCCCACGCTCGCACGCGAAGTCGCGTCGGCCGTCGGTGACCAACTGCGGGCCGTCGGGTGTCAACTCACGCTCTCGCCGGTGGCGGACGTGGGCGTCGAGCCGCGCTGGGGTCGAATCGAGGAGACGTTCGGTGAAGATCCCGCTCTGGCGGCCACGATGACCCGGCACGTGGTCGACGGTCTGGCAGACGCGAACGTCGATGCGACGCTCAAGCACTTCGTCGGTCACGGCCGACCGGTGGGCGGGCGGAACCGCGCTCGACCGACCGCGTCGCTCGACGAGATGCGCGATGCAGATCTCGTCCCGTTTCGTGCGGGCATCGCCGCCGGGGCGGCATCCGTAATGGCCGCGTACAACACCGTCGACGGCGTCCCGTGTCACGCCAACGAGCGGTTGCTCACCGATCTGTTGCGCGAGCAGTGGGGATTCCGAGGTACTGTCGTCTCTGACGGTCGGGGAATCGAGATGCTCGCCGACGACTACGAAGTCGCTTCGACTCGACGGGAGGCTGGCGTCCGTGCCTTGACGGCGGGCGTCGACGTCGAACTCCCCGAGACGGAGTGCTTCGGGGACCGCCTCGTCGCTGCCGTTCGAGACGGCGACGTCGACGAATCGTTCGTCGACAGAGCCCTTCGGCGACATCTCCGGCAGAAAGTCGACGCCGGACTGTTCACCGACGACTCACCGGCGCCCGCGAGTGTCACCGACGCATTCGAGACAGACGCGGTCCGACGATTGACTCGGCGTGCCGCCAGACGCTCGCAGGTCCTCCTCGATAACGACGGCGCGCTCCCGGTGTCGGCCGATGCAACTGTAGCACTCGTCGGGCCGAACGCCGACGCCCCGCGGAACCTCTTGGGGAACTATTCGTACGCAGGCGCAGAGAACGCCGACGGAGGCGTCGACATCGTGACGCCACGCGCGGCACTGCGGGACCGCGTCGCGGCCGTCAAATACGCTCCGGGTTGTGGGGTCCGAGCGACCGCCGAGGACGACATCGACGCGGCCGTCACCGCGGCTCGCGATGCAGACGTCGCCGTCGCCTGCGTCGGCGGGCAGTCGGGGATCGACGTCGAACGCGACTCGCCGGGGACGGCGGGCGAAGCGCTGGACCGCGCCGAACTCGGTCTCCCCGGCCGGCAGACGGAGTTAGTGCGCCGGGTGGCAGCGACGGGAACACCCGTTGTCGCTGTCCTCGTCAGCGGCCGGCCACTGGCCGTCCCCGAAGTCGTCGACTGCGCGGCAGCGACGATCGCCGCGTGGCTTCCGGGTCAGGAGGGAGGCGCCGCCATCGCTGACGTGCTCCTCGGGACAGATCCCGGTGGCCGACTCCCGGTGTCTGTGCCTCGCACTGTCGGGCAACTTCCGGTCGCCTATCGACAGGATTCCGTCTCTCGTGGCGAGTACGTCTTCACGCCTGGCGATCCGCTGTTCCCGTTCGGTCACGGCCAGAGCTACGCCGACTTCGAGTACGAGTCACTCACCGTTTCCGCACCCACACTGTCTCCTGATTCTTCGATCACCGCGTCGGTCGGCGTGCAGAACATCGCCGACCGGAAGGGGACGGAGGTGGTACAACTGTACACACGCCATCGAGGCGGACACACCGTTCGACCGACCCGTGAGCTGGTCGGATTCGCCCGTGTGGATCTTGACGCAGACGATCGTGCGACCGTCTCCTTCGAACTGTCTGCCGCGACGCTCGGCGCACACGACGCCGAGGGACGGTTCGTTCTCGAACCGGGGCGCGTCGAACTCGCTGTCGGGCGCTCTGTCACGGATCTGCGAACACGCGAGTCGATCGAAGTGACTGGTGAGACGACTGTGTTGCGCCGTCAATCGCCACTCGCTGACGCCAGTGTCGCGTTCCCGTAGTTCACCACAATCTTTAATCGGGCAATCTACGATTGCCAAGGCGATGACGCAAGACGACCAACCGGACTACCGCATTCCGCAGGGTGGCGGTGTGCCCTGGCGAGATATGGGGATGGAAGAGACGCATCGACCGCCCGAACGCGACATCGAGATTACGGCGATCGAGACGATGGCCATCGCGGGCAACTTCACGTGGGGCATCGTCAAGGTCGAGACTGACGCCGACGTCTACGGGCTCGGGGAGACGTTCCGCGCGGAGGCCGCACTCGATATGGCCGGGCGGATGGAGGTCGACCTGGAAGGGGAGAACCCGCTCGACACCGACCGGATTCGCGAACTCCTCGAACAGCGTTACACAGGCACTGGCCGCATCGGACAAGCCGCCTTCACTGCGATCGAGACGGCCTGTTACGACATCAAGGGAAAACTGTTCGACGTCCCGGTGTACGAACTGCTGGGCGGGAAGTACCGCGACGAGATCAAGATCTACTGCGATACGCACGGCGGCGAGTCCCTCGGCGAAGCGAGCGAGCACGATCCGACCGACGTCTACACGCCGGAGTCGTACGCCCGCGCGGCCCGGGAGGTCGTCGACGAGGGGTTCGAGGCGCTGAAGTTCGACTTGGACGTCCCGACGCACGCCGAATACGACGAAGCCAACCGACGGATGGACAACGCGGCGCTCGAACACAAGGTCAGCCTCGTCGAGGCCGTCCGCGACGAGATCGGCTACGACGTCGACCTCGGAATGGACCTCCATTGGAACTTCACCACCGAGACGGCCATTCGACTGGGGAAGAAACTGGAACGGTTCGATCTCGCGTGGATCGAAGACCCTGTCCCACCGGAGAAGACCGAATCTCAAAAGCGCGTCACCCAGGCGCTCGACACGCCGGTTTTGACCGGTGAGAATCTCGTCACGACCAGCCAGTTCAACGATGCAGCGTCCGAGGGGATGATGGACATCGCAGCCCCCGACGTGAACAAGTGCGGTGGCCTCGGCGAGTACGTCGACATCGCGACGGTGTGTGACCTGTACGGCATTCCGATCGCCTCTCACAACATCTCGAGCCCGCTCGGGACGATCGCCGGCGCGCACGTCTCGGCGGCGATCCCCAACTTCCTGTGTATGGAGTGGCACTCCCGCGACGTTCCGTGGTGGAACGAGATGTGCACTCGAGTCGAGGGCTCCGGCCCGATCCTCGAAGACGGCTACATCGACGTGCCCGAGGGTCCCGGCCTCGGTGTCGAGTTGAACCGCGACCTCTGTGAGCAGTACCTCGTCGACGGCTACGATCTCATCGTCTGAGTCCACTGATGTCTAAGTACACTGTCGTCGTTACAGATCACGATTTCGCGGATCTCTCGATCGAGCGGGACGGATTGTCGGACATCGCAGAGGTGGTCGAATTGACCGAGGGAGTCGGCAAGGAAGCCGCAGACGCACACGCGACGCTCGCTGAGGCGGACGCCGTGATCAACCTCCGCTACGACCTCGATGCGGCCGCGATCGACGCGCTCGATAGCTGCCAGGTCATCTCGCGCTACGGGATCGGCGTGGATAACATCGACACCGAGGCCGCTGCCGAGCGTAACATCCCCGTCACGAACGTCCCGGACTACTGTCTGGAGGAAGTCTCGATGCACGCGCTTTCGATGTTCCTCGCCCTCTCCCGGGGACTCACGAGCTACGACGCCAATGTTGCGGTCGGGGGCTGGGACCGCGACGCCGCGGTTCCGATCCACCGGTTCTCGACGCAGACCGTCGGCGTCGTCGGCTATGGGGCAATCGGCCGCGCCGTCGGCGAGCGCGCGGCCGCACTGGGTGCCGACGTCGTCGCCAGCGACCCGTTCCTCACCGAAAACGACGTCGCAGACGACCCCGCGACTTTGCTGGAGTTTGAGGAAGTGCTGGCACAGTCGGATTTCGTCACCGTCCACTCTCCGCTGACGCCTGAGACACGAGGTCTCTTCGACGCCGACGCCTTCGCCCAGATGGCCGATTCGGCGTACTTCGTCAACGTCGCGCGGGGGCCGATCGTAGACGATGATGCCCTCCTCGACGCGCTGTATGACGACGAAATCGCCGGTGCCGGACTCGATGTGTTCCCCGAGGAACCACCCACAGCGGACCACCCGCTCCGCGATCATCCCGACGTGATTACGACGCCCCACGTCGCGTGGTACAGCGAGGAAGCCAACGAGCAGCGTCGCCACACAGTCACCGACATCGTTCGGACCGTCTTGGAGGGCGGCGAGCCTGAGAACGTCGTCAACGACTAGCTCGGCTGTCTCTTTCTTCGACGTCGGCGCTCTTTGTCGGTCCGTCGCTCCTGCTCGCCGACCGCGACGCTCTGACACAGAGTACGCGACTCAGCATATCGAAAAAACGCAGCGCCTGACCGATTCAGGCTTTTCCGGTCGCCGTCAGTCCTTCCACGACCTTCCGCTGGAAGAACAGCATAAACAGGATGAGCGGTATCACGGACATAAACACGGCCGCCGAGATCGTTCCCCAGGGGTACTGGAACTCACCCTGATAGAGCGCGATGCCGACGGTGATCGTCCGCATCGAATCCTCCGTCATAAACGTCAGCGCGAAGAGGAACTCGTTCCACGCGTAGATGAACACGATGATCGCCGCGGTCGCCATCGCCGGCGCGGACACCGGCAGGATGATTCGGAACAGCACGCCGATCCGTGACAGACCGTCCATCAGCCCGGCTTCTTCGAGCGAGTCAGGCAACTCCTTGAAGTACGCCTGGAAGATCCAGACGGCGAAGGGCAACTGGAATGCGGCGTAGGGAATGATGAGGCCGAGATAGTTGTTGAGCAGCCCCCACGAACGCGCGAGGCTGAACAGCGGAATCAGTCGCGCGATGAAGGGGAGCATCGCCGTCCCGAGGATGAGCAAGAGGACGGGAAGCTTGAACCGGAAGCGGAGCCGCGAAAGCGCGTATCCGGCGAGCGATCCGAGCAGCACGTCCAAGACGGCGGTGCCGGTCGCGACGATCGCACTGTTGAGGAGGTACCGGAAGAACGGTGCGCCCTCGATGGCCGCGCGGTAGTTCGCGAGCGTCGGATTCCGCGGAATGTACTCGACGGGAAAGGTGACGACGTTCCCCGGTTGTTTGAGTGACGTAATAAACATCCAGAGGATGGGGAACACAGAGACGAGAGCAATAATGAAGATACTCCCGTAGAAGCCGACCTTCTTACCGACCCACTGGAACCGTTCGATTTCGAGGGTGTTCGAGTCGTAACTCATCTCAGCGCACCTCCGGTTCGTAGAGAGTCCCGACGTACACCATCGCGATCGCGAGGGCGATGAGAGTGATGATGGTCGCCGTCGCCGCGCCCTCGCCGAAGTTGAGTCGGTTGAACGTCAACTGGTGGTCGAACAGCACGAGCGTGGTCGTCGCCGAGGCCGGCCCGCCGCCGGTCAGTCCGAAGGGCAGACCGAACGCCTGGAACGCCGGCAGCGTCCGGAAGATGAGCGCCACGAGGAGCGTCGGCTTCAGGAGCGGCAGCGTGATGTCCCAAAACTGCCGGATCCGGGAAGCCCCGTCCATCCGTGCGGCCTCGTAGAGGTGGTCCGGGATCGACTGGAGGCCGGCGAGTAAGATCAGCGCCATAAACGAACTCGTCTTCCAGATCGTGATAAAGAGCATCGCATACAGCGCGGTGTCCGGCTTCGCCAGGAAGGGGAACGGCTGCTGAAGGATCCCGACACGAATCAGCAGGTCGTTGATGACGCCGTACTGCCCGTTGAACATCCACGCCCAGATGCGCGCGTTGATCACGGTCGGAATCGCCCACGGAAACAGGATCGCCGCCTGTGCGAAGTATTTGCCCTTGAACTCGCGGTTGAGCAAGAGTGCGAGCCCCAACCCGAGCACCAGTTCGATGGGGACGCTGACGAACGTGTAGATGAGTGACACCCGGAGCGCGTTCCAGAAGCCGTCCCCGTTGAGGAACTGATCCAGCAGCGGACCGCTGCCGTACAGATCACGGTAATTCTCGAGGCCGACGAACTCCTGCGGATTGATCTCCAGTACGTATCCCGTATGCAGGCTCCCTACCACGGTATCGAAAATCGGGTAAAACGACACCGCGAGCAGAAAAGAGACCACTGGCGTCAGCAGGATCACTGCCAACTCCTCTTCGGTGAACCTGAGGTCACGATACCGCTGCAGTCTGTTTTGCCGTCCCGAGCCCTCCCCGTAGGTAGCGCCGGACGAGCTTTCAACTGTATCTGCCATTCGTATGCTCTAACGAGAGTCTTTCACTATAAAACTACAGGGACGCCTGCACCGACGAACCCCCATCGCCGACGGCAGACGAGTCTCCACTCAGTCGATCACCTCGACTGTGGGAGAGCTCTGGCAGTGATACTGTCTGACAGAACGATGTGGATATTCTTGACCTACAGGGTACCGCACTGCATCACGGACTGATGTCCGACAGTATGAGTTGTCGATTCCCGAACGACGTTTGACTAGGAGAAAACATTATAAACTGTGACATCCGTTGACCGAAACGCATGGCAGACAGATACCTAGAGGTAGTCGAACCTGACGACAACGTCGCGACGGCCCTCCGTGAACTCGAAGCCGGTGAGACGGTCGCGGTCGCCGTCGGCGACGAGGAGCGCACCGTCGAGGTGTCCGAAGACGTTGTGTTCGGGCACAAAATCGCCATCGAGGACATCGCCGATGGCGAGACGATCACGAAGTACGGCAAGAGCATCGGCAACGCGACGGAGGACATCCCCGCTGGAACGTGGGTCCACGTCCACAACGTCGAGAGCAACTACGGTCGCGGCGACCTCGCGGACGGCGAACAAACTGCGGCAGTGAGTGAGTGATTGATATGAGTGAATTCCTCGGTTACGAACGAGACGACGGGAGCGTCGGCATCCGAAATCACGTCGCGATCATCTCGACGGCACCCTACGCCAACGACACGGTCAAGCGCGCAGCGGAGATCGTCGAGAACACGGTTCCGATAACCCATCCGCTTGGCCGCTGTCAGACCAAGCCCGACGTCTTCCAGACCTATCGGACGCTGCTCGGATACGGCACCCATCCGAACGTCTACGGGACAGTCGTCGTCGCCCACGCCGGCGAGATCGTCGACGGCGACGAACTCGCTTCCGACGTCGCTGAAACCGGCCGTCCGAGCGATTCCGTCAACATCCACGGCGAGAAAGGCGTGATGAACGCGCTCCAGCGGACGGTGAACTCCGCGCGTGAGATGGTGCAGGAAGCCAGCGACCAGCGTCGCGTGCCCGCCGATATGTCGAATCTGACGTTCGGGATCAACTGCGCGACGTCGGACACGACGAGTGGCCTCTGTCAGCACAAAGCGACAGCACGGGCTGCGTGGCGACTTATCGACGACCACGACGGGCGAGCGTGCTTCGCCGAAACGCCCGAGTTCTTCGGCGGCGAGCACGAGCTCGCCGAGCGCGCGGTCAACGACGAAGTCAAACAGGAGATCCTCGACCGCGTCGAGCACTGGGACCAGCGCCTGCAGGCGACCGGCTACGACGTCCGAGGCGCACAGCCGACGCCGGATAATATGGACGGCGGCCTGACCACGATCGAGGAGAAGTCCCTCGGTGCACTCGTGAAGTCCGGTGACGGTCCTATTCAAGACATCGTCGACTACGGTGCGCGGATTCCTGACGACTCCGGGATGTACATTATGGACACGCCGGGGCACGGTGCCGAGTCGGTTACGGGTATCGGCGCGGGCGGCGCGCACTTTATGGTGATCTCCACCGGGCAGGGCCACACGCTCTCGAACGCGATTATGCCCACGATCAAGATCACCGGAAACCCCGGGAGCGCCGAGCGCGTTCCCGAGCAAACCGACGTCGACGTCAGTGAGGCGCTCGTCGGCGACCAGAGCTTCGACTGGGCCAGCGACCAACTCTGGGACGAAATCGAAGATGTCGTCAACGGGAAACTGACGATGAGCGAGGCGATGGGCGAAAGCCAGTTCGCCATTCACCGGATCGGCCCCTCCACATAATGGAGGTCGACAGGCAACGCGCGGTCGCGGTTGCCGCCGACGCCTTCCGCGCGCACGGAATCACTGACGCGGACGCAGCGCAGACGGCCGAAGTCCTCGTGAGTGCCGATGCACGTGGAAAGCACTCTCATGGGCTGTTACGGCTCCCGCGGTTCGTTCGAGGCATCGAGTCGGGGAACGTCGACCCGACGGGCTCGATCGACGTCGTCGCCGAGACGGGCGGCGCAGCTACGATCAGTGGTGGGTCCCGACTCGGCCCCGTCGTCGCAAGCGCAGCGGCTGCCGAAGCGATGGACCGTGCCGACGAGTTCGGGGTTGGCGTCGTCGGCGTCCACGACTCGAACCACCTGGGGATGCTCGGGTATTACACCGATCAGCTCCAGCGAGAGGGATACGTCGGCATCGCGATCACGAACACGGAACCGGCGATGCCGCCACACGGCGGTTCCGAGCCCGTATTAGGAACCAACCCCATCGCTATCGGCCTCCCAACCGAGCCGGTCTTCAATCTGGATATGTCGACGTCAGCTATCGCTCGCGGCACCGTCCTCCACAAGAAAGAGACTAACGAGGAACTTCCCAGCGGAGTCGCTCTCGACGCCAACGGCCAGCCGACCACCGATCCCACCGCAGCCCTCGAAGGAACCATCCTCCCGTTCGGGGGCGCGAAGGGTTCGGGACTAGCCATCGCCGTCGAGGTCTTGGCCGGTGGGCTCGTCGGTGCGGCGATGGGCTCCGACGTCACAGGAACGTACCACACGACAGATCCCTGTACGAAGGGCGATCTGTTCCTCGCGATCGATCCCGACGCGATGGGTGCGTCGGATTTCAGTGAGAGGGCAAGCGACTTCCTGGCAGATCTGACCGAGAGAGAGCCAGCCGCTCACGTTGACGAGATCCGACTGCCCGGCCAACGCTCCGTCGAGCGCGACCGCTCGGCGACGGCGGTCGAAGTCGGCGAGGAACTCTGGACTGAAGTACGGGAACTCGCAGCCGACGAGTAGCTCTCCTTACTCCCGCAACCCCTCTACTATATAACAATAATTATTAATAGGGGATGTCCCAATCGTTGGGTGTATGACACGGAAGGTCACGAACCAGCGTAGGCGAACGGTTCTCAAGACGATGGCTGGTGGCAGCATCGCGCTGCTTGCTGGCTGTAGCGGTACCAGCGACTCTGGTGGCGACGGCACTGACAGCAACACCGATTCGGATGCGACTGATCAAACCGATGGAAGTACCGAGAGCGGCGGGAGTACCGAGAGTGGCGAGTCACTGGAGATGACCTACGTCTACCCCGGCTACTTCAGCAACGACGCCCAGAGCCTCGTTCCGATGTTCGAAGAGCAGGCCTCGGGCATCACCGTCGAGTCTCAGCAGACGCCGTCTGACGCGTCCTCGACGCGTGAGTACTACGTCAATCAGTTCGTCTCCGGTTCGTCGTCGTTCGACGTCGGCAATATGGACGTCATCTGGCCCGCGGAGTTCGCCCAGAACGGCTGGGCAGCCGAAGTCAACGATCCCGAAGGTCACACCGAGAATATGCTCCAGACGCCGATTGACTCGGTGACTGTCGACGGGACGATGTACGGAATGCCGATTCACACGGACGCGAACGCGCTGTACTACCGGACGGACCTCCTCGAGGAGTACGGCTACGACAGCCCGCCCACGACGTATATGGAACTGGTCAATATGGCGCAAGACATTATGGACCAGTCCGATGAGAACCTCAACGGCTACATCTGGCAAGGCGGGTCCAACGAGGGACTGACGATTATGTGGCTCAACTGGTTCTGGGGGATGGGCGGTGAACTCCGTCAGGACGGGAACCTCGTGGTCAACTCCCAGGAGGGGATCGATGCCCTCGCGCACGCCGTCGACCTCATCCACGAATACGGCGTCACCCCAGAGTCTATTCCGGCGTCGTCGACGGACCAGAACCGCCAGACGTTCCAACAGGGCAATACCATCTTTATGCGTAACTGGCCTTACGCGGTTGCACTGATGAACGAGGACGGGTCACCTGTCAAAGGGAAGTTCGACGTCGCACCGATGCCCAAAGCCGAGGGCAACCCTGACGCGAAGAACTCCTGTCTCGGCGGGTGGAATCTGTTCATCAACGCCAACTCGGAGAACAAAGAGGCCGCACAGCGGTTCGCGAGCTATATGTCGTCGATGGAAGCCCAAGAGAAGATGGCGCTGGAACACAGTCGACTCCCCGTCCGCCAGGAACTGTACTCTGACGAGTACTACGAGCAGGCCTCCCAACTGGAGACGTTCGCCAAGATCGTCGATCAGACCAGCGCTCGACCGGCGACGCCACAGTATTCGACGTTCTCGGAGATCGTCTACACCAACTGCAATGCCGCTCTCGTCCAAGAGAAGACGCCCGAAGAAGCGCTCAACGACGCTCAAGAAGAAATCGACAGCGAAGTCAACAACGCCTGACTGCGACGCATTCCAGCCACCACGACGGGTCCCGAGCTATCTGTATCCGGATTTTTGTCGATACTGTCTCTCCGATAGTAGCATTTGCAGTTCTTCACGTCCCCGATTGCCCGACAGCATATGGTCTGGTGCGCAACCAGTTGCAAACACTACCACAGCCGTCGCCTTGCTCGGCGTCTAGCTGAGGGGCCATCGCCGTAGCGGTCCGTACGAGTGCGAAGGAAAGAGAGCCGCAGCCTATAGCGTCTGTTTATCGAACTGATCCGTAATCCGCCGATATGCCGCCGTCAGCGCTGTCTGCTCTTCGTCAGTGAGTTGGGGGAGCGGCGGCAGCGGCGAGCCGATGTCGAGTCCGTCGAGTTTCACGAGGTACTTCAACGCCGCTGCTGTGGGGACATCACTCGTAGCCCCCACGAACGGTGTGACCACGGTCTGCATCAGTCGTTGAGCTTCCACGAGATCGCCGCGGTCGTAGGCCTCGTAGAGATCAGTCATCACTCGCGGAAAGACGTTCGCCGGACCGGCGATGAGGCCGTCCGTTCCGACGCCCAGGGAAGCCGTCGCCAACTGGGTCGCTCCCTGGAACACGAGGAAGTCATCCGGCGTTTCGCTGACGGCGCGGTAGTGGTAGTTCAGGTCACCAGACGTATCCTTGAGACCGACGATATTGTCGTGTTCGGCGAGATCACCTACCAGATCGATTCCGATCTCGTTGCCTGTCAGCGGCGGAATGTTGTACAGGAGCAGCGGAAGTGCGGACTGATCGGCGATCGTCGTGAAGAACCGTTCGAGGCCGGGCTGGGTCGTCGTCAGATAGTACGGTGAGACCACGACTGCGGCGTCCGCACCCGCTTCCTCTGCAGACGAGATTTTGTCGAGTACCGCACCCACACTCGTGTCACAACAGCCGGCGAGAACGTTCGTTCTTCCGTCGGCCACTTCGGCTACCGTCTCGATGACTTGTCGGTTCTGCGCCGCCGTCAGACTCGGAAACTCACCGATCGAACTGCCCGGGAAGAGCCCGTGCACGCCTGCCTCCACGAGCCCCCGGGTAAACTTCCTGAGGGCTGTATCGTCGACCGCCCGCCGTGACCGGCGGGTAGGCGTCGCCATAGGAACCACTGTTCCTGCAAGATTCATAATTACCGTACCGAGCACCACTCAGTTATAACTTGGGATGAGGTCACACACAGCCGTATCGACTTCGATGGATTAGTTCATATTTTTCACCGGGGTCATTCGGTCGTCTTCGCAACGCGAGCAGCGCTATGTCTCCAAGACTGACCGAGAGGAACGTGTACAACCGGCTGGTTGCGAGAATCCGAACGACCGCACCCAGAACGCTTGTTATAGTAGCATTTTAAACTTATCGCGCATCCAATCGCACGACAGCGTATGGTCCGATGGGTGAAGGCTTGCAAATGCTACTGTAGTGCCGCCATCGCGGAGTTGCCTCCGAAGCCTGCGTAACACTTATAATTCTAATCTGCAACGAATCCGATATGAGCCAGCAAGTAGCTACAAGTCTGGATAGACAGATGCTCGTCGGCGGCAACTGGATCGATGCTCAGGAGCGAACCGACGTTATACACCCATACGACGGCCAACTCGTCGGCTCAGTTCCGGTGGCGAGCGAGGAGACAGTCGTCGAAGCGATCGATGCAGCAGCGGAGGCCTTCCACGCCACAGACCTCTCTGCGTACCAACGATACGAGTTGCTCTCTGAAACAGCCAGACTCGTCGAAGAGCGCGCCGACGAAATCGCTCACATCCTCACCAGCGAGCAAGGGAAACCGCTGACTGAGGCCCGTGGTGAGGTTGACCGCGCCGTCCAGACGCTCGATCTCTCAGCCGAGCAGGCCAAGCGTCTCTTCGGTGAGTTCGTCCCGATGGACGCCCAGAAAGGTTTCGCACGGGATCACTGTTTCACGCAGCGTGAACCGATGGGCGTCGTCGCAGCCATCACGCCGTTCAATTTCCCACTGAACCTGATGGTACACAAGATCGGCCCCGCACTCGCGGCCGGCAACAGCGTCGTCGGGAAACCCGCGACGAACACGCCGTTGTCCGCCATCGCACTGTTCGAGTGCCTCGATGACGCCGCCGACGCCATCGACGCGACGGTCCCCGATGGACTGTTCAACATCGTAACCGGGTCGGGTTCGACCATCGGTGACGTGATCCTCGACCACGACGCGATCGAAGCCATCTCGTTCACCGGATCGACACCGGTCGGGAAGTACCTCGCGAACAACAGCGGAATGAAGGAAGTGACGCTGGAGCTCGGCGGCAACGATCCCACGATCATCTGGAGCGATACGGACATCGAAGCGGCCGCCGCGCAAGTCGTCGGCGGCGCGTGCTCGAACGCCGGCCAGGTCTGCAACAGCGTCGAGCGCGTCATCGTCCCCGAGGAGATCGAAGCGGAGGCCATCGAGGCCATCGTCGATGCGGCCGAGGCACTCACCGTCGGCGACCCTCTCGAGCCTGGAACCGATGTTGCATCGATGGTCGACGACGAACAGTTCGAGAATCTCGTCGACCTGTTCGAAGAGAGCGTCGAGGCCGGTGCGACCGTCGAGTGCGGCGGGAACTACGGCGGCGACCTTGGCCCGCGGACCTTCGAACCCACTGTGCTCTCAGACGTGACTCCCGATATGCCCGCGGTAAAGGAGGAGACGTTCGGTCCGCTCGTCCCCGTCGTCGTCGTCGAGGACTTCGATGCCGCTATCGAGGAGGCCAACAATACGAACTACGGACTCGAAGCCGGCCTCTTCACCCAGGACATCGACCGGGCCAAGCGAGCGGCTGACGAGATCGACGCGGGCGGCGTCAACATCAACACTGTCAGTGGCTTCCGCACCGATCATATGCCGTACGGTGGATTCAAAGACTCCGGTGTCGGCAAAGAGGGAATCAAATACGCCGTCGAGCACTTCTCTCGGGAGAAACTCGTCGGATTCCATCAGGGGTTCAACGGATAGTTCTCGCGGTCGCTGTCACTCCAGGGAGACCCAGCAATCTGACTCGGCGGCTTCGTACACGGCCTCCATCGCGCGCATATCGACGAGACCGTGATTGCCGTCCGGATCGATCGATTTCGACCCCCGGATACGGTCGGCAAAGTAGTCGAATTCCTCCAGCATTTGATCCACTTTCTCGACACTGATCGTCGCCCGGCCGTCACCGCGTGACACGTGCAGCTGCCGCGTCTGATCCTGGAAGAACGCCGGCTCGACGCGGACCTGTCCTTCGGTGCCAGTGACAGTGATTCCCGACGACTGACGAGCGTTGTGACTGGCGTAACACTGCGCGTACACCTCGTGTGGGAACTCGACTGTAAAAGCAACCGTCTCGTCAACCTCGTCGAAGGCATCGTGCGTGCTCGAGGTGTTGCCCGTGACGGAAACGGGCTCTGCATCGAGCAGGAATCGGGCCGTGTTCAGCGGATAGATCCCGATGTCGAACAGCGCGCCGCCGCCAGCCAGCGCTTCGTCGAGACGCCACTGATCGGGGTTGGGATCGATCCGGTCGAGCAGCCGTTGGGACATATTTCCAGTCACCGACATCGGCTCGCCGATATAACCGTTCGCGATGAGTTCGCGAGCGCGCCGAACCGCGGGTTCAGTATGCATCCGGTACCCGATCATCAACTCGATGTTGGCTCGGGCAGCGGTCTCTCTGAGTTCGACAGCCCGTTCGCTGTCCCGTTCCATCGGCTTCTCACACAAGACGTCCTTGCCGAACTCGGCGGCCGTTTCGACGTACTCCAGGTGTAGGGCATTCGGGGTGACGATATAGACGGCGTCGTATGCATCGCGTGCTGCCCCATCGTGGAACTCGTCGTAGGTGATTCCGAGCCCCGCGCCGTCGGTTTCGGCCGCGATACGTTCAGCCTTTGCCGACGAACTACTGACCAGTACGGAGGGCTCACACAGGTTGGATTGTTCGAGCGCAGGGAGAGCCCGACCCTTAGTGAACCACCCGAGACCGACGACGGCGAATCGAACCGGTTCGATATCTGTCGGATCGATTGTCTGCCAGTCACGCTTGCAGCTGTTCGCGAGAAGGCTATCGAGGTCCATAGTGGCCCAACTCTTTCTGGTGTGATAAATGATTGTCTCCCGAACCGTCGAGCGCTGGAGGGGTGAAAGCCGCGCTGGGGCAGCGCTGTCGCTGCGGAGCGATCATCGAACGCTGTCGCACAGTAGTCTGCAGATTTATAGTAGTCGGCTCAGAGAGTATTTGTATGTCGTTGCACAACGTCTTACTCGCAGTCGGCCCCGGAGACAAAGACCGTATCGAACAGATGGCACAGACGCTCGTCGATATCGCCGGGCCTTCTGATGCAACTGTCCTTCTCGCACACGTCTTTACGCAAGACGAATTCGACTCGACGCTTGAGCGAATGAATATCGAGGACAGTGCGGACATCCCAGCCGATACTGTCGCACGTCAACACGCGACGATAAAGACGATCGCAGAGAGGCTCGACGACGAGGATCTCACGTACGAGATCAAAGGTGCCATCGGATCACACGGTGACGAGATCATCCGCCTTGCGACTGAGGCCAATTCAGACCTCGTCATCGTCGGGGGACGGAAACGATCACCTACAGGGAAGGCCGTCTTCGGATCAACGGCGCAAGAAGTGATGCTTTCAGCCCCCTGTCCCGTTACGTTTGTCCGAGGAGAATAACATATATAATAAATTGTATGTCTCATTGAAATTCCAAAGTCTGTTCTGAAGCGTCATAGATACATTTTTTCTGGAGTATGGATTATTTATATAATATTTTTGTATAATGTTCGGAAGTGGTGTTTTAAGTTCAGAAGGCATTGTCTAGTTCGGCCAGTTTGAGGGTTGAGCCAGTCGTAAGGTTCGTTTGGAACAATGCTCGCCGACCTGCTGAGCAAGCACTTCACGGCCAGATCAACGCTGGTTGTCACGGGTCGATCGCTTCCGCCCTGTCAACTCGACGAATTCCCGCACGGTGGGAACTGACAATGTGAGCTAGTACGAGGTGAACGCGGACTACAACGGCGCGAAGAACATCGGGCTACGGTACGCTCGAAAGCGGACACACAAACTCCGTTCCTCGCCCAAGTCGGAGAGCGGAGACGCAGAAGTAGACCTGCGTGTGAATGGTGGGACGTTGAACGGCGAGAGTCACTGGCCTATTGCCGGGGACTGATTGCCGGGAGTCCACATCAAAGCCCCACCCTCAAGGACCGAGGCGCGTATGCGCCGAGGGAGTAGGGTAGGGTAGTTTACCGTTATGCCCGTCATCGTCGCTGCAGTACTGGCCGTGAAGTACGTCCTCTCGATGACGGACGAAGGACAATCCCCGGCGGATGAGCACCGGCGCCAGACGGCCTGAGAGCGACGTCCGGTCGGGTCCAGACGGACGCCGAGGGAAAGCGCTGTTATACGTGTTTCAAGGAATACTAGACACGTATGTCCTCCGCCGCGAGTGAAACACCGCACGGCTCTCGATCAGGTCTCTCGGTTGCTGTTCTCGTCGGCCTCGTCGTTTCGTTGTTCGGTGGGACCTTACTTGGACAGTTTGCTCTCCCGCGATGGGTCGCGATCTCGACGGCCAGATCGATGCTGGCGAACTCGCTCAGTAGCTGGCTGCTAGTCGGCGTGCTTCTCGGTGTCGTGGTCTACTGGGAGGGCCGGCAGTTGGAGTCGATCGGTCTCCGACTGCCGACTCGAACGGAAATGGCTGTCGGGCTCGGGGCTGGACTCGGCGGGGTCGTTCTCGGTCTCCTCGTCACCGGCGTCGCCGTCGTCACGCTGAATCTCGACCAACCGGAGACGCTGTCGGCAATCACCCAACTCTCGGCCCCGATACAACTCGCCGTCGTCGGAACAGGCGTGATCGTCGAAGAGATACTCTGGCGCGGGTATCCGATCGAACGACTGACCGAGTTGACCGGCCGGCTGTGGGTTGGCGCCGGTCTCAGTGGTCTCGTGTTTCTCGCCGTGCACTATCCGGCGTGGGGCCTCGCCGGCGCGATTCCGCAGGCGGTCTTTACCGTCGTCCTCGTCGGCGTGTACGTCTGGAGTCGTAACGTTGTGGTCAGTATGCTCACACACGGTGTCATCAACGTCGTGATGATCTTCGTGCTGCCTGCGTTCCTCTGATCTCTGGACCAACAGGATGCTTGCCCCCGACGGCCCACACGTATCTCAGTACCCTCAACTCGGCAGGACTGTCTGATCTGTGCTCCCAGATCAGAGACAATTCGCGTCAGTTACCGTCTGTGGGTTTCGTGCTCTCGTCCCGTTTCGTCGCCACCACGAGATGAGTAGCGCGTCAGGAGGGGGTCGTCTGATCCGACACGTCCGTCGTGGGCTGTGCCGTCTCGAGCCGTTCGGCTCGCGATCGGAGCCCTCGAAGCATCTCGTGAGTCATTATGGACATAACCGGATCCAGCACCAACTGGGCGGCAACGCGGACGACCGGGTTCTCTGGAAGACGAATGCGCGAGCGGACCAGTATCCGGGTCGTCGTCTCGCTGACCGGCTCGAGCACGAACGACCAGACCCACCCCGTCGGCTCGTCGGGGGTCTGCAGGACCAGCGCCCGCTCCGGCTCGAACGCGACGACCTCCAGTGTCGCATCCGGAAACCGGTCTGCTCGACCGAGCCGGACGGTGTCACCGACCGAGAGTTCCTGCCACTCGGTGACGATGCGGTCCGCGTTGTGGATATCGAGTCCGAAGATGTTCTCCGCCCACTCGTGGCTGTAGAACCCGCCCTGCTCCTGACCGAGCTGTCGCAACCACGGCCAGATCGCGCCGGTTGTGGCGTCGACACTGATCGCCATCGTCGATTCGGCGTCCGGTTCGGGGAGCCTGTCGTCGCCGGGGAGCGATGCACGGACCTCCTCAGACGTCGCGCCCCAGTTCAACATTCGCGGGCGGACCAGCATCCAGTAGGCGACCCCGAGGAGTGTGCCGACCACCAGCCACTCGATGCGACCTTTCCAGATTTTCCTAGCCGGCCGCGGAGAGTCGTTCGAGATCGAGGCGGTGCGTTTGGTGTTTGCATCGGTTGTCATTTACCTTCCTCCGTGTGAATACTGGGGTCTGGAAGCTAAGAACGAGGTAGCTCATTTCCAAGGGTCGAGAATCCGGGGGATCGATCCTTTCAAGCAGGCAGCTCAGGCCCATCCGCAGTTTCTCACAGACGCTGAAGAGCGAGCAAACGGAAATACTGATCGTCGATCCGTTCTCAGGACTTGAGTCCAACAGCTTCAGCACCCGGTATTTCCCGGTTGGCGAGCCGGTCTGAACCGTACACAACGACCAAGAGGAGTGCGATAGCCACCAGTGGAATCATTCCTGTCACCTCCGATAGCAGACTCAACGATGGGTCGGGCACCCCGCCGGGGGCTATTGCTTCTGTATCAGCGGGATGGAGGACGCCCATTCCGTTGATCCCAGCGTGGAACACAGCGACGGCGAGGACACTCCCGCCCGTGCTGTTGTACATCCACGTCCAGAGGATCGCCCCGGAGAGAATCGAGACGATCCAGAGCAGTTGCTGTGAGAGTGCCCAGCCGCCCTGGGTCGTCGCCGGGTTAACGAACAGCGGGAGGTGCCACCCGACCCAGGTGACACCGACGAGAAGGCTCGCGACTAGCGCGCTGTAGTTCTCTTGCAGGATCGGGAGCATAAACCCCCGCCAGCCGAGATCCTCCTGGCCACCGCCCCAGACAGTGCCCCAGGCCAGCACGAAGAGGTAGATCCCCGGGGACGGAAGCGAACGCACATCAATCGGCCCGCCGAATGCAACGAACAGGGCTACTCCCACAGTCAAGACGAGGAGGGGCAGCCCGAGGGCAAGCGCCCACCATTTGATGCCGATGCGCCAGCGGAAGAACTGTCCAATCCATTTACGAAGGTCGCCGTCGCTGGCCCAGATGACGACCGCGGCGCCGACAGGCGGCCCGAAGCCCCCGAATCCGATAAGAATCGATTGGGTCCACGAGGCTTCGAGCCCACTCGCGATGACCACACCTTGGATACTCCAAGTAAACGCGTACGTGATTGCGATGAAGGAGAGCAGCCGATGCCGGTCGATCCACGAGCGAACGGAGGATGTCATATACAGACATACCCGAACGAACCAGATAATAGTTCGGCGGGTCAGAAACGAGCCAACGCCGCATTCTATGGAATGCGGGGCATCGCTGTGCATCCTACTGCGGCGTAGTGATGTTTTTGATGCAGGCGGACGATTCATAGCTATGCGCCCCGTTCGTGCACTCAAACTCCTTGGGAGTGTGACAGTCCTCATCCTCGCGATCGTCCTCGCCGGACGCGCTCGACGCCGGCAGGTGTCTGCCCTGCGAATCGAGGAACTTCGGCGCCCGGCGGCAGTCGGACGCGAGCAGCCAGTCCCGACGAGCGAGATAAACGACCTGCCGGATCCCGTTCGCCGCTACCTGTCCAGTGCGTTCCCGACCGACCAGCCGTGCATCGACTCCGTTCGGCTCGAACAGGCTGGAGAGTTGCGTCTCGGCGACGCGTCCTCGCCCTGGAAGTCGTTCACTGCGACACAGCACATTACGGTCGATCCGCCGGGATTCTTCTGGAACGCGTCGATCCGTCTCGCGCCGCTCGTTTCGGTGGCCGTCCACGATCTGTATCGGGACGAGGACGGGTCTGCGAGCGTCTCCCTGTTCGGTGTCGTTCCGGTCGACGGCGCCGAGCCGAGTCCGGAGTTGAACGAGGCGGAACTGCTTCGGTATCTCGCCGAGGCGGTCTGGTATCCGACGGCGTTACTTCCGAGCGAGGGCGTCACTTGGGAACCGATCGACGACAGTACGGCGACGGCGACCATCGAACACGGGGACGTCTCTGCATCACTCGAGTTCTCGTTCAACGAGGCCGACGAGGTGACCCGAGTGTACGCCGAGGAGCGGCATCGACGAGTGGACGACGGATTCGAACCGACACCCTGGTCGGGGTACTGGTACGATTACCAGACACGGAACGGGATGCGGATCCCGATGGCGGGCGAAGTCGTCTGGCATCTTCCCGAGGGTGATCTGAACGCCTGGCGAGGACGTGTCACGGATGTCAGCTACAACGAGTGGTGACCGGGAGCGATCGGTATTCTCGACTGACGGGAATTTCATCAGATAGTTTTGAGCTTCACGGACATCTCACCAATATGAATAACGACCCTCTTCCGGACGAACGCGACCGAGAGCGCGGGAACGATACCACTCTCGCCATCCGGACGACTGATCTGACCAAGCGCTTCGGCGACCACGTCGCCGTCGACCACCTCGATCTCGCCATCCCCCAGGGACACGTCTACGGCTTCCTCGGACCGAACGGGGCCGGTAAGACGACGACGATGCGGATGCTGACGACCTTGCTGCCGCCGACAGAGGGGACTGCGACGATTTTGGGGACCCCGCTCACCGATCGCGAGGCGGTCACGAGACATATCGGCTACCTCCCGGAGGAGCCGCCGGTCTACGAGGAACTTACGGGGCACGAACAGCTGTCGTACGCGGCTTTCCTCCACGATGTCCCGGACGACGTCGGCCCCGATCGTATCGAGGATCTTCTGAGCCGCTTTGATATGACCGACGACGCCGACCGGCGCATCTCGACATACTCGAAGGGGATGCGTCAGAAGATTGGATTGATACAAGCGCTGATCCACGAGCCGGCGGTGGTCTTTTTCGACGAACCGACGAGCGGTCTCGATCCCCGGGCCGCTCGGACGGTGCTCGACGTCATCGGAGAACTCGTCGACGAGGAAACTACGGTCTTCCTCTCGACGCACATCCTCTCGGTCGTCGACGAACTTGCCGACACCATCGGCGTCCTCCACGAGGGACGGCTGGTCGCCGAGGGTTCGCCGGCCGACCTCAAGCACCGCGCCGAGACGGGCGAAGAACGGACGCTTGAACAGGCTTTCTTGGAAGTGACTGCTGCCCACCGGGAGACGAAGGATTCAGATGAGGTTCAGGTATGAGTTCGCTCAGTCACGACATCTACCACGG
The DNA here is from genome assembly GCF_003665925.1 of Halobellus sp. Atlit-38R. Lineage (NCBI taxonomy): Archaea > Methanobacteriati > Methanobacteriota > Halobacteria > Halobacteriales > Haloferacaceae > Halobellus > Halobellus sp. Atlit-38R. Next base: position 63,767 of record NZ_QXIJ01000012.1, read on the forward strand.
AGTCGGGATCGCACGGGTCGAACTTCGGCGCTCGCTCCGGAAGTCCTTTGGCACCCGAAAGCGGAAGCTCGCAGTCCTCGGGTTCGCCGCACTGTTTTCTCCGACGTTGTTTTTCTGGGGTCGCATCGCATACGACGCGGGTCAGGCAGCCGTAAGACAGGGTGAACTCCCGATAGACCTTCTCGGGGTTCAGCTATCGCTCCTCGTCATCGTCTTCGCCGTTATGAGTGCGCTCAGCGTCGTACAAAAGGGACGACCGGAAGGCGAGAGCCTCCTGTTGACAGCGACGACTCCGCGTGCCGTCCTCCTCGGGCTGACGATTCACTCGACGATTCAACTCGTAGGGTTCGTCCTGTTTCCCACGGTGCTGTTCGCCGGGGCGTTCGCACTTGGCACGGGCGAGCTGTCGGTCCTACTGACTGCCGTGCTGGCGGTGGGCTTGCTGTTCACGGTAGTGTCAGTACTGGGAACGGTTATGGGCCAACTCGTCACGTTGGCGCTCCTGCAGAGCCGACGGTTCAGGGCAGCTAGCCGCGGGTTCGGACTCCTTCTCTTGGTGGGATTAATCGCGCTGGGCTACGTCTCCGTGGCCCCTCTCGTGGGCGAAACCGCACTCTTGGCCCCCTTCACGACGGTGACGGCTCCGGCGACTCTCTACCTCTCGTTCGTGTTTGCCGGAACGTCGTTCGGACCTGCGGTTGGCGTCGGCTCGCTCGTCGTTATGGCAATCGCTCTCGGGAGTATCCCTGCCCTCCTCGCGGTGGCGGTCCCTCTCGCTCAACGACTCTGGTTCGCTGATGCGACACCCACGAGCCTTCTGCAGCGTGATGCCTCCACCCCGGCCGCGCAGTTGCCTACGCCGTCTCGTGTGGGAACACACCGGATGTTCCCGCCGCGGACTGGCCCGAAACCGTTGTCTATCGCCCTTGGACTGTGGACCCGTTGGCTGCGTATTCCCGTCCGTTTCTCACCCCTGTTCCCGCTCGTGATCGTCCTCGTTATGGCCGTGGTTGGTGTCCTCAATACTCCAGAGCAGTTGCCACTGGTTATCGGTGGCGTCCTCGTTTTTGTCGGCGCCTACGTTTCCGGTGGAATCTTCGGGCTGAACCCGTTCGGTGAAGCAGGCGAGATGCGAACTGTTGAGTTCCTGTCTTCGACGTCGTCCCGGACACTCGTGCTCGGTCACCTGTTCGCTGGCCTCCTCGTGGGAACTCCGGTTTCGTTGCTCGGAGCCGTAATTCTCACGGTCACTATGGGCCTCTCGGCACCGGTCGCACTCGCCCTCGGAGCCCTGGCAGTCGTGTTGACGATCGCGAGCAGTGGCGTTGCCGTCGGAATCGGCTCGGTCCTTCCGTCACGAGACGCGCACCGCACGTACCGAGGCTACGAGGTAGCGACGCCCAGCCAATGGGCGCTGATCACGTACATGTTTGCCGTTCTGTCTCTCGTCATCATCGCCGCAGCGGGTGCCCTGCTCGTCCTCCTCTACAGCGATCCCGGGGTTCAATCGCGGCTATTTATTGTTGCCGCCGGCGTCGCGGCGGTTGTCCTCCTGACCATCGGATACGGGGGTGCTCGCATCGCTACCGGACGGTTCGACGAACCACCATATGTACAATTGGGAGATGAATCAGAGCGGTCTCTCCTTGGGAGGACTCCATCGGACGGGGGGAATTCGTCAGAGACAACGACACGGAACACTCTCACTCGTCCCCAGCAGGTTCGGGGCCTCACACTCCTCGGTGCGTTCGTCGTCCTCAGAGCGATCGCAGCACGGACCTGGAATCGATACTTCCCCGAAGGCTATAGTACTGACCCAGTATTTCTTGGGTTTCTCGCCGGAATCTTTCTCGTACTATCTGTCGGACTCGTATATCTTGGCTTCACGCGCTGGGTCGGCGTCGACCTCGTCTCGTGGTGGGTTGACCGAGACCGTCTCCGTGGTGATCTCCTGTGGGGAGCCCTCGGCATCCTCGGCGTCCTCGTGGTGACTGTCGCTGGGGCGATCGGGCTCTCGATGCTCTTCCCCGAACTCACGCCTGTAGGGGAGGCTGGAGCCACCACCGCTGCTCCGATCACCAGCGGAACAGCGACCGGGTGGGCCGTCAACCTCCTGCTCGGGTGGTTTTTCGGGTTCGCGATCGCCGCCTTCCAGGAGGAGACGCTGTTCCGCGGCTTCCTCCAGCCCCTCCTTCAGGAGCGGTACGGGCGCGTGCTCGGGATTATCGGCCAAGCGATGGTCTTCACGCTTGCCCACCTCGGCTACTATCCCATCTCCGCGTGGCCACTGCTCCTCGTGGTATTCCTCGTCGGTCTCGTCCTAGCCTGGCTCGTCGACCGTCGCGGAACGCTCCTTCCAGCAGGTATCGCTCACGGATTCGTCGGGTAAAGGTGCGTGCCTGCTACGCACGGTATTACCATCAGTTCCGGAAATGGGAGACGTTCACGACGCTTTTCGCATTACCTCACCAACATCACTTCCGCCACCCTCCTTTTGGCTCGCCACTCGTCTACCCATCTAGGTCGTTTGCTTACCGAACCTCTGCGGTCTTTATACCACTCCCTTCTCAGCCGATGGGAACTTCCGAAATTACTGTAATATATTCTACTACTATATGTGTATGGACTTCCCGGATTCTAATCGTCATCTCGCCGGTGTCCTTCTTGCGGTCACACTCATCGGCAGCATCGGGTGGGCAACACCGTTCGTACTATGGTCGGACGCAGGGGATAGTGGTTACACTGTCGAACAGGTCTACGTTCGTGCAGACGATCGCATCACGACCGCCACGCTGTACCTGCCCGATGGTAACGAGCGGGTACCAGGCGTCGTCTTCGGAGCAGGATCGGGCACAGCACCCGCACTCTACACCAACTACGGTACGGCACTCGCTATGAACGGGTTCGCCGTGCTGATTGCCGGCCAGACGCGAGAACTCGAGGCCGATAGACCGATTCATTGGGAGATCAGACGCGAGAGGTCCGTCCTGTTCGAACGGGCAACACGTGACTACACGAACTGGGTCTCGTATCTGGGCTCCCACTCTCGGGTCGAGGAGGGGCGGCTGGTCCTCGCTGGCCACTCTGGCGGCGCCAACAGCGCATACCGAGTCGCGTATGAGCAGCCCGATGTCGACGGTGTCGTCGCTATTGCCGGGCGCTTTCCGCCAGCGCGGGCCGAACCGTTCCCGACAAATCTCCTGCTGGCAACCGGGAGTGAGGACTCGCTGGTGCCACCCAGCACGCTAACGAACGTTTCTGTGGAGCTGACCGGCACTGCCGTCCACCCTGGAGAACGGACGGGGGCTTTCGAGAACGGGACTGCCACTCGCGTCGTGGTCGCCGAGGGTGCGACACATCTCTCAGAATCCGACAACCCCAGGCTGGTTCACGCAACGACAGACTGGGCCCTCCGGTCTGTTGGTAAATCCCCGCCTTCCAACCTCGGCGTGCGGGTCCGGTCGATTGGGTCAGTTCTCTATCAATTCCTGTTCGGACTGGTTGGCGTCCTGACCGGGACGGCCCTGACGAAACAAGTCGTAGCATCCCAGTTCGACGAGCAGTGGCGACGCGAAACCACAGTCTCTTTCGTTTGGTTGGCCGGGTTCGCAACGGTCCTCCATACGACGCTCTCTCAGCGAGTGTATCACCTCGGGCCGGCGCCAACTCAACTCACGAAGTACGTTCTGCTGGCCACACTGCTACTTGTAGTTGGAGTCGCCCTTGATCGTACAGCGTCGCTGACCTCGTGGTCGAACACGAGTGTAGGTTCGTCACTCTTCGACCTCGCGTTCCTGTTCGTTCCTGCGGGGATGTTCGTGGTCGTTTCGACCCAGTTCGTCACCTTCCAGCTCGTGACGACGATCGTGCTGTCGTCGGTCGCTCTCGCGGTACTGACAGTGTTCCTTGGAGAACTCGCCGTACTGAACGTACAGCGCCGAAGTCGCTGGGCCGCGATCGGCACCGCGGTTCTCTGGGTAGTGCCAGCGATCGTCCCGCCGTATCTGTGATATTCCGACGGCCTGCAACAGTATCGACGATTCACCCTAGTAGCGTGGGTTAGTCGGTATTCCCGGTGCCGGGATCGGCCCTCTTGCCTTTTGTCGCCCCGGGAGAACAGAGTGGTATGAGTGAGCCGGAACTCACAAGATCGGTCTGGGAAATTGACTCGAACGACTATCCAGCGGGCGCATCTATGGACGAGAAGATCAGATTCCTCCTCCGGTACGCGATACTAGCCCCATCCAGTCACAATTCTCAGCCGTGGCGATTCCGTGTGTTGGGGAACGAGGTCGACATTGCAGTCGATGAATCGCGTTGGCTTGACGCCGCCGACCCGACGAAGCGAGAACTGTACATTAGTGTCGGCTGTGCGATCGAAAATCTTTGTGTCGCGGCTGAACACTTCGAGGTTGAGCCTCGCGTTGAGTACCACGATGGAACGGACACCGATACCGTTGCGACAGTCACCTTCCGCGACGACAGCGATCCATCGACACACCGACCGTCCAAGCTGTTCGATGCGATTACCGAGCGCTCTACGAGCCACGAACTGTTCGACGAGCGAAGACTCGATACAGCGGTGCAGGATGAACTCGGCGGGGTTGTGACCGAAGACGACGTCTCGTTGCACCTCGTCGACGAACCGGCGGTGAAGCAGTCTATCAGCGAGTTACAGGGCAAGGCCGACCAATTGCTGATGGATGACCCGGAGTATCGAAAGGAGCTGGGCCACTGGATCGGACTGGGAGCGCTCGGAAGTTCTTGGCTTATGGCGCGTATCGGACAGGCCGTCGTCACCCATCTCGATCTCGGTGAGCGGGAAGCAGCCAAGAACTCGAAACTCATCGAAAGCGCATCGCTCGTCGCCGGTCTGACGACGGCCTCAGACGACCCGACATCCCAAGTCAAAGCAGGACAAGTCTTCGAGCGCGTCGCATTGCTCGCTACCACTGCTGATGTTGCCGTCCACCCGATGAGTCAGACGCTAGAGCGTCCCGAGTTGCGGACGCGTCTGCAGGAACTACTCGACAGTGGCGCCGATGTCCCACAGCACCTCTTCCGGATGGGCTATACGGACGAAGATCCGGGGCATACGCCACGCTGGCCCTTGGAAATGTTCCTCGCTTAGGAATGAGTACTGAGATTGAGTGGGAATCTGAGCGCATTCGAGCGATGTCCGAAAGCACGTTCGAAGCCAGACAGGTGGGTGTTGACGGGTTACTCCGGATTATGGTCCACCCAGAGTCCCCGATTCACTACCCTTCGACTGAGAATTCGAGTAGAGGTACGCACCCACATACCCACCGATCGCGCTCAATCCGATGATCCAGGCGAACAGCAGCGGGAACATAACCAACAGGACGATGGCGAGTTCCACACCTCCGGGAATCCCCAGCGCTCCGGGCTGCAAGAGAAAGAGCCCGAATCCAAGTCCAAGTATGAGGAGTATCGGAATGACCGCGATACCACCAGAGATGGCTCCGGTCTTCGCACCGCGCTTCGGTGGCACTTTCTGCAAATAGCCTGCAACCCCTCCGCCGAGCAGTGCCGATAAACCCGTGAACGAGAAGATGATCGTTACCACTGCGCCCATAGCTGCATTCTTGAGTTCGGTTTGTTCGACCATACTAGATGATCACGTCGCTAGGTACGTAGGTTTCTCTCCCTGTTCCAACGGGCCGAGATCCGCCCTGTGAATTAATATATATGAAATTACATATGTGTGCCTGATGGACTTGGCCCCCGATTCAAAGCAGTCTTCGCCCTCTATGACCGTTCGACAGGGTTTCCGTGCCCCTTTCCAGGTACAGACCTACAAGAATCTCCTGTATCTCGCCCTCGCATTCCCGCTCGGGATCGTGTACTTCGTCGGTCTCGCGCTTGGCGTGCTGGGTGTCGGCCTGCTCATCACGTGGGTTGGCCTGCCGATACTCCTCGTGACGTTGTTGGCAGCGACAGCCGTGGCTGGCTTCGAAGCAGCTCTGGCCAGACACCTCGGCGGCGTGGACGCCTCGGTGCCGACGTTCCTCACGGAGTTCGATGTTTCTGGCGGACTCGTGGTCCCTGGTAACGGTTTCGTCGACGCTGTCAAGCGACTCGTGAGGGCCCGAACGACCTGGACGAGCGTCGTCCTCGTACTCGCGAAGTTCGGATTCGGACTGTTTTCGTTCGTCGCACTCACGACCAGTGGAGCCGTTACAGGTGCATTCCTTGCGGCCCCGTTCATCTACGACGACCCAGATGTCATCCTCGGAGTCGGCGGACTGCGGGTCGACGGCGAGTATACCGTCGGTCCTTGGGCCGTCGACACGTTCCCTGAGGCACTCGTGGCTGCTCTCGTCGGTGTCGTGGTCCTGTTCGTCGCGCTCAACCTGCTTAACAGCCTCGCCCAATTCCACGCTCAGTACACTGCTAGGCTTCTCAAGACAGATAAATAGTGGATCCAGCAGACAGTAGCACTTGCAACTGATTGCGCACCAGACCGCACGACACCGTATCATCGGGTGAGTGAAGACGTGCAAATGCTACTTGAGAAATTCGTGCTGGGTGATATTCGTATTCGACCGAGCGTCGACAGTATGAACCACTGCTGACCCCGAGTACAGTCGAGCTGGCGACCTACGAGGCATCTCTATGACTTGGCCTGCCGCACGACAACGGGTCCAGAGTCCAGTCGCTGGATTCCCGCCGCTCAGGAATCTCCGATAGTATTTACATTATATTCAACGAATTGACAGCCTGGAGAGTATGCGTTCGATCAGAAAGCAGATTGGGGACCACCCGGTCCTCGCCTTCTTCGTCGGTGCCTACGCGATTACCTGGGGAATCTGGTTCCCGGTGTTGAGCGCCATCGATCGAGGACTGATCGCGTACAATACGCCAGCCCTCGTCGTCTTGGTGGCAGGGAGTTTCGGACCGCCTCTTTCGGCCGCCATCGTGACGTATCTGACGGGCGGAAGTCTGAAGCGTTGGTTCTCGCAGGTGCTCCGGTGGCGCGTCGCTCCGCGCTGGTGGCTCGCCGCGTTCGGCCTCCCGCTGATTCTGTACACCCTTATGGCGGCTGTCCACCTGCTGCTCGGTGGGAAGCTTAATTCGAACGAGGTCAATCCACTCGCGTCCATCCCGCTGGCGTATCTGAATATCTTCTTCTGGGGCGGTGGCAACGAGGAGTTGGGCTGGCGTGGGTTCGCGCTTCCGTACCTCCAGGAGCGATACAGCGCCCTCGCCTCGAGTCTCGTCATCGGCGTCGTCTGGGCCGTCTGGCACGCCCCTAGTGGCATCATCGAACGCGGTGTCACCGGGTGGGCGGTCGACCTTCCGATCTACGCGGTCATCGTCGTCGGGATCTCGATCGTTGCGACGCTGCTGTACAATAACACCGGCGGTAGCGTCTTGATCACGATGGTGTTCCACGCCGGTGTAAACGCCGCTCAGGGGCTCTACCCTGTAGAGGGGATGTTCACGCCGACCGGCGAACTGGCCCGCTTCGTCGCGTGGGCGGTTCTCGTGGGGGTACTTCTGGCCGTCTTCGGCTGGCGGAGTCTCGCCCGCGGTGACGTCGCTGGCGCCGCGCAGGCAGGGGCACGTCACCGTTCAGATCGCGGCGAATCGGGACACTCACACCCGACCGACTAACCCTATGACCGCACATTCCACCTCCCGACCCATCGAAGCGGAATCGTCGATCAAATTTGAGCGATGGCTGGGCCCTCCAGCCCTGTTGCTCGGTGTGACAGGACTGATCATCGTGGTCGTCCCACTCGCAATTTATCCTCATCTCGAGAGCCAACTCGGCTTCTTCGTCGTCCTGTCGGCCGTTTTCGCTGTCATCGGTGCTGTAGGCTGGGTCGCTCTCCGGCTCGACGGGCTCACCGCGCGGACCGTGGGACTCGGCACAGAACACGTACTGCCGGGCGTCCTCGCCGTCGTCGGGCTGTACGTGTTGCTCAATGTGGTCGGCGCCGGAATGGTTCTGTTTTCGGGTGAGAGCGTGAGCATCGACGTCTCGACCGAGTACGGGTCTGTCAGGATATGGGCGGTCGCAGGCGTCGCGTACCTCGCGTTCAACGGGATGGCCGAGGAGTTCGCGTTCCGTGGGTATCTCCAGAACAAAATTATCGCGCTGTTCGATGCCGGCGATGATCGAATCAGGAAGGCTGGAGCAATCTTCGTCGGCGTGATGCTGTTCGCCCTCATCCATATCCCGCAACGGGTCTTGATCGGGGGCGTTACGTCCCCGGTTGCCATCGCCCAGTCGTTGCTGGGGATCGTTCTTCTGGGGCTCGTCCTCGGAGCGCTCTACGAATACACGCGAAACGTCGTGTTCGTCGGTGTCCTGCACGGGACGTTCAACTGGCGGCCGATAGTCGTTGCCGGCGCGCCGGTCTCTGAGCTTGCAGCGGCCGTGGGCATTCCAGCCCTCCTCCTCACAGTATGGTACTACCGTCGGCGGGCGAGCGGGTCCAACGCCCCCGAATTCTCGCCGCAACGGCAACGGGGTGTGGGTCGATGACCGCTTGCCGGGACGAAACGCTGCGAATGGGAGCAGGGGGGCAATCCCTGTCGGCTCGTTCGGCAGTCCATCGCGTATCGCACGACAAGATGCTTCGCAGTTCCACCAGTACACGATGACTTCAACACACGCTCACGACGAACCGACTGCCGAAGAAGTGCACACCGCTCGCCGGGGGCTCCTCCTCTACTTCGGTGTGGTCCTCCTCGGATCGGTTCCACTCCTGTATTTGATCATCAGTGCAGGGGCCCCGATTGAACAGCAACTCGAGTACATCCTCGCACTTATGTGGACTCCTGCGATCGCCTCGATCGTCGCACGCGTCGGGAACGGCGAAGGGTTCGATGATCTATCGTTCCGACTGCGGGACCGCGAGGTGGCCGTTCGAGTGCTCCAGGCGATACTGTTCCCGTTCGTCGTCGGCGCCATCGCGTACGGTGCAGCCTGGGGACTCGGTCTCGCCGAGTTTTCTGCGCCTGTCGGGACGTCGGATCCGCTGTCGGCATTCGCTGGCGAGTTGCTCTTCGCCGCGACGATCGGAGCAGTCGTCGGTGTGATCTCGGCAGCGGGGGAAGAGATCGGGTGGCGGGGGTATATGGCCTCTCGATTGGTTACTGCGGGGGTCCCGGCTCCGGTTCTCACGGGAGGGGTTCTGTGGGGTTGCTGGCACGTCCCCGCGATTCTGACCGGACAGTACGCTGCAGGACCGTCTCGGGTACTCTCCGCGATATTGTTCGTCGTAGTGGCAGTTTCGGTGACGGTCCTCTGGTCGGCGTGGACGTTCGAAACCGGGAGTATCTGGCCGGCGATACTGGGACATTCTGCGTGGAATGCCGTCATTCAGGGTCCATTCGATACGTTTTCCAGTGGTGAACTGGCGACCACGTGGGTTGGCGAGTCCGGACTGTTTGTCGTCGCTGCAACGATCGTCGTCGTGGCTGTGCTCGTCTCCGACCGATTTGCAAATAGGGTTGGATCCAAAAGAGAGCCCTTTCCCTGAAGCAGCAACTCTGTCCGACGCACTACAGAGACTACACTTCCAAAGGACGACAAAGTGCTCACAAGTTGTGTTTGTGGTTCTCTGGATTACCGGATATGCCCGAGTGCGTAGAGCACGGCGGCACCCACAATATCCGTCGTGTGGATGTGGCGGCCTCGCATCTGACGGAGGCGACGATCTTATTCTGAAGGTAGTCAGGGAACGCAGACTCCTCGTCGGTGCCGGCGAATAGCCGGGGAAGATACTTGACGCCGCCAAAGACGGCCTCAAACGGACAACAATCCCGGTCGAGTAACGGATTCTCAAGAATGTCCAAACTACCTGTGTAGTGTGTCGAAAGTAATGTTAACAAGCACCAAACAGAATATCGATATATGGGCGAGTCATCCATCAGTATCGATGGCACCGAAATTGCTGCGGCTTCGATGGATGGTGTGGGAATCATTTCGGGGAGCAAATACGCGGCTGTGAACGACGCACTCGCCGAGATTCATAGGTTCGATACCACCCAGGATCTCGTCGGTCAGCCGTGGAACACACTCTATTCGCCTGAAGATGGCGAAGGCACGGCGGGGAAATTCCTGACACGAGCTCGTGAGGATGGTCAATGGCGGGGACGGGCCTTCGGCCTCAGGCGGAACGGGGACGGCATCCCAGTTGAGCTTTCGATGCGGACAACCGACGACGGCGTCATCTGCGTCGTCCGCGATGTCAACGAAAAGATAAGTCGCGAACGCAAACTTGAGCGCTATGAGACGATCCTGAAAACCGTCGACGATGGTATCTACGTTCTGGATGAAAACCTCAAGATTGAGACAGCGAACGGGCGATTCTTCGAGATGCTTTCGCAGTTCGGGATTTCCCGGGAGGAAGCACGAGATAGCTATGCGCATAAGTTGCTCCCACGGGAGGAAGATCGGACGGCTCTCAAGGAGTCCATCGACGAAGCGATCAATAATGAGCCCCACACTGGATCGTTCGAGATCTCAGCGGAGATGCCTACTGGCGAAACGATCGTCTGTGAATCTCGGTTTCGACTCTACCCTGAACCTCTAGGCGAGTATCGCGGCTGTATCGGCATCCTTCGGGACATCACCGAACGGAAGAAACGAGAGAGCGAACTCCGGAATACCCAACGATTCAACGAGGAGCTGGTTGAGAACGCTCCGTTCAGTATGGTACGGATCGACGAAGAGTTCCAGATTACGTACGTGAATCCACGGACTGAGGAGGTCACCGGATTGCCGGATGGAAAAGAGTCGGAAGCACTCGGTGTTGACATCCGGGAGCTCCCCTCAGTCGCGGAGACGGGAGAGTCACACGTCTTCACTCCGCTGAAGGATGGGGAGACGATCGAGTTTGAGTTCCCATTCGAGTCGCTTTACGGCCGAAAGGTCTACTTCACCGGACGAGGCGTTCCGCTGATGTCCGGCCAGGAGTTCGCCGGAGCGGTTCTGATGGCTGTCGACATCTCCGAACGCCGGCAGCAAGAGAAGGATCTGGAACGTCAGCGCGACGAACTCGACACACTCAACCAGATCAACGAACTGCTCCTCGCAGTCGCCCGGGACCTGTTTGAATCGCCGATGCAGGAGGACATCGAACAAACTGTCTGTGGCCGACTCGCCGCCTCGGACCTCTACCAGTTTGCCTTGATCGGGAAGCCCGAAGAGGACGGAAACCAGCTTGTATGCGATACCGTCGCCGGGGCTGATGATGACTACGTCGAATCAATTACCGTGATGACGAATGAGACCGAAAACGGTCAAGGGCCTGCCGGCCGAGCCTTTCGCACCGGTGCTGTTCAGGTCAGCCAAGACGTGCAGGCCGACCCAACATTCGAACCGTGGCGTGAGGCAGCCACCGCGCGTGATATACGGTCAGTGGCGGCCGTACCCTTAGTCTACGATGGGACGACCTATGGAGTCCTTGCAGTCTATACCTCTCGTCCCCTCGCTTTTAGTCAGCGGGAGCAGCGTGGCTTCGAGATGCTGGGTGAGGCTACTGGGTATGCGATCAACGCGGACCGCACCCGCCAGCTTTTGTTTGCCGAGAAAGTCACCGAACTCAAGTTCCGGGTCGACGACTCGAGCGAGTTCGTCTCCGATGCGTCCCATCGACTGGGTTGCTCTCTCTCGCTGGAAGGATACATTTCGACTGACGATGAGTCGTGGCTGATGTACTTCTCTGTTCCGGAGGCAGACGCGGACCGATTCGTCGATCTGGCCCGGAGCGACCCTGCGGTCGAATCCGTCAGAGCCGTTAGAAGAGATTCGGGGAAGATGGTAGCGTTGACGACGAGTTCATCGCTTCTGGACGAGATCGTTGCCTTCGGAGGTCGGATAACGTCCGGATCTATCGACGCCGGTCACTGGACCTTCGTGGTGGAGGTCCCACAGTCTACGTCCATCGCCGAGTTCGTCAAGCAAATGCGGTCCGTCTACCCCGGCGCGGACCTGCTCGCTAAGCGCGACGGTGAGCAACCAGCCGAGCGGTCAAGGTGGCTCTCGGAAGAGGCCACTGTCAACTTCACCGAACGGCAGCGGCAGGCGTTAGAGGCAGCGTATCTCGCCGGCTACTTCGAGTGGCCGCGCGAGAACTCTGCTGAGGACGTCGCCGACCTCCTAGAGATTTCCCGGCCGACGCTTCAGGCCCACCTCCGGAAGGCGGAGGACAAGCTTTTGCGAGTGTTTCTTGAGGAGGGTAGCGAGATCGGTGAGCGGCCGGGTGGCTAGTCATCCACGCTGGTAGCAGCATCGTCGTAATACGGGTTGTCTGTCCGCTAACACTACGAGTGTAGGAATAACGACAATGTCACAACGGATCACTCGTTGAAGTGGAGCAATCTATGAGACGATTGCCGACACTTGAGAGCGTTTCGAGGCGAAGCGTACTGCGAACGACCGGGGCCGTCCTCGGTGGCGCTGCCATCGCCGGGGTCGGTTCCGCCGACGAGATCAAGCCGGTCAAGTTGGACGTCAAACAGGAGTCCCTCAACCTGAAGAGCCGAGGCGTCATTCCGGCCGAGGTGGCGTTTCCAGATGGCCTCTTCGATGAACTCTTCCCGGACGGCCTGTTCTTCCCGGACGACATCTTCATGGGACACCGCGACCAGTTCGCACTGGAAGAAGATCCCGACAACATCGTCCAGGACACAGATGGCGTCGCGAATCCGGTCGACGTGAAAGAGATACCCGGAACGAAGTGGCTGCTGAAATTCCGCACGCAAGACATCGACTTCTCTGAGGCAGCGGTCGAGAACGGCAAAGTCGAGATGGTTGTCGCCATCGAGAACGACGGTGCGGCGTTCGGCACAGACGACGTGAAGCTTCAGAGTAACCCATCCTACGATAGGAGACAGTGAAATCCATATCGGGGTCGGAATCCACGTACACACTGCTATCAGAGGTCGGCGCTACGAATGTAGCGTCGGTATTTTTCGATCCAACGACCAAACAGTACCCTGGTGTCCAACGATGTCACGAACGCTTCGTGCGTCAGGGTATATCGCACTGACAATTCAAATGGCCTGGGGTTTGATACAGGTGTTCGCCATCTCACCGGCTGGGCCAGGCTTACCAGCCGCGTCCGTCGGCGGACACGCGCACTTCGGGATTCTCTCTATTCTTGCGGTCGTGACCGGATTCGCAATCGAACGGACCGAACTCACGGGGACACTTCGGTCGACTGCAGTCTGGGGATTCGTCATTGGCCAGTGGCTGCTCCCTGCGACGGTGCTTATGGAGATGGTGGCTCCCCAACTTCTCATTACGGCGTACATTTGGGGAGCGTTGCTCGTCCTCTCGATGGCCATTGTTGCTTGGGGGACGATAACTGCCAGCGACGCAGCGGGCCGCACCCCAAGCGCGGCCCCTGCAGATTGAGACGACAACTGACCTGTACCGACGACAGCAGGGCTCTGAGAGGGAGCTCACCCGTCGAGGCGCTGTTCGAGGAAACCGGCGAAGTCGGCGGTGAACGCGTCGACTTCGTCCCAGTCCGTATACTCGTAATCTCGCGAGGTGTCCACATCACCGGTCGCACCCTTGGCAATACGCTTCAGCAACAACCGCTTGAGGAACCCGTACTTGGAGTAGCGCAGTGCCCCTCCGAACAAGCCAATCTTATCGGGATGCCAGTCAGAGCGCTCAAACAGTTCATCCACGTACTGTGCGGCTTCGGCTTGCTGTTCTGGTTCGTCGACTGCAGAAGATAACGATAGTTGAAAGAATCCTGTGGGTCGCACGTTCAGAATCTCGTTGTTCGAATCGACGAACTCGCGGACAGCTTCGTGATGTTTCCCGATGTGGATCGAGGACCCGACGAGGATTGCATCGAACGTCTCGGTATCCAAATCGGCCGGGAGTGATTCGACGTCGACCGTCGTCACGTCGTGTCCACGCCCCAGCAGCGTGTCTTCGATCCGGGCGGCGACCTTCGCGGTCTGTCCCTCACCCGTCCCGAACAGTACGAGAATTGATGCCATACCCTCGAATTCGTCTCCGATCGAGTAAAAAGTATGACTCGATTCACGAATTGTAGCCACGACAACGCCCCGTTACCTCACTCCGTTTCGTCACACGGCAGCCAATAGATTGGTGTTACTTTACTTCAGTCAATCATACCGCGCGGTGGAGAGCACATAACAATCCCCGAGTGAGCCAACGATGGGAGCGCTGGGAGATCCAACGAACCAATGACAGGACCAACAGACCCAGATACGCGTGCAGAAGAGATCGTGGCCTCACTTACCGATCGCGCTGAGGAAAGTGACCGTTCCCGTCGGAGCTTCCTGAGTCGATCCGTGCTCGCCGGTGGGACGCTGCTGGCGCTTGGTGGTGGCGTCGGGACCGTCCTTGCACAGGACAGCGATGACGAAAGCGAAATGAATGGCGGAGGAATGGCGGCCTACGACGACGTCGAAGGCACCGACATCGACGTCCTCAATTACGCCCTGTCGCTGGAACATCTCGAGAACGCCTTCTACCGGACTGCTCTCGAAATGTTCGACGAAAGCGCCTTCGCCGAAGCAGAGATGCTGCAGGACCACAGCGAGGTGTACAGTAGAATCGAAACGATCAGTCAACAGGAGGCGTCCCACGTAGAACTCCTCACTCAGGCGGTCGAACTCCTGGGCGGGACTCCCACTGAAGCGGCGAGTTACGACTTCGGGTTCGAGACTGTCCCCGAATTCCTCGAACTCGCGCAAGTAATCGAGAATACTGGTGTGGCGGCCTACGCCGGGGCAGCCCCCTTTGTCGAGAGTCCGGATCTGCTGTCGGCCGCACTTTCGATCCATAGCGTGGAGGCACGCCACGCCGCACTGTTGAATCAATACAACGGAGCGTCGCCGTTCCCGGATACCTACGATCCAGCACAGTCACAGGAGGACGTCCTGAACGCTGTCAGTGGATTCATCGATTCTGGTGACGACGAGACGCCGACTCCCGGGGATGGCGACGGCACGACGACACCAGACGATGGAACGACGACACCAGACGGCAACGAGACGATGACTCCCGACGGTAACGAAACGATAACACCCGACGGCAACGAGACGATGACGCCGAATGGAGGAGACGAAACGTCCTAACAGGCAGGAGGTCCCACTCACGTACTTTCCTCTTTGTCGGAGGTACCAGCACAGTTCGAGACCACCTTTCAATTTTTTGAGGATCGTATTTGGAAAATAGACAACGATACTGGTTATATTTTTGTTTTTTGACGAGTCAGTCAATTCTACTTGAACTACGGTCTGAGCCAAGTGGTCTAGGTGTCACTCCTCGCTTTCTTCGACTTCTTCGCCCTGCGCTCTCGTTCGTAGATGCTTGGAGATAGCGCCTACCACATTCTCGATTGGCACGACTACCTGCTGGCCGCAGGGGTCGTGCCAATCGCTCCGTACAATCCGCGAAACACTGACGACCCGAAAGATAACGAATACAGGGTCGAAGACCGGATCGAGGAACACAGCGAAGACGTTCAGCTGAAACAATCCATCTTGGAGGAGACGTACAACCACCGAACAGGTGTTGAACAGACCAACGACGCGGTCAAGGACTACGGCCTCGGGCACGTTCGCGGCCGATGCTTCGACACACGAACAGAAGTATTCGTTGCGCTCTGCCTACGACTTGTCGTCGCAATCACCAACTACGAACGAGGATACGATCCCGGTCGAGAGAAACACACTCTATGAGACCGACTCTTTGACACGCTCTATCTGTATCTACCTATTCGCTCTCTCTACCTGGCTCTGTTCGCAGAGTTCTCAGAATCGATGGAAGCAGTATTATGTTGATTACCGACTGACAATAATTTCACCTGCTTGAATTGTATGATAATTAATACAAAAAGGAGCAGTCCAGGATTCGTCGAGTTACTTTGGGATGGCGCTGACAGACAGGGTCAGCGATTCCTTCGCGACAGAGCTAAAAGACTGTTATGAGCGGGAACGGACAGCGAATGCCCCGAGTTCTGGTGACAGCATAGCTGACAAGAAGGTTGTTCGGACCAACGGCAGTAGCCTTGTTTATATTGCGCAATGTATCTCGGTTGGAAATCACTGCACAGCATCGACATCACTGAGCAAAATATTTCGACTCAGCGGCTATATTTACCAATTAGCATAGTAATAGAAGCACGGAATACCAGGTGTCGGAATTTGGGTATAGAGACACTTATACGACTTTCTTCTCGATAAGGGGCAACTTGTTACCCGAACTGCTACGGCAGAAACGTCATCAAAAGTAATACTACACACTCCAGAATGAGACTCGACTTGATCTATCTCTCGTGAGGGAGTGGACGAACTGCCGTTGCCTGGTAAATTGCACTGTTCGTGTACTATTACCGACCAAAATCAAATTATATTTATATATAATTTTTTGTCCCGATACGCTGAAGCAGAGCCGTTGCAATATGGAATTGAGCCTTTGTCGTGCAGCTACTGGAAACGAATTAGATTGTGTATACCCCAATATATAAATTTGAGTTATTCGTTGGTCCTCCCATCTATGACAGTTGGAAACATTTCGTTGGCGTGTAATCTAACTGATAGAACACGGGCAATATATGAAGGACAGGTGCGTCCAACAGGAGTCGATCTGAACTTCCTCCCATATAGCGTTGAAGAGGTGTTCTTCCGGATGCTGCGGTATGAGGAATTCGACGCCGCAGAAATGTCGATGTCGTCTTATATGATGACTGTTGACCGTGAGAATCCAGACTTGATCGCGATCCCTGTTTTTCCTTCTCGGTTCTTCCGACACTCTTGTATTTTTGTGAATACTAATGCAGGGATTGAGGGACCTGCTGATCTCCGTGGCAAGAAGGTCGGTGTGCCAGAATACCAGATGACTTCCCCACTCTGGATTCGGGGGATGCTCCAACACGAGTATGGGGTCAGCCCAGAAGAGATGCATTGGTACCATGGAGGAGAAGAAGAAGGAGGGCGTGAAGAAAAACTCTCTGTTGATCTACCTACTGACGTCGACCTTTCGTCTATTGAACCAGACGAGACACTGAGTGCGATGCTTGGACGAGGAGATCTTGATGCCCTGCTTACTGCCCGGACACCTTCTTCTTACTCAACCTCTTCTGTTGAAAGACTCTGGCAGGACTACCGTTCAGTAGAACGTGACTACTACAAGCGGACGGGCTTCTTCCCAATTATGCATACTATCGTTCTCCGTGGTGACGTCTACCGGGATAATCCTTGGCTTGCACAGGAACTCACCAAGGTATTCACTGAGGCCAAAGAAGTAGGGCTCGATCGTCTGCGTGACACAAGCGCTCTTCAGACCTCTCTTCCCTGGCAGACTTACGAACTTGAGTCTACTGTTGATCTTATGGGTGATAATTATTGGCCCTACGGTGTTGATGCTAACCGCAGTACACTGGAGGCAATGACGCAGTACTCCTACGAACAAGGACTCACAAATCGAAAGCTCTCAGTCGAAGAGTTATTCGCACCAGAAACTGTAAGCGAATTCAAGGTTTAAGTACGGTATATATTCGCCGCTCGGCACACTCCCGCTATCTGTAGTCGATATCTTCTATACGCTTTGTCAGTATCTTGTACACGGCTGGCGTCACCTTATACAGCACAATTATTTTTTAGAGGTACACTTAGCGTGGATGTTCACCCGAATATTGATAACACATTCTGTATATCTTTTTGTTGTGCAGGACCTTGAGAAGTCAAGACAGCAACTCGTAACAGCAAATCGAATACTTGCAAATGAAGGCATCATTCAGGGCTTTGGTCACGTTAGTGTTCGTCATCCAGACGGCGACAAGATGCTGATCTCTCGTTCACTCAGTCCCGGCCTCGTAACAGAAGACGACCTTATGACGATGACATTCGACGGGGAGATCGTTGAAAACGTAGATGCTAGCCCGTACCTGGAGACGGTGATTCATCGTGCAATCTACCGAAACCGTGACAATGTCGGAGCTGTTGTGCATCACCACGCCCCTCAGCTTATGCCGTTTGTCGCGTCGGATACAGAGATCAAGCCAGCCTTCCATATGGCAGCCTTATTCCACGAGGGTGTCCCAACCTTTTCAGACTATGACTTAGATTACGGTCGACTCATCGCTACGGAAGAAGAAGGGGAACGGATGGCCGAGGTGCTCGGAGAAAAGCGAGCGCAACTACTCGCCAACCACGGGGCGAACGTCACTGGCTCCAATATAAAGGAGGCTATTCTCGCGACAAAATATCTTGTGATGAATGCTCAGTACCAATTCCAGGCAGAACAACTAGGTGGCACAACGTACTTTGATGGCCCAGAAGAGGCACTTGAGAACACAATCGATGATGCCATCTTGGCACAGATATCGGTCGACCGTATGTGGTCATTCCTGAGTGGCCGGCTGCCGTAGTTCGTCCCTCTTCTGCGGTCGTATTTTTCAAGAATAGCAAAAATTGTATTCCGAAATACATTCGATGATCGCTGGTACAACTGAAAAATTTCGTAGCGTGTTCAACCGGCCACTTGGCCAGCCACACGTCGTCGTGCGCTCGGGTGCGTGAAGACGTGAACGCGCTACTGTATGGTTAAAGATTGGCCACACGCATCGTTTTGCTAGGCGACAGGCTTCCGAACATTCAGGCAGAGACGATGGAATAGGAGAGCTCTCTCGCCTCGCTGGCCGCTCAGTCTTAGAATACGCCCTGAATGATACCCTTCATTGGCGAACTGCCGAAGGTCTCGAACTGTTCGCCCATAACCTCGCTCACTTGATCTGCAGAGCCTGGGTTCACGATTGGTCGTCCTTTTTCGCTGGTCTCTTGGAGGAATTCTTCGTCTTGAATAATTTTCGAGAAAGCATTACGCTGGATCTCGAGGATCTCTTCGGGAACACCCGGAGGACCAGTGAAGAACCGTCGGAACCTAGTTAGGCGAGCGTATTGATCCATATTTTCAATGTCAAGATCACCCGAGTACTGCTTTGGGACGCCGTGGTAGATAGAGTCCTCGCCAACGGGGTCAGAGAACATAATTGTCATTTCTGAATTAAGCGCTTTGACGACCTTCAATCCGGATGTTGCAGGACCGACGAGGAATACGTCAGCCTCTCCACGTTCGAGTCCGGACAGAGCCTCTCCGGTCCCTCCGTAATGAACGAAGTTGACGTCCTCTTCCGCCCAGGCACCGGTGAGTTCACCGAGAAGCACCACACCGGTATGTGAGATGGCTCCAACACCTTGGGTCGCGAAATTAAGCTCGTCGATACGGTTGACAAAGTCATCCCACCCTGAGATACCTGCGGACTCCATCGAGATCAAACTGTTTGGTGACTGAGTGACCGCACCAATATGACTCATCTCTTGAAGCTGATATCCAACGTTACGGCCAATTTGTTGGGTGACCCCTTGGTAGGCATCCCAAATCATCAGGGTGTGCCCGTCTGGGTCAGCATTGTATGTCTCCGTTGTCCCTTTCACACCACCGCCTCCAACAACGTTCTTCACCGTGACCGTAACGTCATTCGGAAGATGCTTCTCTAAGTATGGAGCGGTGAGGCGAGCGTAGGCGTCGAATCCACCACCAGTAGCATACGGAACAATAATCTCAACCTCCTCAGTTGGGTAGTCAACCGAGGACTCCGTTTCGTCGCCCTCGCCATTTCCAGTATCACCAGTAGTCTCACTTGCTGCAGTATCGTTACTTCCTCCATTGGAGCTAGAACAGCCTGCCAACCCGAGCGTAGCCGCTGTTCCAATGGATGCGATAATCTCTCGCCGATTAATTACGGTTTTTCTGCGCACCATAGTTAGCCAACTCAGATTCAACATACATAAAGTTAATGCTCTATTATCAAAGATACGACCTAATATTCAATGGTTCAACAGATTCTCACGGCAGACGACGGTGTTTCCTCCCTCAGGTCTTTTGTCGCATTGATCCGAGTGCCTGACGGAGGGGAATAAGAAGTGCGACGACAATGACCAAGATCAAGACGAGCGATAGCGGTGTGAAGAGCACGCCGAAATCGCCTTGAGAGATCTGGAGTGACCGGTGGAAATTCTGCTCTGCCATTGGTCCTAGGACGAGTGCAATAACGAGAGCAATGCGCGAAATGTTGAATTTGAGCATCGCGAAGCCGAAAACTCCAAAGAAGCCTGCAAGCAGGACGTCACCAAAATTACCGCGGATCACGAATGACCCGAGAAGTCCAATCACGATCACGATCGGCGCCAGCGTCGAGATGGAAATCTTGGTCAGTTTCGCGAGAGGATTGATACTAACGAGTCCAATGAGTGATGTGAGAAGATTTGAGATGACTAACGCGAACACAATAATGAAGACTAACTGGAGGTTTTCCTGGAAGAGGAGTGGACCGGGTGTAACGCCGTGAAGGATAAACGCACCGAGAAGAACCGCCGTTGATGCAGAACCCGGCACACCCAGCCCGAGTGTTGGGAGCATAGATCCCCCATCCTTCGCGTCATTCGCGGCCTCACTAGCGATAACTCCTTTCACGTTTCCTTCGCCAAACGACTCCTGATCGCTCGAGGTCTGTTTCGCTTGCAGATACGCCACAAAATTAGCAACGGTACCACCCACTCCGGGGATGACGCCAATGCCCCATCCCAGGACTGCACTCCGGAGGAAGAGAAACCAATTTTCGAGAACCGATTTAATCCCATCAAGCCGGCCACCGCTGACAACTTCAGCCTCTGCAATCGAACTCCCCTGACTGGCGAGCCGGATCATCTCTGCGAGTGCAAACAAACCGATGATTGCTGGGATAAGCTGAATGCCAGAGAGCAGATACGAAGAGCCCCAAGTGAATCTAGCGGTTCCAGTGACCGGATTGAGGCCGTGAAAAGCGAGCATCAGTCCAAATCCACCAGCAATGAGATCGGTAAGGACTGACCCCGTCGTTGCTACAGCAATCACTGTCAAGCCGAGGAGCGCAAGCCAAAACAGTTCTGGAGAGCCGAACGCTAGCGTAACTGGGCGAATAAATGGGACGGCAGCAACAAGCAGCACAAGTCCTAGAAGAGCTCCGCTAGCAGAGGATACCGCACTTGCGGCAATGGCTTCCCCTGCTCTTCCTTGACGAGCCATTGGGTAACCATCCAAGAGTGTCGCGGCGTTTGGCGCAGAGCCGGGCGTGTTTAGCAAGATTGCTGTTACAGAGCCGCCGAAGTTTGTACCACCAAGTGCCGCTGCGAGAATCATAATCGCGACGTTCGGCTCCATATCGAACGTGATTGGAATCAGCAGCGCAAGAGTAATTGCACCACCGAGTCCTGGGATTACGCCCATCACGACACCGAGGAGCGTCGCTAGAACAATGAACCCAATATGTAGCGGATCAGCAATCACCCCCATAGCTATTTGGATCGCTTCGTTGAACGTGCCGGCGCTTGACTGGAGTAGTGTCATAATCGGGATTTCGAACATTAATGTCGTGTCCTTAGCTGAGCGGTTGTAGTTTTAGTAGTCAGCATCGGTTCAAGGGAGCGTATTCATAATCGACTCCGGAAGAAGAGCCGGCTCGTACAGATTCACCGAAAGCAGTTGGACGAACAGGAGGTACACTATGCCGTAAGCGATAAGTGTACTCCCCAATGCACGGATTAGGTCGCGCTCGTGAGAGTACACGAAGAGAAAGACGAAGACTACGAGAGCGATCTGAAATCCAATCGCCCATACAAGCACCAGTGCAGTTACTAGCCACAGGATGATCTCCGCTTCTCTTCGGTATTTCGTCATTGGGTCGATCGGGTTGGGCTCATCGTCCATTAACCCGTCAGTCATATCCTGAAATACCCCACTGGACCCAAGCTGGATATGGTTAGTGAGAAGAAGGTCAAGACGGAGTATTATGAGGCCTAGTAACGGCCCTCCGACCAACAGGGGGAATAAACGTGGCTGGGACCCATAACCAAGGGCAGTGTATATAAGTAGCAGTGTGTATGTGAATAGTAGGCCTATAAAAAGAGCCTCAAAGTGATTGCTGTCCAAACGCCTAGCCTGTCGTAAGACCAGCGATTTCACCCCCGTGGCCGAGGACCCATTTTGACGCGTGTTCTCCATAACTGCATGAGACATACACGCATACATAAATCTATCGTGTAGAATAGACGGCATTGTTCAGATTAGCTGATTGAAGCAGACGGCGAATGCTTGCAGCCACGTTTCTGCGGTCTGCGGTTGAGCGTGTCTGAAGTGGTTGGCGAAGGCTTCTGTCCGGCGTTTGAGCTCTTTAAACACGCGTTCGACGGCGTTCCGATTCCCGTGGGTGACGTGTTGGAATCGGAGCGAGTGGCGGTGGCAGGCCGCCTGCAGCCACGGCGCTCCATCGACCAGGAAGATCGCGTCGTCTACGAGATGTTTCTCACGGAGTTCTGCGAGGAACATCTCGGTCAACGCTTGGGTCCTGGTCGGGAACAGTCGCACGTGCAGCAGGCGGTTCGTGTCGGGATCGACCGCAGCAAACAGCCAATAGCGCTGGTCGTTCACTCGAATTACAGTCTCGTCTATCGCGACGTAATTCGGGTTATACCCTTCTGTTGGCTGTAAATCCGCCTTCTGAATCCAGTTGTGAACGGTGGTGCGACACCGTTCGACACCCAGGCCTGCGAGCACAGAGACGGTATCCGACAGCGATAATCCCGCCAAATGCAGTTGGATACCCAGCTTCATCGCCGGCTCGGGTGTCGCCTCTCGCTCCACAAAACCTAACTCTGGAAAGTCGCTACTCTCGATGAGGCGGTCTGGTTTTGGCATAGGCACCAATAATCTACGACCGCCTCACTTTTCGACCTTATCTGAACACTGCCGACGCGGTCAGGTTAGAACAATACCGGCTGAATTTGCTTTTATCAGTATACTCTAAATTGTGCAAAATAAGTCAGATATAATATATAACAGATATTCCGAAATACATATGTAGGGGCAGAGAAACCAGATAGATGCAATGTCGGTACGCAAGTTTGAGCCAAGTGAAAACACAGGCATTCCTGAAGAAGTCTATGATGAGTTTATCATAGACACAGACGTTCATCTGGATCTCCAGATGCTGGATGACCTCTACCCGTATATGGATGATCGAATCGTCGACAAACTGGATCGTCCACTCGGCGATTACCAGTTTAGCGCCATTGACTGGCTTCCGACCTGGGGTAATGAAGGCGGCGGAGTTGGCGTCGACTCGAATGGAGCCGCCAAAACCGGTGAAGACATTCTCGAGATGATGGAGCAGATCGGGATCGACGTTCCGCTCGTTACCCCTGGTATGAACAGTTTGCCGCAGGTGAACTACCCGCGGATGAAAGAGGAAGTGTGTCGTGCGTACAACGACTACCTCCTCGAGAAGGTTACCAGCGTCCACGAAAATATCCGCGGACAGGCGATGATTCCACTGTGGGACCCCGAGGCAACGGTCGAAGAACTTGAGCGGATCGGTGATGAGGATGACATCGCCGGTGCCTACGCCTGGTTTGGGAAATACTGGCGGCTAGGCAACCCTGAATACGACAGGGTTTACGAGAAGCTGCTGGAGCTTGATCTTCCCCTCACGTTGCACCTTGACGTGGCATCGTATCCAGATCCGTCAACGCCGAACGGAGGAGCAATTCGAACGTGGATCGAAGCCATCGGCTTTGCCCCGGCGATGCACGCGATGATGAACGCGGTCAATATGATCGTGACGGGCGTCTTCGATAAGTACCCGGAACTCAACGTCGTCTATCAGGAGGGAGGTTACCACTGGCTCCCATTCGTGGCATACCGGATTGACGAATTCTATCAGCACACACCTGAAGATATTCAGTTGGCGGAGCGGATGTACGACCAAGGCAAAAAGTACCTTGACCGGATGCCGAGCGAATATCTGTTCGACAACTTCTATTTCTCGACCCAGCCTGTCTGTCTTCCAGACAGCAACCGTCACTACGAATGGTTGCTCGAGATCGAACAGGCAGAGAATACTATGATCTTTGCGACTGACTGGCCCCACAGCACGAACGATCCGCCGACGTGGATTATCGACAACCCTGCGATCGACGAAGAACTGAAGGATAGCCTCTTCCGTGGAAACGCCCAGGAAGTCTTCCGTATCTGACCTGGATCTACCAGTTAGCACACAGCAATTCAATATACCACTATGACAAAGCACACCGTTGCATCTGTTGATGAGATTCCAGAGGGCGAAGTGATGGGCGTTGAGGTCGACGGCATAGAGATCGCTATCGTCAACATCGGCGGCGAGTTCTACGGCATTCAGAACGTCTGTTTACATAGGCGACAGCGCCTCCACACTGCGACACAAGAGCGGATCAATGAGGAGGACTGCATCACTGAAGGCCCCGGTGTCATTAACCAAGAAGAGTGCTGGATGACTTGTCCAGGTCACGACTGGAAGTTTGACCTCAAGACAGGAGAGAATCCTGCGACAGGCAAACGAATGCGGACCTTCGAGGTTTCTACCGAGGACAACGAGATCCAAGTAGAGATATAGTCCGGCTTCTCAGCTCTTTTTTCGCGTCGTCGTATGCCAGTTCTGATCTTCCAGACAGTGAGCCGTTCAGCCGCCATTAGAAAACCACATCACTAAGACGTTGAGGAGAGCCAAGTTCGCACTTGGGATAGGAGTGCGAAGTGAACAGCAGCCAACTATTCTACTGGCTGGTCCGTCTGCTGGCGATATGAACAGCCGGCAGTTTTCCACACACCGAGGCGGAATCGATACGATGTGATTGCGGCAGGGACGAATGTCTCTAACAGAAGCGCGAGATACAGCATAGATACGCCCAGCGGTGTGATTACTCCAATATATGCAACCGGCACAGAAACGAGGTACAGTCCGACGATGGTAGCGTAAAACAACCAGTGGGTGTCGCCGGCCCCCCGCAATACTCCTGTGGCTGCTTTGTCGATCCCGAGGCCAATTGAGGCAATCGCTGCGATACGTATGAACAACGCCGTCACCTCAATCGAATTTGGATCATCGACGAACACGTTTGCGATTTGGCTCGACAACGAGATTACAACAACCGCGATCAAGACGAATGTGACGATGGTAAGGCGAAAGATACCAATTCCATACTGGGTTGCGTCTCTGATTTCATTTGCCCCTAGGTGACGCCCGACGAGACTGCTCGCCGCCATCGAGAATCCCCAAGCAGGCGAATTAACCAATCCCCGGACCCGACGAGCAACCTCAAATGCAGCGACCACCGTGGATCCATAGACCGCAGCGATAGCCAATAGAGGGAACACCACGATGGCTCTGGCTACTTCTTGGAACATAAGTGGTCCACTGACCCTGATGAGCGATCGAAGGAGGGAGAGATCGATACGGCCACCAGTGAACGATATTCTGATCGGGACTGGCTGGCGTATCGGGTATCTAAGCCCGAGAAGACCCCATAAGAAGACTATCGTTACTGTGACAGTGGCTACGAGAGTTCCGATTGCTGCACCAATAACGCCGAGCTCAAATCCAAAGATCAGGAACACATTCACGACGATATTGATAACTGCCCCTCCTGCTCTGATCACCATCGGGGTGAGCGTATCGCCAATAGCAGCAAATACTCGGCTTGCGACCTTGTTACAGTACTCAAAGAAAAGCGCAGGAGCCAAAATCGAAAGATAGGTCGATCCATACCCAATTGCTTCCGGTGACCCTCCCAGCAGTCCCACTAGCGTCGATGAATAATATAAATATACCCCGGTCAACGGAAGAGAGATCACCGCAGCCAGTACGTAGCTCTGGCCGATCGTTCGGTTGGCTAACTCGATATTGTCAGCGCCAAAGTATTGGGAAACGAGACTTATTGCCCCTCCTGAAAGACCCAGAGACACCCGGTTCCCGATCTGCCAGTAGGCGTACGCGAATGCGAGGCCTGCAATTGCAGGCGGACCAAGCACCGTACCGACCATCGCCAAGTCAGCCGTCTGCTGAGACATACGCGCGATCCCAGTGACGATTCGTGGCCACGACAGATTGAGGGTTGACTGAAGTCGAGACCGCTCAACAATATTGGCGTGCTCAAGAGCTTTTGCAAATTGTGTACCGATCGTCTGAAGGACGGTCGATAAACGGGACCTCATTTCTCCACACCTATTGAGGAGAAACGTCGCATTATTGGAAATTCATACGTCCGGGCTATCGGCCCCCGTAAACGATCAGGAGAAGATAGAGTTCTGCTAGTGGAACGGATCCCCCAGTTAATTACGCTGAAGAGATGGCGTTCAATTCTTTTGCGATTGGAGAGCGGTACTCGTGAACAGATCATAGAATACAGTTTAGAGGAAGGGAATTAAGTTTTGACATCGCAGCAACCAGAATCGCTAACCGTGAAAATAGACGCTCAGATCTGAGTGACCTCGAATAGTGCAGTCCACTTCCTATCGTAAGTACATAACCGGACTGAGATTGGGCTCTAAAACGAAAATTAGGTGGAAAGTGTTTGATATTGGCAAAAGTTGTTGGTCGTTGATTTTGCTTTCGCCAGGCAACATCCGGCATCCACATTTATTCTATTACAATTGTAGTTTTGTAATGTCTTATGTCATTGCTTGAGACAGTACCTAGTGTTTGTTATTGGCAAACCAGATGCTGGCCTACTGGGCGACCTGAGCGATTAATTTCGACATTACTCTTGATACACTTCGGGTAGTTCCGCCGAGCGTGCGACAAGAAAGTCCGCATTTTGCCGGAAACAACCGGTTAGTCAGCAGATATACTGACTGACACTTCTCAAGAAGACCCCTTCAATCACAGCGTCCGGTTAACTATCTGGGTACCAAACTGATCGTGGTCGCCTCGGAGCCTGTCCGCCCTTCGTTTTATTCGATTGATTTGCGGTCTATGACGCAACGAGAATACTTATGATGATTAGTTCTGATGATTGGGGTATGGTTATTCTTGTGGCAGTAGATCGGTCTGACCGAGCAAAGCACGTTGTCGAAGAGGCCGCTGAGTTGGCACAGGCGTTTGAGGAACCACTCCAGATAATACATATTATGACCCGTCGCGAGTTTCTCGATATCGAAACAACAAGTGTAAAGAAGGACAATTCACCAGTTAGTCTGGACAAGATTCGAGCCGAGGCAGCAAGGCACGCCGAGAATGCCGCCTCAGACATTACTTGTTCATATGAAACAATTGGACGCGTTGGTGATGTCTCTGCAGAGGTAACCCGCTATGCGGAGGAACAAGGAGTTCGGTATATTGTAGTCGGGGGCCGAAAACGTTCGCCTGCCGGAAAGGCGGTGTTTGGCAGCAAAACACAGTCGATTCTACTGGAAGCTGACCGCCCCGTGGTCGCAATTATGGGTGAGTAACAAGGGAGTGCTAGCTGAGTCAGGAGATCAAAGAGTAATATTTCAATAAGTGATGACGAATATTTTCATCATATCTATGTTACCCGTTGATTGAGAGGGCGTTACAAGAGCGTTCAGATTACCGATATGCGAGGTTGAATTCGATGTCATCGGCTACTGATCTGACTAACGGAGCAAGTTCGTTTTTGCAGTATTCCTTCGTTAGCCGGGTCGCTGACCCGGCGACTGAGATACCGGCAGCGACCTCGGAGTTCTGATCGAAAATCGGAGTTCCCACAGCGTGTATTCCGCTCAGATCTTCGCCGAAATTTGTTGAAAAGCCTCTCTCTTGGATCTCTTTGAGCTCTTGACGCAGTTTGTTGCGCTCTGTGATGGTGTTCTCTGTCAACGGTTCCAACTCAGACCTATCAATAATAGTATTACGTCGGTCTGCAGGTAGATTTGCTAAAATTGCCTTTCCTGCCGAGTTTGCGTGAAGAGGTTTCCATGTGCCGATGATAGATTCTCGGTCTATAGATCGACCAGCAATGTAACCATCGATGAACATTCCCATTCCATTTTGCTCAACCATACACCAGGCTGTTTCCCCAGTCTCATCTGCGAGACGGGCCAAATCCTCTTTTGCTACGCGGTAGACAGGCGACTGTTCTCGAGTATCAACTGCGACTGCAAAGAATTCAAGTCCCAACTCGTACTTATCATTTTTCTTGACTACATAGTCATAATCTCTGAGAGTTGATACATAATGATGAGCATTTGCTTTCGAGATATTGAGAATGTCACTCAGTTCGGTAACGCCTAACCGTCCATATTCACGAAATGCCTCAATAATAGAAAAAAGCCTTTCTGCCGACTTGATACGGCGATTTCCCATACAAACAAGATGGAGTCCTGGGTATTCAATATTCTGCAAGGAAACAGACATAGTTCTTGAATCCATTTATATAATCCAAATATATAGCGATCTATACTGTTATAAAAATTGTTATGGAATAATTATTGGGTTTGGTCGGGGAGATTTCTTACTAACCCTCGGTAGTGCACGGTTGACTGTGCAGAGATCCCTCACATCTGTCTTGTTACGGATGTCGGCACTAAGCGGAGGCATATGACGGCCTACTTACAGGGACTTTATTTCTACGCAGTCTCGTATTTCACACAATGGCCACCTACGAGGCATTTGATGAGAATGTCGAAGTCAACGGGAAGACGGTCCTGACTGTTATTGAAGAAGCAATGGGGAAGTTCTCAGCGCACTATCGGCAACACGCAATCAACGCGCTTGCCGAGGAAGGGATCACTGACCCGACTCCTGATGAATGGTATCCGCAGCAGGCGTGGCTGAACGCGTTCGAGACCATTGCGACAGACCTGGAACCGCACATTTTGGATCGACTCGGAGCACAAATCCCGGAGGTGGCCGATTGGCCCACTGCTATCGAGACGATTTCAGAAGGCCTTCGCTCGATCGACGACGCATATCAGCGGAATCACCGTGGCGGCGACATTGGATACTACCAGTTCTCCCGAACCGACGATCAATCAGGTGAGGTCGTTTGTTATAATCCGTACCCGTGCCCGTTCGACCGCGGACTCATTCGCGGTGTCGCCCAACAGTATGCGACTGTCGATGAGTTCGTCTTTATCGAAGAGACGGGTGACGCTTGCCGCCGAGAAGGAGCCGATATGTGTACCTACACCGTCCACTGGTGAGAGCTGCGCGGTCTCTTTACTCGTAGGCTTCGAGTGCTTCACGGAGTTCTGACACCGATAACCCAGATGTGAGCGCGACGATTTCTTGCAGATCTTCGTAGGTGTCACGGAGGTCTTGAATGCGCTCTGCCTCGTGACCGCCCCTCTCGGCTGGAAGTTGCCTTTCAGCCCGTTGCAACGTGCGAAGTGACGCCTGGATCTCCCGGTCAATGTACTGCTGGAAGACATCCTGAATGATAAACCAGACCTCGCGCTCGGCCTCGAAGCGAACGCGTCGCCCACCTCCGTCTGACGACCGGCGATGAATGAGGCCGAGGCGGCTCAGCTTGCGGGTCACATTACTGACCGTGGATTTGGCATAGCCGGTCGTGCCAACGAGATCCGGGATCGAGAGCGGCTCTTCAGCGAAATATAAAACGCCGTAGATGCGGCCGGCGCTTCGGCTCAGCCCGTATACTTCCGCAGACTGCTCCATCGACTCGATAACACGCTCACGCGCTTGGGCGACGTCCTCGCTACTCATAGATAGATAGTGACTCCGATACGGTGCTGGATACGCCGGGAAGACATATTTCGCTATTAGAGTTCGTTAGTGTTAAGTTGTTTGATTCGTTTGTTCGAGATGAACCGAACAAAGTGAACGAGTAACTCGATATACACCATCCACAATGTCAAGCGCCTTTCCACGGCAATCGTCAGTTGATCACGTCCCCGACAAACGGACTGATGTCGTGGTTCCAGACGGGGAGTCAGTAGAGATACTTCAAGCCATATCCTCAGAAACTGCGCAAGCAATCATCAGTCGCCTCGAAACCGAGCCACTAACCGCATCAGATGTCGCTGAAGCGGTAGATACATCCATCCAAAATGTTAGGTATCATCTCTCCCGGCTTTCGGAGGCTGGATTGGTCGAAGGTGTTGATACGTGGTACTCTGAAAAGGGCAGAGAGATGACTGTCTACGCCCTCACGACTGAGGAACTCGTCGTGCAGTTCGGGAGTCGTGACGTAAGGGGTCGTTGACCTGCCCGATCTGTGGCGCGTAGTTTTCCACCCGGGCATACCAACTTTTCATCGAACGAGAGATACGACTAGCTATGGATAGTGAGCCCCTCTTTGGATCAAGCAGAGGTCCCGAAAGAAAGTGGGCGCTCTACGCAGGCGGCTATATGTTCATCTGTGCGACAGTGGTTGGCCTTGTCCTTTCCGACATACTCTCGCTATTCGCAGAAGTGATTAGCCTCTCGACAGCGTACTGGCCGATCATCGTAGCAAGCCCAGCGTTCGTGATCGGAGCAGTCGTCTGGTGGGTGATCGTCGAACGTCGAGCGCTGTACACGTATTTCCCGGGGGCCGTCTTCGGCCTCACCACGGCGTTGGTCACGGGGATTCTGTGGACGGCTCAATTTGTTCGGGTCTGGGGCTTCGAGATGGTACTGGTCCCTGAAGTCGCGTTACTCATCGCGATCGTCCTCGGGGTTGCTGCCATCGCTGGAGTATTCACGTCGGTTCCGCTGACGTACGCGCGGCGTCGATTCACCTAAGTCAAGGCGGAGGCCCCACCCTCAAGGAGCGCAGGGCTTCCGCCTCTGGTGGAAGCACAAGCGAGTAGGGTGGGGAGGAAGCCGACCCGGCACTGACCAACCGCCAGACTGTTGCCCAGGCAGTGTTCAGATAAGGTCGAAGGACGAGGCGGACGTGAGTTCTTGGTGCCTATGCCAAAACCCACCCGCCTCATCGAAGCTAGCGACTTCCCGGAGTTAGAATTTGTGGAGCGAGAGGCGACACC